>JAGBBQ010000054.1 GCA_017938425.1 Clostridia bacterium | reverse complement strand
CTGCTTTGCGCTTTCAACGTCCGCTTACGGGGGGTACGAAGACAGCCCCGGGCGGGAGACCTGCATCCCGTCAGCCGAAGTCCGGATTCCCTAAATAAGTGCGTAGGTCCAAATACCGCAATATCACGCACCACGCAGGTTGAAAATTCGATTATTCCTTATCGTAGTCAACCTCGTTGAAGAAAAGATCGTTAAAGTAGTCCTCTACCTTATCGAACTCATCGTCATCGTCGATGCTCTCGAAGATAAGCTCCTCACCCTGCTCGTTGACACGGAGAATGACGTACTCCTCTGCCTCCTCGTCATCTGCGGGTGCCATCGCGTAGTACAGCTGACCGTCGATCTCTGCCTCCGCAAGAAGCTCGTAATCGCACTCCTCACCGGTATCCTCATCGGTCAGAGTATAAACGATTACCTCCTCCTCGTCGGGTGCAAGCTCCTTGTTTACGTTATCCTGCATTGTTTTATCTCCATTCTTACTGTAAGTATTGTTTGTATTTTTATTTTACCTTATACGAAGGAAAAAGTCAATACCGTAAATAAATATTCCCTCACATCAACTCGCAAAGCACGGTGTTGGACAGAAAAAATCCGCGCTCGGTGAGAAAAAGGCGGTCCCCCTCGATCGCGAGAAGCCCGTGCGATGAAAAGAGGGCGATCGGCTCCCGCTTCTGCGCAAGAAGGTCGGTGCCGAAGCGCGCGCGGTATTCGCCGAGCGAAATCCCCTGCGACGTGCGAAGCCCAAGCATAATATACTCCTCCGCCTCGTCCGCCCGTTCTCTTATCTCCTCGATCTCATAGGTAAGGGGATCGCAAAGATAGCGTGAGAGCGACTCGGTATGGGCAAGCCGCTTTCCCTTATAGAGAGAATGCGCGGCAAGACCGAAGCCGAGATAATCGCCGCCCTGCCAATAGCGCAGGTTATGACGGCAGGCAGCCCCCTCCTTTGCGTAATTCGATATCTCATAATGCGCATAGCCCGCTTTTTTTAAGAGCTCGCAGGTGAGAAGATACATCCGCTCCTCCTCTTCCTCCGTGGGAAGCGCGAGGCTCTCCCTCTCCCGATAGAAGGGGGTCCCCTCCTCCAGAATGAGGCTGTAGGCGGAAATATGCGCGGGAGACAGAGCGATCACTCTTTCGAGCGTTTCTCTGTAGCTCTCTACGGTTTGCGAGGGGATCGCATACATAAGATCCACGTTGATATTCTCGAAGCCGCAGACTCTGACGAGCGCAAGACTCCCGAGAAAATCCTCATAGGTATGGATGCGCCCGAGAATCGAAAGCTCGCCGTTCTGCGCGGACTGCAGCCCCATACTCACGCGGTTGACACCGAGGGAGCGCAGACGGTGAAGCTTCTGCTCCGTTACCGTTCCCGGGTTCATCTCCACGGTGATCTCGGCATCGGGGGCGATGCGGTATTTTTCGGAAAGCGCCGAGAAGATATGCGAAAAATCCTCCGAGGAAAGCAGCGAGGGCGTGCCGCCGCCGAGGAAGATGCTATCGACCTCTCTCTTCTCCTCGGGCGCACCCTTGATCTCCCGGATCAGCGCCGCAACGTAGTCACCGCGCAGCGCTTCCCCTGCGGGAAAGGAGCAGAAATCACAGTAGCGGCATTTTTGCACGCAGAAGGGGACGTGAAGATACAGGCCGATGCGTTCCTTATTCATCATCGAGCTTCAGAACCGCCATAAAGGCCTCGGGCGTTACCTCTACGCTACCGAGCTTACGCATCTTCTTTTTACCCTCCTTCTGCTTTTCCAGCAGCTTCTTTTTACGCGTGATATCACCGCCGTAGCACTTGGCAAGAACGTCCTTGCGCATGGCCTTGACGGTCTCTCTCGCGATGATCTTCGAGCCGATGGCGGCCTGGATCGGGATCTCGAAGAGCTGGCGCGGAATATTCTCCTTCAGCTTCTCCGCGATCTTTCTCGCGCGGCCGTAGGCTCTTTCGTCAAACACGATGAAGGACAGCGCATCCACAAGCTCGCCGTTCAGAAGGAAATCAAGCTTGACGAGGCGGGAGGGCTGATAGTCCTTCAGCTCATAGTCAAGCGAGGCATAGCCCTTCGAGCGGCTCTTCAGCGCATCGAAAAAGTCGTATATGATCTCGTTTAAGGGCAATTCGTAATGCAGCTCCACACGCTCGGTATCGATGTACTTCATATCAATGAAGCTGCCGCGGCGGTCCTGGCAAAGATCCATAATGCCGCCGACGTAGCCCGTGGGAGTGATAATGGTCGCCTTCATGATCGGCTCATACGCCGTATCGATCGCATCGGGGCTCGGGAACTTCGAGGGGTTATCGATCATCACCGTCTCGCCGCCGCGCAGCTTGACCTGATAGATGACCGAGGGGGCGGTGGTAATCAGATCGAGATTGAATTCCCTCTCCAGACGCTCCTCGATGATCTCCATATGCAAAAGGCCGAGAAAGCCGCAGCGGAAGCCGAAGCCGAGCGCGACCGAGGTCTCGGGCTCGAATACCAGCGAGGCGTCGTTCAGCTGCAGCTTCTCCAGCGCCTCACGCAGATCGCCGTATCTCGCACCGTCTGCGGGATAGATACCCGAATACACCATCGGATGTACTTCGCGGAAGCCCTCGAGCGGCTCGGTCGCGCCGCTAAGAACCGTGGTGATGGTATCACCGACGCGCGTATCTCCGACCGCCTTGATCGAGGCGGTGATATAGCCGACCTCGCCTGCGGAAAGCGAATCGCTCCTCTGCATACCGAAGGGCTGCAGCGTGCCGACCTCAAAGACCTCGAAGGTGGCACCCGAGGACATAAGACGGATCTGATCGCCCGCACGCACCGTACCGTCCACCACGCGGATGTACACAACAACGCCGAGATACGGATCGTAATGCGAATCGAAGATCAGGCAGCGCAGCGGTGCCTCGGGATCTCCCAGGGGCGCGGGGATCTCTGTGACGACCCGTTCCAGCACGTCCTCGATATTCAGCCCCATTTTCGCAGAGATCGCGGGACAGTCCTCGGCGGGAATACCGATGATATCCTCGATCTCGGAGCGCGTGCGCTCTACATCGGCACTCGCAAGGTCGATCTTATTGATGACGGGAAGGATCTCGAGATCGTTATCGATGGCGAGGTACGCGTTGGCAAGCGTTTGCGCCTCGACGCCCTGCGTGGCATCCACGACGAGCAGAGCGCCCTCGCAGGCCTGCAAAGAGCGCGAGACCTCGTAGCCGAAGTCAACGTGCCCGGGGGTATCGATCAGGTTGAACTCGTAGCTCTCGCCGTTCTTTGCCGTATAATTGAGCTTGACGGCTCTTGCCTTGATGGTAATGCCGCGTTCCTTTTCCAGCTCCATATTGTCAAGGATCTGCGACTCCATATCACGCGAGGCGACCGTCTGCGTTTTTTCAAGCAAGCGGTCCGCTAAGGTGGACTTACCGTGGTCGATATGCGCGATGATAGAAAAGTTTCTGATATGCTTTTGTTTTTCCGTCACTTTGTTTTTTCCTTCTTATTTCAAGATTCATTCACAAGAGAAAGCGCATCCCTTTTGTATGCCGAAAGCTTGGTATCAAGGCTCTCCCTATCCTCGCCGCTCGCAAGGAAATAGAGCTTCACCTTCGGCTCCGTGCCCGAGGGGCGGACGATGATCTTATCTCCGTTTTCGAGCACGAAGCAGATCACGTCGGAGAAAGGCAGACCCGTTTCTTCTCTCTCGCCGCTCGCAAGGTCGGTGAAGGTTCCCGCAAGATAGTCTCCGAGCCTATGCACCGCATAGCCGCCAAACGTCTTCGGGGGCTTGCTTCTTAAGGACTGCATCAGCGCCTTGCGCTTTTCGATGCCGTCGAGCCCCTCCATATAGATATCCGTCATTCCCTCGCCAAAATGGCCGTAGGTCTCAAAGAGCGCATCGAGCGCATCGATCAGGGTCATACCGCGCTTCTTATAATCCGCGGTCATCTCCAGGATCAGCATCGACGCCTCCACAGCATCCTTATCACGCGCATACGCGCCGCCAAGATAGCCGTAGCTCTCCTCAAAGCCAAGCAGGAAGCCCTCGGCATTTCCCTCTTTTTCTTGGTTTTTGATGACCTCGCCGATAAACTTAAAGCCCGTCAGAACGTCGTACAGAGTAATCCCGTGCACGGCGGCAATGCGGCTTGCCATATCGGTGGAAACGATGCTTTTTACACAGTAAGGCTTCGCGGGAAGCGTGCCGAGCTCCTTTTTCTTTCGGATGATATAATCGAGCAGCAAGGCGCCCATACGGTTGCCGCTGACGGTCACGAAAGCACCTTCCTTATTTCTTGCCATCACGCCCACGCGATCGGCATCCGGGTCGGTCGCTATGATCAGATCCGAGCCTACGCGGTCCGCGATCTCTCTGCCGAGCCTAAAAACCTCCGCATACTCGGGATTGGGCTTCTTCACGGTCGGAAAATCACCGTCGGGCTGCATCTGCGCATCCACGGTATAGAGCCGGCGAAGTCCCATTCTCTCAAATACGAGCGGAACAAGACGGCAGCCCGCACCGTGCAGGGGCGTATATACCACGCGGAGCGTGTCTGCCACCTCGCGCACGGCATCGGCATCTACGGCGGTCTTCATCACGGCGGCGAGGTATTCCTCGTCGAAATCCTCGCAAAGCTCGGTGATAAGCCCCTTCGCAAGCGCCTCCCCGTACGGCATACGGCCGCTGTCATCCAGCACGTCAAAGCAGAGAGACTCCTCCTTCACGATCGCCGCCTGCTCGGGCGAGAGCTGGGCACCGTCCTCCCAATACGCCTTGTATCCGTTGTATTCCTTCGGATTGTGCGAGGCGGTGATATTGATGCCTGCGATCGCGCCGAGATGACGCAGAGCAAAGGAAAGCTCCGGCGTCGGGCGCAGGGCGTTGAAAATATACACACGGATGCCCGCAAACGCCAGCACCTCGGCACTTACACGCGCAAAGGCGCTCGAATTGTTGCGGCTGTCATAGGCGATCACGACGCCGCGTGCCTCACCCTTTTCCTTTTTCACAAGAGCGGCAAGCCCCTTCGTCGTCATCGCGACGGTGAGACGGTTCATACAGCCAAGCCCCATATACATCGTGGAGCGAAGGCCTGCCGTGCCGAAATCCATCGGCGAGGAGAAGCGAAGCGCCTTCGCCTCCCGATCGTTTTCAATGGAGAGAAGCTGCGCACGCTCCTCCTCCGTCAGAACACCGCTTTCAAGAAAACGGCGGTACTCCCTTTCAAAAAATTCCATAGTATCTCCTAAAAATTATTCGGCAAGCGCCTTTTTCAGCGCACGCGAGAGCTGATCAGGGCAGGACGTGCCGCGAAAGCCGCACTGAATGCCCGAAAGGCGCTCGATCGCCTCCTCGACCTTCATTCCCTTGACGAGCGCCGCAACGCCCTGGGTATTGCCCATACAGCCGCCAACGAATTTGCAGGATGCGATCACGCCATCCTCAATATCCACGACGATCGCGCGCGAGCAGGTGCCGCTCGTTTTGTATTCGATATGCTTCATAACATTCTCCTTATATTTTAAGACTCAAGACTTGCGTATATGCCTATCGGCGTAAATTCCTTGACAAAAACCGAAAGATAGATAAGAAGCGTGGTAAAATCCAGCCCCTCGGTGCGTAAAACAAGAGAATAATGGGTGCTCCGCTCACCGCCACCGTCCGAGCGCTGCGTATGGATGCGGAAAACCTGCGCACCGCAGGCCTCGGCAGCAAAAAGAAGCTCCGAAAGCGACGCCGCGCCCTTGGGCAGGCGAAGCTCGAGATAGCGATCCACGTCACTCCCAAGCTCGGGGATAAGAAAGCCGCGGGAGATCAGGGCGTAGGTGAGATCGTTCTCCTCCCCGTAGCCGTACACGGGAGTTACCGACGCGATGCGAAGCTCACTTTTATAAAGAAGCTCGGATACGCTTGCAAGGCGCGTACCGCCCTTCTCCTCCAGCGGGAGAAGGCAATAGCCCGCCCTGCCCTCGGAGACGGCAAGAACGGCATCCCGCAGCGTTTCGCTGTAAAAGACGCGCGGATCGGAGAAGGCATCGGAAAAAACATCGTACGCCTCGTCCGCATAGAAGTTCTTCACGTACGTAAAGGTTTCGGGTGAAGAGGCGGGGGGCAGAAAATCCGCCTCGGTGGGACAGAGCCCTCGTTTTTTCAGCGCCTCGTAAAGCAGGGAGCAAAGCACCGTGCGGTCAAGCGAGGAAAGAAGCCCTGCGTGGAACGCGAGATGCTTGCCGCTCGCTTCCATTGCGTTATCGTGCAGCGCGGGCGCGCGCTCCGTATCGAAGGAAAGAAGCGAAAGCGCATCGACGGTCGGCATACCGCCCTCGGCAAGCGAGAGAAGATGATCCGCAGCCTCATCCGCCAGCGCGCTGAGCTCGCAGATCCTTTTCTCCTCGGCAAGGCTCTGCTCCTTTTCGATCAGAGCAATATTATCCGTTATGACCTCCGAGGGTGCAAAGACCTCGTCCATCGGCATCATATCCTTTCCTCCCTTCGTTTATCTTATTTTAATATTATACAATATATTTTTCTCGGATACAAGTGGTATTTTTGTTTTTTCTTGCATTTTTCTTATAAGCGAAGCAATTTTTTTGCTTTTTTTTGAAAATGTCTTGATTTTTTCACCTCGGTATGGTATAATATGCCACGTGGTTGCAAAAGCGGCCGCAGTTTTTGCCGGTATGGTGGAATTGGCAGACGCGCCGGACTCAAAATCCGGTGGTAGCGATACCGTGTCGGTTCGACCCCGACTACCGGCACCAAAAAACGGTCTTGCTTCAAAAAAAGCAAGGCTGTTTTTTCTTTTTTCTATGCACTTACAGTATATAAAAAACCAAGGCGGGATTTTGGTCCGACCTTGGTTTTTTCGCTTTTTGCATATATTAGTTTACATTTCTTGCGGATTTTACGTAATAATTCAGTTGAGGGATATCGAGCTTTTGGCGATGAACACGGTTAAATAGGAAGAGATCAAACACCTCGTGGATCTCCATTTCCCTCTCCGAAAGCGCCTCGTGAAGATCAAGATACAGCTCCCTTGCGCGCTCGATCTCGCCACGTGCGCCGACCGCATAGATCTTTGCAAGCGCACGCACCATAAAGACGTGATGACGGAGATAGAACCAGGATCTTCTATGCACCGCGGGACCGACGCTTTCATTTTTCTCCACGTAAGGAAGAAAGGCGTCGAGGATCGCGGGGATCTCATCAAGGCGCTTTGCGAATGCCTCGTTATTTTTCCAGGATGCAAACGTCAGCTGCGACTGATTGCCGATGCCGTCCTCCTCCACACCTGCGGATCTGTAGCTTGCGTTCATAATGCGCGGATCAAAGATCTCGCTGATCTTTTCAAGATACGCGCGCGCCTTGTCGGCATCCGCGCCGAAGGCATGGCGAAAATGATCCTCGGCAAAGCTCTCGTAATCGGTATTCACGTCAAAGAGCGTTTCGGCAAGGATGGACATGGGCAGAGCCGTCGGGAAGAAGGAGCGCACGGTCTGATCCGACATATTGCCGTCGAAGCCCATCAGCCGCATACGCTTCATATCACGGTGCACCCCCTCTGCAAGGTGCATACCGCCGATATCGTTATAGGTGAAGTTATAGAAGCGGTATTCGTATACGCAGGAGGGTATGCTCTTTCCGAAGCCATCCTTCCACTGCTTGCGCCAATGATGCGCAAGGGCGGCGGAGGGGTTTTTATACTGATTGCGAACATACGGCGGGATCTCGCCCTCAAAGGAGGTCGCCTCATAGCCGATATTATAGTCGATCGAGCAGGCCGACAGAAGCACGAAGCGCTCGGGATTGCAAAGCTTTTCCGTCACGGGCGGACGGTTGGTATCCACGTAAAGGATCAGAACGAGCTTTGCATCGATCCCTTCCCTTGTAAGCGCCGCATCCAGCTCATTGAGGAATATGATATACCAATCCGATGGCTCGCGCTTTACGCACGCCTCACACTCGCAATGGTTATTTTTTCCGTCAGCCAACCAGACGTGAAAGAAGTCTACGTAGGGCTTTTTCTTAGCGTAATCGAGCCAGAAGGAGATCAGCTTTTTTCTTGCCTCGGGATTCGAATAGCAAAAATGCGTGAGGAAGGTGCTGTGATAAAAATCCCGCTTGCCGTTTACCAGCGCGAGATACTGCTTCGCATCCTCGGGCAGGGTTGCCTCATGTGAGGGCGGGCCGTGATGGATACCGAAGGGCTCGAACATCCAGCCGTGGCCGACATTATGGAACTGAAGACCGAGCTTCACGATATCCCTTTCAAGCTTCGCGATCTCGCCGACCAGAAAATCACGGTCGGTGATCGCACCCTCGCTGAGCCTGAGATTCGCTACGTGCGCGTACCATTTATGCATATAGGTGTAGGGCACAAGACCCTCGATCATAAACATATTCATACCGACCTTGGGCATCCAATACACCGTATCGCGCATATGCTCGTAGGACACCGCACCCTCGCAGCATTCGCCGCGGAAGATATGATCCGCTTTTTTTCGGTAGGTAAAGGAAAAAGCATCCAGATCGCATTGCGGGACGTATTCCCCATCCTCACCCGGACGGATAAAGCGGCAGCCCGCGGCGCGCAGATAGCGGTATACGCCCATCAGCACCGACCTTCGGTTGCTTCCTGCGATAAAGCCCTTGCCGTTTTCCACACGAATATCGATCACGTCCTCAAGGACGGGATCCGAGACGTCCTGTGCGGGACGCGAAAGCGCCGAGAGCAATCCGAGTGTGATCGCGCGCTCGCAGGGCGCTTCCGCATACGAGATCTCGGGTGCGCTGTTCCCCGTCATTCTCACGTAATACCTTGAAAGCTCCTGTGCGGCATAGCGCAGAGTCTCGTTTTCATGAAGATAGACGATCCTCATATTTTCCTCCGTAAAAAAGGGAGGCGCGAAGCATCCGCAGCACTGCGCGATACCCGTACCTCCCTCATTTTTATATTTACTGTCTTCTTTTTTTACGAACGTCCTCCAGCAGTGCCATCGGCACGCCCTGCTCGGCAAGAAAGCCTGCCGCCTCGGGAGAGCCGTTTGCTCCCGCGAGGAGCATGATCTTCAGGCCGCGCTCACGGTTATATTCCGTGCCGAAGCCGTCAAGATAGCATTTTGCATACAGAAACTGCCCCTTCGCCACAAGTGCCTCGGCATAGGTGGGATCGTGGTGTGCGGCGCGGGAGAACCAATAGAATGCCTCACTCGCATCGGCGCTGACGATACGCACGCGCGCCTCCTCGTCTGCCTGTGCATCCTCGACGCTTCCTTCCAGATAGAAGGCAGAGCTGCGGTATTCCGCGGTATGGAAGGGGATGCGGCTGATGCCGATGATATCCGGCTCAAAGAGCGTACCCGTGGTGTATGCGTTACCGAGATACAGCATTGCCTCCACGCAGCCGAGCTCCGCTGCCGTTTGCATATGAGAAAACGCCTTGCGGTAATCCACCCTGCCGCCCTCTCCGTGCATATGGAGAATGGCGAGATTATAATGCGCATCGCCCCCGGAAAGCTCCGAGGCAAAGCCGAAGAAGGATCTGGCCGCCTTTGCATCCGGCGAAACACCCACGCCGCGCCAAAGGCACCACGCATAGTTGAATGCGCCGAAGATGTCGCCCTCGCGCGCTCCCTCAAGGAACATCGCGGCGGCACCCTCCCTGTCACCGTGCAGGTATGCGGTTATGGCTTTTGCGTTATCGTACACGGCGAGCCTCCTTCTTTTTTTAATACAATAATTATTTTGCTACGGTAAAGCGCGTGCCCTCTTTGGTGTCGATCAGGGTGATGCCCTGCTCGGCAAGCGCGACGCGGATGCGGTCCGCCTCCGCGTAGTTCTTCTCCGCCTTCGCGGCACGGCGCGCCTCGATCTGCGCCTCGATATAAGCGCGAAGCTCATCCGAAACGTCTGCCTCCGCGGGTGCGGCGGCCTCGGGCTTTCTTGCCTTTGCGGCAGCGGCGATAAGGTCAAGGCTCAGAACGCGGTCAAAATCCGCGATCAGGGCAAGCTTGGTCTTATCCGAGGTCTTCATCTTGAATACGTCATACAGCGCCGTGACGGCGAGAGAGGTATTCATATCGTTATCGAGAGCCTCGCAGAATCTCGCTTTTGCCTCGGCGAATGCCGCCTCGTCCATCTCCCCCTCGTCCTTCAGCGCGGCGATGCGGTTGACGAGCTTGCGGTATGCAACGGCGGCATTATCAAGGTTCTCCCAGGAGAACACAAGATTCTTACGGTAGTGAGACTGCAGGCAGAAAAGACGGTAGCAAAGCGGATCGTAGCCCTTCTCCTCCAGCAGAGAGACCGTCAGAAACTCGCCCTTGGACTTACTCATCTTGCCGCCCGCGGTATTGAGGTGATGCACGTGGAACCAATAGTTGCACCACTTATGGCCGAAGGTGCTCTCGCTCTGCGCGATCTCGTTGGTATGGTGCGGGAACGCATTGTCGATACCGCCGCAATGGATATCCAGATACTCGCCGAGATGCTTTCTGGCAATGCAGGAGCACTCGATATGCCAGCCGGGATAGCCGAGACCGAAGGGGGACTCCCACTTCAGCTCCTGATCCTCGAACTTGGACTTGGTGAACCAAAGCACGAAGTCCGCCTTATTGCGCTTATTGGTATCCTCCTCCACGCTGTCACGCACGCCGACCTCGAGATCCTCCTCGTTAAAGTCGTTGAATACGTAATATTTTTCAAGCTTCGAGGTATCGAAATAGATATTGCCGCCCGCGGCGTACGCATAGCCCTTCTCGAGCAGCTGCTCGATCATCTTAATGAACTCGGGAATGCAGCCCGTTGCAGGCTCGACGATCTCGGGCTTCTTGATGCGAAGCTTCTCGCAATCGGCAAAGAACGCGTCGGTATAGAACTTCGCGATCTCCATAACCGTCTTCTTCTCTCTCTGCGCGCCCTTGAGCATCTTATCCTCGCCGGTATCCGCATCGCTGGTCAGATGCCCGACGTCCGTGATGTTCATAACGCGCTTCACGTCGTAGCCCGCGTAGGAAAGATACTTTTCCAGCACATCCTCCATAATATAGGAGCGCAGGTTGCCGATGTGCGCATAGTGATAGACCGTGGGGCCGCAGGTGTACATTGCCACCTTGCCCGCCTCGTTGGGTATAAACTCATCTCTGGTTCTTGTCAGGGAGTTATAGATCTTCATAGTGCCTCCGTCTTGGGGATATTCCCCGCTATTATATTCTCTATTATTTTAGCAGAAATCCCCCCTTTTGTCAATATATATTCACCCTTTTTCGCGTTTTTCAAATCGTAAAATATTTTTTAAAAATATTTTTGTGTCAGGGTCTTGCAATCACGCTTATTTTTTTATATAATATATTATGTAGTATTATAAATTCGCGAGGAGAGAAAGAATGACTGAGAACAACACGGGTAACGACCGTAATATAAATACAAATAACGAAGCTCCCAAGACCGAGAAGAGACCGACGCAGATCCCGATCCCCACGGGCTTTGCGCGCGGCGTTCCGATCCTGCTCTTTGCGCTGGCGATATTTCTGACGCTCTGCTTTATGACGCAGGGCACAGGCGCCGTCGGCAAGCTGATCTCGGGGCTGCTCCTCGGCTTCTTTTCCTATGCGGCGTACGCCCTTCCCCTTCTTATCGCCCTGCACGGCGTCTTTTACTACGCCGATCTGCATCATAAGAGGCGTATGACGCGACTGATCTTTTCGATCATCACCGTGGTCGGCATCTCCACGCTGATCTACGTGATCCGTTACTGGGGGCAGGAGCTTCCCTTCACCTTCGGCAAGTATTTCACCGACGGCAAAAGCGGCGCAGGCCTGATCGGCAGCATCGTTGCCTACTGTCTGATCAAGATCATCGGCCCCGTCGGCGTCGTGATCCTCACCGTGGCGGTGCTCGCGCTTTACGTCACCTATTTTTTCGGCAAGGGAAAAAATGCGTTCGCCATTCTCGGACTGAAGCTTCTGACCGCTATTATGACCTTCTTCTCTTTTATCGAAAAAAGAGTGCTTCACATCAAGAAAAAGGGTGCCGAGGCTAAGGAGAACAAGAAGAATAAGGCGATGAAGGAGATCGGAGAGGAGCTTTCCAACGACGATTATTTCGCCGTGGATAACGGAATGCAGGAGCTTTCCATTCCCGAGCTTGGCATTCTGGAGGTCAAAAGCCGCCGCTCCTTAGAGGAGAATCCCACCCTGCACGAGCGCGTATATCCGAAGAGCGCACAGAAGGAGAACGCCGAGAGGAGCTTCCGTGCAGCGGAGGAGGCATCCTATGCGCAGCAGAGCGCGCAGAGCGCCGCGAGAGCGGATGCCGAGATCCTCAACACGCCCCTGCGCTCCGAGCGTCCCGCGCCCGAGAGCGTGATCTACGATACACCCTTCAAGGAAAGGAACGCCCCCGAAACGCCGCAGGCGGCCTATACGCCCACGGTCGAGGACAATGCGGATGCTGTTTTCACGAAGGAATTCGACCCCTTCAACATTGCAATGAACGAGTCGCTTGCCTCCAAGCGCTCCAGCCGCGCCGCAGAAATGGAAAATAACGCCTTCAAGACGGAGGAGGATGCCATTCCCTCCACGCCCGAGGAGGCCGAGAGACGCCTGCGCGCCATCGAATTCGAGAAAAAGAAAAAGCAGATGATGGAGGAGCGCGAGAGGCAGATGGCGGAAAGACGGCAGCAGTTTGAGGCTGCCAAGGCGGCACAGGAGGCTGCCAAGGAGGCTGCCGAGCAGACAAGGAGCGAGGAGCACACCGAAGCCCAGACCCCCTTTGCCGCCACGACCGTGACCTATGCACCCGAGGATGCCCCGGAAGCACCCGCGCGTACCGTGACGGCCGAGGAACAGAGAAAGACCGTGGAATTCCACGAAGCGACGCCGATGTCGATGAATGCGGGTGCACCGCGCGTGAGCGAGGAGATGACCGCGCGCATTGAAAAGGCGGCGCCTGCCGCAGAGCCTGCGCCCGCACCTATGCAGAGCTACAATCCCGCACCTGCGCCGCAGTATCAGCAGCCCCCTGTACAGAATCCCGCGTACGTGCCGCAGAATCCTTACGTGCAGCCGAGCCCCTACGCGCCCCCTGCCTACGGACAGGCACCCGCGTATACGAATCCCTATCCCCAGAATCCTTACGCGCCGATGGGCGGCTATGCGCAGCCTGCCCCCTATCCGCCGCAGAATCCTTACGTACAGCCAAATCCTTACGTGCAGAATCCGTATCAGCCCGCACCCGCACCCGCGTACGCTCCGCCCGCTTACGGCACACAGTATGCAGGAGCGCAGACACAGGAGCCCTCCCTGCAGGTGCCCGCGGATGCACCCGCGCAGCCTCGCGCGATGGAATTCTCCTTTGGAGAAGCACCTGTGACAAAGGAATATAACACCGCTCGCACCGAGGAAAGAACGGAGCAGACAGCGGCACAGTTCAAGCCCTTCTCTCCCGAGCCGCCCATCACCGCCGAGCGCGCCGAAAATGCGGCGGAGTCTCTGACCGTGGAGCGCGAGCCGATCTTTTCGATGCCGCCCGAGGAGGCGGAGGCGGATGAGCCGACGCCCATCCCGCCCGAGCAGCAGAATCCCGAGGTGCTCGAATACAGAAACCGCTTCACCTTCTTAAGAGAAGAGGCGGCAGAAAATATAAACGCCCCCGCGGTGACCGAAGAGGATGCTGCCATTCTCGATGCGGAGGACGAGGAGGATGCGCCCCCCTTTGATAACGCGACCGACGTGAGCGCCGCCTTCAACAGCTTCCGCGAAAGAGAGAGCGCACCTGCGCCCTCCGTGCTTACGAAGGAGCTGCGCCCCGACTATTCGGATTACAAGCTTCCCTCCCTCGAGCTGCTGACCAAGGGCTCGGACGAGGTGGACGAGGGTGTGCTTGCCGAGATCCAGGAGAGGCAGGAAAAGCTGATCGACGCGCTTGCCTCCTTCAACGTGACGGCATCCATCAAGGGCGTGGATCGCGGTCCCCGTGTCACACGCTACGAGGTCGTGCCTGCCAAGGGCATCAAATCCAACGCGATCACCAACCTCTTTGACGATATTTGTATGGCTCTCGCTGCCAAGGGCGTGCGCATGGAGAGTATTCCCGAGCGAAGCGCCATCGGCTTTGAGATCCCGAACAAGAAGCCCCAGACCGTGCGCCTGCGCGATCTGATCGAGAGTGAGGAATTTCTCTCCAAGCCGAGCAAGACGAGCGTTTGCATCGGTAAGGACGTTACGGGAAATCCCGTGTTCGGCGACATTGCGAAGATGCCCCACGTGCTGGTTGCGGGTGCGACCGGTATGGGTAAGTCGGTTTGTATCAACGCGATCCTTATCAGTATGCTCTATAAGGCACGTCCCGACGAGGTTAAGCTCATTCTCGTTGACCCGAAGAAGGTCGAGTTCAACGTGTATAACGGCATCCCCCATCTGCTGATCCCCGTGGTTACCGATCCGAAGCAGGCCGCCGGTGCGCTGATGTGGGCGGTGGAGCAGATGGAAAAGCGCTACGATATGATCGAGAAGCTCTGCGTTCGTAACATCGAGGCGTACAACGCCAAGGTGAAGGACGACCCTTCTCTCGGCGAGCCGATGCCCAAGATCGTTATCGTTATCGACGAGCTGAACGACCTTATGATCCAGGTGCGCGACCCTGTCGAAAACCTGATCATGAGCATCGCACAGAAGGCGCGTGCCGCCGGTATCCATCTGATCATCGGTACGCAGCGTCCCTCCGTTAACGTCATCACGGGCGTTATCAAGGCGAACATCCCCTCCCGTATCTCCTGCAAGGTTTCCGCAAGCGTGGACTCGCGTACGATCCTTGAGAGAGCGGGCGCGGAGAAGCTTCTGAACAACGGTGATATGCTCTTCCACCCGGTCGGTCTTTCCGATCCGATCCGCGTACAGGGCGCGTTCGTTACCGACGGCGAGGTGGAAGCCGTAATGGAATTCCTTAAAAAGCAGAACAAGGGCAATTCCTACGACGAGCAGGCGATCGAGGACATCAACCGCGCCGCCAAGAAGTGCTCGAAGAAGAAGGATAGCGACGATATGGATGACGAGGACGGCGAGAGCGGCGGCGAGGGCTACCTCAACGACCAGAAGTTCCTCGATGCCGTGGACGTTGCTATCAAAAACCAGAAGATCGCTACCTCGCTGATCCAGAGAAAGCTCTCGATCGGATACGGCAAGGCGGCAAAATACATCGACGTGATGGAGTCGCTCGGCATCGTCGGCGAAGCGAACGGACCGAAGCCGCGTGAGGTGCTGATCACGATGGACGAGTGGCATGAAATGCTTGCGCGCCGCGACCTTGACTGATGCGCGACCGCAAATGAAAGGAAAATGATTATGATCTATATGTGTCTTGCAGACGGCTTCGAGGAGGTCGAGGCGCTCACGCCCCTGGATCTTTTACGCCGCGCGGGTGCAAAGGTTGTGACGGTCGGTATCGGCAAGGCGACCGCGATCGGCTCTCACGGGATCGCCGTTAGCTGCGATCTTACGGACACCGAGGCGGACCCCGCGCTTCCCGATATGCTGATCCTTCCCGGGGGTATGCCCGGATCAAAAAATCTTGACGCCTCCCCCTTCGTTGACAAGGCGATCGCCGAGGTGCAAAAAAAGGGCGGCCGTCTGGCCGCCATCTGCGCCGCCCCCTTCGTGCTCGGCAAGCGCGGCATCCTCGAAGGAAAGCACGCCGTTTGCTACCCCGGCTTTGAGGGGGAGCTTCGCGGCGCGACCGTTTCTTCCGACGCCGGTGTCGTGACCGACGGATGCGTGACCACCGCAAAGGGGATGGGCGTTGCCTTCGAATTCGGCATTGAGCTCGTGCGCGTGCTTTACGGTGAGGAAAAGGCAAGAGAGATCGCAGAGAGCACGATGCGCCCCTTTGCCGGCTGCACCGAGATCTATCCCATCCAATAACGAAAGCGAGCGAAAATGAAAGAAAAATATTTTTCCTACCGTTGTCCCGATTGCGGAGAGGGTGTGCTTTCCCTGATCGGCAGATTTGCGCTTTCGGGCGATCTTTGCCGCCTGCGCTGCTCCTGCGGTAAGTCCTACGCCGATATCGTAACGCAAAACGGCAAGGTGAACCTCTCGGTTCCCTGCCCGATCTGCAAGCGCGCGCACAACTACACGCTTGCACCGACGCTGCTGCTTGAAAGAGAGCTTTTTACGCTCGGTTGCCCATACAGTCCCGATATTACCGTGGCGATGATGGGCGAAAAGGAGCCGCTGGATGAGGCGGCAGGCAAGGAAAGCGAGAAGCTCTCCACCCTGCTTGGCGCCTTTGAGGCAGACTCGCTCTCCGACATTCAGCCGCAGGATATGAACGACGACGAGATCCTTCCCGATCCCGCGGTCTACGATACGATCCGCTTCCTCGTCCGAGAGCTTGAGGCGGACGGAAAGGCCACCTGCCCTTGCGGACGCGGCTCTTACGATTTCCGCTTTACCGACGATGGCATTCAGGTCTTTTGCCCCGACTGCGGCGCTTCCTACGAATTCGTTGCAACCAGCCCCGAGGCGGCAAACGGTTATCTCTCGCTCGACGAGATCCGCTTAAAGTAAGCCGTAATAGGCAAGGATCCCTCTGTATATGCCCTCGGCAAAGAGCGAGGGGCTGTTCACCATCAGATCCGCATCGCGCGGATTCGTGATAAAGCCAAGCTCCACGAGCACGGCGGGCATACGCGTTCGCCTGAGCACGTAGAGTCCCGGGCGGTAGACGATACCGCGATTTCGCAGCCCCGTCTGAAGCGTCAGCTGTCTCAGGATATTATCCGCAACGTCTACGGCGACCGTAGATGCGGGCGAATACACCAGCGCCTCCGTGCCGGTCGCGCTCGGACTCTCCGCCGCGTTCGTATGGATCGAGATAAACAGATCCGCGCCGTAGGCATTCGCCTGTTCAACACGCACTCGCAGGCTCGAGTTATTTGACGTACCGAGGATCGTTCCCTCCGTGGGGCGGGACAGCCTTGCTTCAAATGCAGGATTCGCCGCCAGGCGCTCGTACAGAAGCCTGCCCACGCGATAGGTGATATCCTGCTCGAAATAACCGTTTCCCTCTGCGCCCGTATTAAAGCCCGTGGGATTATGGCCCTGGTCAATATAGATCTTGATTGCCATTTTCCTTCTCCTTCGCCTATGGTATCGTTATTATTCTATGCAAATATCGGAGGTTTGCTACCCCAATGAATGAAGTAAAACGACTGCTCAGCTTCGTCAGACGCGCGGTCGATGATTATGAGATGATCGACGAGGGTGACAGGATCGCCGTCGGCGTCAGCGGCGGCAAGGATTCGCTCGCGCTGCTATCTGCACTCGCAAGGCTCAGGCTCTTTTATCCGAAAAAATTCGAGGTCGTCGCCATCACGGTGGATATGGGCTTCGAGGGTGCGGATTACTGCGGCGTTCAAGCGCTTTGCGACGAGCTGAAGGTCAAATATATCATCGAAAGGACCGAGATCGCAAAGATCATTTTTGACGTGAGACGCGAATCCAATCCCTGCTCGCTTTGCGCGAAAATGCGCAGAGGCAGCCTGCACGCCGCGGCGGTGAACGCCGGATGCAACAAGGTTGCGCTCGGGCATCATTACGACGATGCCGTAGAGACCTTTATGATGAATCTCTTTTTCGAGGGACGCATCGGCTGCTTCTCCCCGAAATCCTATCTTTCCAACCGAAGGATCACCCTGATCCGCCCGCTGATCTACGCGCAGGAAAAGGACGTACGATATTTCGCGAGGCGACAGGCACTGCCCGTCACGGAGAGCCTCTGCCCCGAGGACCATGCAACGGAAAGAGAAAAAATGAAGCAGCTTCTGCATACGCTGGAGCGCGACAACGAGGGGCTTCGCCACCGCATCTTTCACGCGATGTGCAAAAGCGAGGTGGACGGCTTTGCTCTGCACGGCCGCTATCCCGACGCGGGAAAATTATCTGACAATGAATAAAAAAGCGCTTTGCAGTAAGATCTGCAAAGCGTTTTTTATATGCGGAGCGCGCTGTGAGGCATAAGAGTTATCCTTTCACCGTCCAAAAGCATATAGATCTCGGTATCCGTCGGATTTTCGATCCTATCCTCCGACACGGTGACCGCCTCCACGGCCTCCTTATAGTCGAAGATCTCGCCGATGGGCGCGTACCAATACTTTTCGGGGCGATTTCCCATCCGCTCGCCAAAGAGGCGGAGATCCTCCCACCGACCGCTTTTCTCATAATCCACAGAATGCACGCCAAAGCAGAAGAGCTTCAGCTCTCCGTCATCGGGATACGCCTCGTAGAGCGCGGCGGCAGAAAGGAGGTTATCGTGCACGGCATTATAGGTCCACGCGTGCAGATCCGTAGGCAAGGAAAAGCCCGTGGTATCCAAGAGGCTGCCCGTTTTACGTATCGAGCGATAGCGCTTTTTGAGCATTTCGTGCAAAGCGGGATCCGCCTGCTGACCGTGCGGCCAGACAAAATCCTTGACCGCTGACTCGCCGAATACCGAGAGAAGCGCCTCGCGCGACTCCTCCGAGAAGGCATAGTAGGTCTCGCGATCGGTATAGGTGCGCCACCTGTAGGGATACATATGGAATACGCGCGGATCTGCCGTGGGATACAGAAGAGATTCATCCGCATTCTCCTCGGTCAGAGCCTCGGGGGAGAATTTATATTCCTTTCCCGGGACAAAGACCATCGGATGCCCCTTGCAATGGTTGGCAATGCCGTGCCCTGCGTAAAAGGCACGGTACTGCTCGGGCGAGAGCTTTTCCGTATTCGTCAGATTAAAGGTGCCGCGGATGCCGTAGGGACGAAGGATCTGCATCAGCTTCTCATCCATCGGGAGATTTCCGTCGTCGATCGAAAAGCTGATCGCCTTCATCACGAAGCCCTTGTAGCAGAAGATCGTTTTTTTCTTCATTTTACTTTTCATTATAGGCAATGGTCTTGCCTGCTTCCACAGAATGAGTGAGCCATACGTTGGCACCGATCACGCAGCGGTCTCCGATAAAGGTACGGCCGCCAAGGATCGTTGCATTGGCGTAGATGATAACGCCGTTTCCGATATTGGGGTGGCGCTTGATGCCCTTGACGGGATTGCCGTTCTCATCCAGCTCAAAGCTCTTCGCACCGAGAGTCACGCCCTGGTAGAGCTTCACGTGCTCGCCGATCACGGTGGTCTCGCCAATAACGATACCCGTGCCGTGGTCAATAAAGAAATAATCGCCGATCGTCGCGCCCGCGTGGATATCGATACCCGTCTTTTCGTGTGCAAACTCGGTCATCATTCTCGGAAGGTACGGAATGCCGAGAAGGTAAAGCTCATGCGCGATACGGAAAATGGAGATCGCGTAGAAGCCCGGATAGGAAAGCACGACCTCCTCGCGGCTCTTTGCCGCCGGATCCCCCTCGTAAAGCGCGTCGATATCCTTATGCAGGGTATCCTGGATCGAGGGAAGCTTTTCAAGAAGAGCAAGCGCCATCGCCTCGGTATCTACAACGCTGTTCTTATCCTCTAAGGAGAAGGATGCGCCGATCTGGCGCTTCAGCGCGTGAAAAACGGCGTAGAGGATCTCTTCCCTGCTCTTGATGCGATTCTCTTCTCTTTGATAATAGGAAGGGAACATCAGGCTCTGCAGATCCTTGATGATGGAAATGACCTCCTTGCGGCTCGGCACGCTGACGGCGGCATTGTGATGCATTTTATATTCCTTCGCCGCACGGTCCGCCAGCTGCTTTCCGACGGATGCCAAGGTCTCCTGGTACGATTTCATAAATACAGTGTCTCCTTTACGAAGGGGCTGCCACATAAGCGGCAGCCCCTTGCTTTATAATTAACGGTTAAATTACAGCTCGTAAACCTTCTTGACGATGAACACAAGCTTCTGGGGAGCGGCGAACTTAACGTTGGAGAGCGCGATGCCGACAAGCTTCTCGCCCTGCTCCTTCGCAGACTCGTTCATTGCAGCGGCATCCGCAAGGTAGCTTGCCTTCTCGGCAGCGAAGGTCTCCTTCGCCTCGGTCACGCCGGTAGCGGCATCCTCAAGCTTGCCGAAAAGCTTCTGTGCCTCACGCAGCTTTGCAAGACGGGTAGGAAGATCGTCTGCCGCAACGGCCTCGTTCACCTTACCGATGAAGATACGGGCGTTGCCCTCGGCCTCATCCACGATCGCCTTATTCACGATGTAGATATCGTTTGCCTCGATAACGGTAGAGATCTCGTTCTTATAGCCCTCAACGTTACCGACAACGGACAGAGGCTCAAGCTCCTCGATCAGAGCCTTGATCTCTGCATAGGTGGTAGCGGTCTTAAGCTCCTGCACGAGAGCGATGAACGCATCGGCATTCGCCTTATCGGCATCGATCTTTGCGCAGAATGCATCAAAGGAAGCAAGTGCCTCTGCTACGCCTGCATAGCCGTAGTAGATACCTTTCTCCTCGAACTTATAGCGGATATCGGCAAACAGAGCAAGCACGCCGTCACGCTTTTCAACGCGAACGTCATAGCCCTTTGCAAGAAGCGCGGTGCTGATCTCGGAGATCAGGCTCTTGCATGCCGCGGAGCCCGTCTCGATGTGACCGCGGCGAAGCTCAAAGAGATCGCATGCGCCCAGAACGGTGTCCGCTACCTGCCAACTTCCCTCAAGATCGGTGCCCGAGCCGTCAAGCGTTTCAAATACGATCCTCATACCCTCGCCCTCAAGGATCAGCGTGTAGTTCGAGAGGGTCGCGGTGTAAGGCATATAGTTGATGGTGATCACGGCACTCTTGCCGTCTGCCGCAACAGACTCGATCTTGCAAGCACGGCCGTCATAGATCACGTACTCACCGTCCTCGGTAAAGGTAAGATCGGCGAAGTAGTAGTCACGGATGTTCGCAAACTCGGCAGAGGACATGATCTCAAGTGCGGTGTTATATGCGGTGAACATATCACCGAAGTTTGCACCCGCAACGTTCTGCATCGCGTCAACCGCCGCGATAAAGTCAAGCGCGGACTTCTTCATAGAAGCAAATCTGTCAAGCGCAGCCTCGTAAATATCGATGGCGTAAGGCAGACCGAAGTATGTATCGTCGTAGGATCCGTCCTGTCTGAGAAGAGACTCTCTTGCCTCCTCAAAATTGAGCAGCCAGCCAAGAAGAGACGCGTAATCGCAGTGCTCAACATCGAAGGAAACCATACCGATCAGCACCTTCGCGTACTGCTCGATCACTGCAAGAGCCTCTGCCTCTGCAGTATATGCGGAAACGATCTCGTTGTAGAACGCCTCGGAAACACCGGCGGGTCTTGCGGGGAATGCGGCGTCGATCGCCTTAGCATCCACAAGAGCGGCATAACGCGCGTCAAACTTCATGCTTGCATCGAAGGCGCTTACCTTCTCTGCGAAGGTAGCCCAGTGATAATCCACAAGCTCGGCCTTGAACTCTTCGTTGAAGAACGTCTCGGTCTCGGAGCCGGGCGCGGGCACATAGCCGAGAGCCAGCAGATCGTCCACCGCCTTAACGATCGCAGCCTTCACCGCATCGGAAGCGGTCTCATACTCCTGCATATAAGCAAGAAGCTTTGCATCGAGAGCCTTCTGTCTCTCACCCGCAAGGTTGGAGCGGATGAAGGAGCCCTCGTAGACCTCGAGAGTATCCCAGGCTACGGTAACACCGGCGTTGCCAAGGTTGCGGCTGCGGAGCTGAAGCGTGGTAAGGCTTGCAATGCCCTCGAGATAATACTCGAAGCCAAACGCCTCGCCGCCTTCCTTCTCGACCTCACCCTTGAAGGTATTCGCCGATACGTTGTAAATCATAGAGAGGGTGTACCACGCGCCGCTCTCGGGAACGAGGCCGGCGATCTCCTGAGAAGAAAGGATATTGCCTGCATCCATTGCGGCAAAGTAAGCCTTTCCTTCATTATAATCAAAAACAAGAACGCTCTGCGCGTCGGTGGAATCCACCGTCTGCGAAGAACCGGAGAACTCAAGAGCAAGATAACCCTTATCTGCCCCGGCACCCGCGGTCACGCAGAAGCTGTAAACGACAGCAACATTCTTGGCATCGTCGGAAACCTGGATCTCGGGGGAGAAAAGCACGTTCTTACCGTCCAGCGTTGCGCTATACACGGTCTTACCGCCCATAGTCGCATACTCGCCTGCAGACTCCTCCGCAAAAGTAAGAGCACCGCCCGCGCTTGCGCCGTCAAAGGCATCGCAGACGTAGATTCCCTCTTCGTTATAATACTCGATCAGAGCGCCGATCTGTGCGATCTTCGCATCCTCGTCATTTGCAGCGAATGCAAAGACAGCGAGGCAGGAAAACGCCATCACGAGCGACAGCAAGAGGATGGTGAGTTTCTTAAAGTTCTTCATTCGAATTCTCCTTCAAAAAAATCTGTCGGATTTATATTTTTATACATACCTATTATAACATTAAAATTATAAAAAATCAATCTGTCAATATGGCAAATTTTATCGGCAAATTTTGTGGTGTTTGCACAATTGGCCCCTCCTTTCACCGCTTCGCGCACCGCGACGAAAAAAGCAGGAAAAGATTTTCTTTTGTTTTTTTAGAAAAATCTTGATTTTTTTTCGGGAGCGTGATATAATTATTGAGATATAATGTAACCTTTTGTTGGAACTTTTTTCCGACATACCGCAGAAAGGAGGAGCGCGCATGGCAAAAAGCATTTACACTTATTACAAGGAGCGGCTGATCGAGATCAGCGGCAACAATAAGTGCCTGTACCTCAAGAATATCGTGCGTAAGGGCGCTTACGATATCGGCAGGATCTTTGAAGGTCGCGAGGAAAAGATCGCGGAATTCAACGAGTTTATTTTTTCGCACAACCGCTTCCCCCTCTCTCTTATTTCGCAGAAAGAAAAGCGCGAGCTGCTGGATAACCTCGGCGTTGACGAGGGGATCCGCAAAAGATCGGTCGCGCTCGACGGGCTTTCCGACGAGGATGCAAGAAAGGCGCGGCTGAAAAACGAGAAGATCGCACGTGACGAGAGCGCGCACGCAATGGAAAACGAGATCGGCAAGCTCAAGGAGCTTAAGCGCGAGATCGAGGAGATCGAGAAGGAGACCGGCCGCTACGAGCTTTATATCGGCTATCCCTTCGTTTTCGGCACGCTTTCCTACGGCGGCGCCAAGACGCTGATCAAGGCACCGCTTCTGCTTATCCCCGCGCGCATCGATATGCCCGACGAGGGCAACGTGCAGATCTTTATCAACGAAAACGAAAAGATCCGCATCAATCCCGCGCTGGTGCTTGCTTACGCGCAGTCGAAAAAGCTGCCCATCGATCAGCTGGAGCTGGAGTTCGATTCGCTCGATAATCTCAGCTCGGTGAAGGCCGTCGTCACCTATCTCGAGGCCGCCGGCATCAAGATCGAAAGCACCAATTCGAGAAATATCTACAACTATCAGCGATTCAAGGAGCCCGATACGAAGCACAACGGCCTTTCCGTGCGCTACGGCGCCGTGCTCGGACGCTTCCCTCTCTCCAATTCGATCTATAACGACTATTCCCTTCTCGAAAAGAGAAAGCTCACCACAAACGCCATCGACGAGCTGCTCTCCCCAAAGAAGCGCAGAAAAAAGCACGCCTCCAAGGGAAAGAGGGATGCGCATTGCTACAACGTAAAAATGCTGGACTATGCGCAAAGCGAGGTCGTGCGCAAGGTCGAGCGCAGCGGCAATATGGTCATTTACGGCCCGCCCGGCACGGGTAAGTCGCAGACCATCGTGAATATCATCACAGATGCGATCTGCAAAAACAAGAGCGTGCTCGTCGTTTCCCAGAAAAAAGCGGCGCTGGACGTTGTCTTCAACCGTCTCGGCAACCTCAACGAAAAGGCGATGTACCTGACGGATGAGTCAAAGCAGAAGGCGGATTTCTACGCAAGATGCCTCGAGGCACACCAGAAGGATATGATCGACAGCCTGATGGACGTGCAATCTCTCGAGAAGCAATACGACAAGCTGCAGGATCAGATCGACGCCTACACCGCCGAGCTGCAAACTATATTTGACATTCTGAACACAAAGCGCCCCTTCGGTCTCTCGCTTTCCGAGATGTACGGCGCATCCTATATCCCCGCAAAGAACACCACGGAATACGCGACCTACAAGAAGCTTACCGAAACGCCCGAGCTGCTCGCGATGTCCTACGAGGAGATGAAGAGCGCGCTCGACGCGGTGATCGACCAGAACGTCGGCACCCTGTATTACAACTTCCTCTCCGATAAGGAGCAGAACCCCGTCATCGATTATATGCGCTCGGATCTGGACATCAACACGCTGAGCGAGGTGAAGGGACGGCTCGAGGAGATCCAGCGATCGAAAAAGGGTCTTTTCAATACCGCGAAATACCCCTACTACCGCCAGGTTCTTGCCTACTACTATGAGGCGCAGAACGACAAGCAGCTGAAAAGCATCGTCAGGCTTGCCGTGAAGCTGCAGGGCAAGAGCCGCTTCAACAAGAAGGCGTTCGAGAGGGTGCGCGACGAGATCCTTTCGACCATCAGCGCCATCGACCGCTCGGTGAAGGAATACGATTGCCTGCACCGCGTGCTGACCCGGGACGGATACCTTGCCGTGATCGACAACATTCTGCGCGGCAATACCTCCTACGTGCGTCTTGTGCGTGAGGCGCTGGACAACTATCTGACCTATCGCGATATCAATACCCTGCTCACCTCTCTCAACGAGAATATGCAGCGGATACTGAACTTCGCCTACGTGAATGCAAGAAGCCTGCAATCCTATAACGACATCCTCTCCTCTCTGATGCTCGTGCGCATCTATCACGAGATCACGATCTGCGAGGAGGAATACAAGGATAAGCTCGCGAAGCTTCTTGACTTCAATAATATTACCTCTTCCATCTATTCTCTCAAGGAGCAGCAGCTCGGGATCGCCAACCGCATCTGCTCCGGCAAGAACAGCAAGGAATACGAAAATCTTTACAACACCGCGAAGAACAACAAGGATTATCTCTACCAGATCTCAAAGAAGCAGAAATACTGGCCCATCCGCAAGACGATGGAGAATTACAGCGATTTTATCCTTTCGCTCTTCCCCTGCTGGCTTCTCTCCCCCGAGAACGTCTCTTCCCTGCTTCCTCTGCAGAAGGATCTTTTCGATATCGTGATCTTCGACGAGGCGTCGCAGGTATTCATTGAAAGCACGATCCCGACCATTTTCCGCGGCACGAACATCGTGGTTGCGGGAGATGCGAAGCAGCTGCGCCCCTCCGCGACCTTTATGAAGCGTTATATGGGTGCGGATCCCGAGCTGCAGGACGATCTTTCGGTGCAGGCGGCGCTGGAGGTGGACAGCCTGCTCGACCTTGCCGTTTCGCGCTACGAGAGCGCCAACCTGACCTACCACTACAGAAGCCGCCACAGAGAGCTGATCGACTTCTCGAACGAGGCCTTCTATAACAGCGGCCTGCAGATCGCTCCCAATATCTCCGAAAACAAAAAGGAGCGCCCGATCGAGCGCCACAAGGTTTCGGGCCTTTGGGTGAACCGACATAACGAGGCAGAGGCGAAGGAGGTCGTTTCGGTGCTGAAGGACATCTTCAGGACGAGAAAGCACGAGGAATCGATCGGTATCATCACCTTCAACTCGGATCAGCAGACCTGCATTGCCGATATGATCGACAAGGAGGCGGCAAAGGATCCCGAATTCCGCTCCTTTATCCTAAAGGAAAGCAACCGCAAGGAGAACGGAGAGGATATCAGCCTCTTTATCAAAAACCTCGAGAACGTGCAGGGCGACGAGAGAGATATTATCATCTTCTCGATCGGCTATGCGCAGAACGAGAGCGGCAAGCTTTATACAAACTTCGGCTCTCTCTCCGCCGAGGGCGGCGAGAACCGACTGAACGTTGCCATCACGCGCGCCAAGTCCAAGATCGTGGTCGTGACGAGCATCGAGCCCGAGGAGCTTAAGATCGAAAACTCCAAGCATCTCGGCCCGAAGCTTCTGAAGGAATATCTGTTCTACGTCAGAGCAGTCTCCAAGGGGGACGACGAGGAGGTGCACGCCATTCTCGCACGCCTCTCGCAGAGCGACACCAAGAGGCCCTCGATCACAGGCATCAGCTCGGTCGAGGAGCAGATGAAGGAAAGGCTCGAAAAGCTCGGCTACAAGGTGAGAACGCAGCTGGGCAACAAAAACAGCCGCATCTCTCTTGCCGTTTACGACGAGCAGACCGACCGCTATCTCGTCGGCGTCGAGCTGGATACCGATGCCTTTGCAAGCGGCGCACCGCTGCTGGAGCGCGACGTTTACAAGCCGAGGTTCATCCAGTCCCGCGGCTGGACGGTGATGCGCGTCTGGAGCAGAGACTGGTGGATCTCGCCCGCCAAGGTCATCCGTTCCATCACGAGCGTGGCGGAAAAGAACCGTCAGAAAAAATGATTTTTAAAAAGCAGATCTCCCGAAGAGCCCTCGCTCCTCGGGAGATTTTTTATAAAAAGAAGGAGGATATGCAAACAAAGGTTTGCATATCCTCAAAAACTTTTAAAACAACCCGATTACTTCTCGATCTTATCCTTCTTGAGATTTACAAGAACGTTGGTAAGAATACCAAGGATAAGCGCGCAAGCGATAGCGGTGATGGTTACCTTACCGAAGGATACGGAAAGCTGACCGACACCTGCAATCAGGATTACGGATACAACGAAGAGGTTGCGGTTATCACCGAGGTCCACCTGCTGGATCATCTTCAGACCCGATACTGCGATAAAGCCGTAAAGCGCTACGCAAACGCCGCCCATTACGCAGGAGGGGATGGTTGCAAGCAAGGTCACGAAGGGAGCGAAGAAAGATGCAACGATCGCCATAAGAGCCGTAGTGAAGATGGTTACAACGGATGCGTTGCCGGAGATCGCTACGCAGCCGACCGACTCACCGTAGGTAGTGTTGGGGCAGCCGCCGAACAGAGCGCCGACCATAGAGCCAACGCCGTCACCGAGAAGGGTCCTGTGAAGACCGGGCTCCTCAAGAAGATCGCTCTCGATGATGGAGCTGATGTTCTTGTGGTCTGCGATATGCTCTGCAAATACAACGAATGCTACGGGAACGTATGCAACGGCAACGGTTGCAAGATAGGACCAGAAATTGCCGTCACCGAATACGAGATCACCCTTAAGGATCTGAACGAAGTTGAAATCGGGGAGCCACTGCATATTTGCGAACTTGGCAAAGTCGATGATGAGGAGCGCCTCAGCGCCTGCGATATGACCGATCACGGTGAAGATCGCCGCAACGGCATAGCCGGAAAGGATACCGATGATGAAGGGGATCATCTTCGCCATCTTCTTACCGTATACGGATGCAACGATGGTCGCACCGAGGGTAACGAGACCGCAAAGAAGGCAGATGTAGGGGTTTGCAACGGATACGAACTCGGATGCATCCACAAGCTTACCGTCCTCGATCGCAAGCTTGAATACCTCCTTGAGAACGCCGCCCTTGGAGAGGTCACCGACCGCATTTCCCGCAAGGGAAAGACCGATGATCGCAACCGTCGGACCGATAACGACGGCGGGCATGCATACGGAGATCCACTTCACGCCGAACTTCTTAACGACGAGGGCGATCACCACGTATACGAGACCTGCCATAACGGCACCCATAAAGAGGCCGAGGAAGCCCGCTGCTGCGGAAACGCCGCCTGCAAAGGCTGCGAACATGGAGCCGATGAAGGCGAAGGACGAGCCGAGGAATACGGGGCTCTTGAATTTCGTGAACAGAAGGTACACGAGCGTGCCCGCACCTGCGCCGAAGAGCGCGGCGGACTGGGACATTCCGTTACCGATAATGGACGGAACGGCGATGGTTGCTGCAAGGATGGCAAGCAGCTGCTGGAGCGCGAAAACGAGGGTACGCGGAAGAGTGGGTCTGTCTTGGACATTGTACGCGAGTTTCATTTTTGTTTCCTCCTAAATTATTTTTTATTTGATTTTCAATGAAACTTCAATATACGGGGGCGGTGATGCGGCGGTAGACCTGGAAGCCGCTGACACCGCGGTGGTAGCGAGGCTCGGCAAGCTCGTCCAGAGACTCGACCTCACCCGAAAGATAGGAGGAGAGCTGCTCGATGGCGGTGGCAATTCTTGCCTTCATCGCGCCGTATCTGTCATCGAGGATGCGCCAGCCCTTGTCCATATAGTAGGTACGCCATATCTGCCTGTGGCTTTCGTGGACCGCTACGGTCCTTTCAAGAAGCGCGGGAAGAAGAACGTCCTTGATCTCGGCGAGCACTTCCCTGTCCCCACGGTCATAAGCAGGCTTCAGATTCTCGGCGATGCGCGTTTTGATCGCGAGATAATCGAAGATCTTCTCCATATGTTGGTAGAGGGGCTTGAATTTCCCGTCATAGCCCGACATCTTTTTTGCATACGCGGCGTAGTGCCCCGAGAGCGGCTGCTCCCACAGATCCTTATCGTAGATGCCCTGCATAATATCCTGCCAGAACATCGCCTTACCGTAGAAGCGATCGTGGAAATTCTCATAGGTCTTTCCGTTATCGAAATCGTTCTGATATGCGGACATATCCCAGAATGCCTCGTAGTCACCGCCCGTCAGTGCCTCGAAGCGCGCACGGAGGACATCCTCCGATACATCGGCGCCCTTATACGCCATCTCGGCGGTAAAGGAGAGAGCGAGAAGAAGCATATTCGGCTGCGTTTCCGAGCCGTCGTTGGTCCAATAGGTCGTCATCATCTGGCGGACGCCGTGCTTCTCACAGGCCTTGATGCCTGCCTTTGTGGTCTCATAGGTATAATGATTCTCGGGTGCGTGACCGATCCAGGACCAGAGGCCTGCGGCATAGATCACGGGATGGCCGAGCGACTGATGCTTTGCAAGCATATAATCGTCACAGCCCTTGGGGCCCTCGCCGTAGTGCCAATAGACCATCTCCACGCCTGCGGGGATCTTTTCCTTCACGCTGTCGGGCACGACGATGCTCTCGTCGTAATAAGCCGTGCCGCCCGAGGCGATGCGGAAATACATATCGCTCCACATCATAGGCTTCAGACCGTACTTATCCGTGATGGCGATCAGACGGTCCATATGCCGATTGAAGATATCAAAGAGCGGAACACGGCCGTGACGGTCCAGATACTTACCTCTTCCCATATCCCATGCCTCATCCATACCGATATGGATGCGCTTGGAGCGGAAGGGCTTCGAGAGCGCGACGATCATCTCCTCAAGAAGCTTATAGGTCTCCTCCTCCTCGGCGAGCAGCACCGAAGCGGTATCCCTCACGCGCGACGCCTCGTCCCAGGCGAGATACTGCGCCATATGACCGTACGCCTCGAAGCAGGGGATCATCTCGATGCCGTAGGCATACGCATAATCGTCCAGCGCGCGAAGCTGCGCCTCGGTATAGCGCGGACGCATATAGCCGAAGTGCGGACGGCTCGGAAGCTCGAAGCTATCCTCGGTATAAAGCATATAAAGGTTATAGCCCATCAGAGCGAGATAATCCAGCTGCTCCTTAATGGCGGAAAGCTTGAGACCGCCGAAGCGCGAGGTATCGAACATCATCCCCACGGTATCAAAGGAGGGCTCTTCCCTGACCTCGAAATCTCCCCCGAGCCTTGCCTTCTCAACGAAAAGGCCGAGCGCACGGAAAAAATGGATCTTTTCCTTATAATATATTACGCCCTCCATACCGGAAAGAGCGGCGCCGAGAAAGTCTGCCTTTTCGGCTCTCAGGGTGTATCCGCCCTCGCCGCACTCGATGCCGAGGATCGGCAAAACGCGCGCGATCCCCTCGGAGAACGCCTCACAGTTCTTGAAAGAAATAACCATTTTCGGGAGTCCTTTCTTCTTCATTCCTATCTATATTACCACACAAGCCCCCTTTTGTCAAGGCAAAAAAAGCCTTTATTCTTCAAAAAAAGCCTTTATTCTTTTTTTTACGCATACGGGCGGCGCGCGCCGCGCGCGACAGGCGATGTTATATTTTAAATATTTTGCGTATGCGCGCCAAAATTTTATTATGGAAAGGTATTGACTTTTCCCTGTTTTTATGTTATACTTTTTTTGTCGTTTGAGAACGATTTGCATCCTTTGCGACTGACGGAACAAGTGGATTACCACGGAGAAACAAAGGAGAAGATTTTGCCGACCGTCTGGGCACGCTTATGGGATCGCTATAAGTGTGCCCTTTTTTGATGAAATTTTTAGATTCAGGAGATCATAGAGCTATGAAAAAAATCGCGATCGTAATGGGAAGTGACAGCGATCTTCCCGTAGTGCAGAAGGCAATCGACACGCTGGAAAGCTTCGGCGTTCCCTACGAGGTGCACGTATTCTCCGCACACAGAACCCCCCTCGAGGCGGCAGAGTTCACCAAGGGCGCAAGAAAAAACGGCTTCGGAGCGATCATTGCGGCAGCAGGTATGGCGGCACACCTTGCGGGTGCGATCGCGGCAAACACCACGCTGCCTGTGGTCGGTATTCCCGTTTGCGGCACGAGCTTTTTAGGCCTTGACGCGCTTCTCTCCACCGTACAGATGCCCTCCGGCATTCCCGTGGCTACGGTTGCGGTGAACGGCGCGGCAAACGCGGCGCTTCTTTGCATCGAGATGCTCGCGATCGAGGATGAGGCACTGGCAAGAGCGCTGGAGGAAAAGAGAGCCAAGGACACCAAGGCTGTGCTCGAAAAGAACAAGGGCGTGGAAGCGCTCTACAACAAATTCTGATTACAAAATTTTAAATATAAGAGGTAGAAAAAATGGAAAAAAAGCTTGTTTACACCGGAAAGACCAAGGACGTTTTCGCACTGGAGAACGGCAACTATCTTCTGAAGTTCAAGGATGACTGCACCGGCAAGGACGGCGTTTTTGATCCCGGCGAGAATTCCGTCGGCCTCAAGATCGACGGTGTCGGTGACGTCAATCTCCGTATGTCCGTTTACTTCTTCGAGAAGCTCAACGCGGCCGGCATCAAGACCCACTACATCAGCGCGGATCTTGCCGATACCACGATGGAGGTCATTCCCGCAAAGCCCTTCGGAAAGGGTCTTGAGGTGATCTGCCGCCACAAGGCAGTCGGAAGCTTCTACCGCCGCTACAGCGACTACGTGGAGGAGGGCGCAGATCTCGACGCATACGTGGAGATGACCTTCAAGAACGATGCAAAGGGCGATCCGCTGGTAACCAAGGACGGCCTTATCGCGCTTGGCGTTATGACCGACGCACAGTACGACGCGACCAAGGAGATGACGCAGAAGATCACCGCCATCGTAGCGGACGATCTCAAGGCAAAGGGTCTCATCCTTTACGATATCAAGTTTGAATTCGGCTACAATGCGAAGGGCGAGGTCATCCTGATCGACGAGATCGCATCGGGCAATATGAGAGTTTACAAGGACGGCAAGTACATCGATCCTATGACGCTCTCGAAGCTCTTTTTCGCTTGATTTATTTTACTGAAGTGAGGTTAGCATGGGCGGATTTTTCGGAATAACCGCAAATTACGACTGCGTGCAGGACGTGTTCTTCGGTGTGGATTACCATTCGCACCTCGGAAAGGCACGTGCGGGTATGGCCGCGGTCAGCACGGAGCTTGGCTTCCAAAGAGAGATCCACAATATCGAAAACTCTCCCTTTCATACCAAATTTGACAATATCGCAGGGCGCATGGAGGGGCATGCGGCGATCGGCTGCATCAGCGATCAGGATCCCCAGCCGCTTCTGATACGCTCGAAATTCGGCAACTATGCCATCGCCATCGTCGGAATGATCGCAAATTCCGAGGCGCTCGCCGAAAGTCTGCTTTCCAAAAACGGCGTGATCTTCCAGGGGATGAGCGGAAACCGCATCAACTCCACCGAGATCCTCGCCTCGCTGATCGAGGAAAAGGACACGGTCGAGGAGGGCATCCGCCACGCGCAGACGCTTTGCGAGGGTGCGCTTTGCATCCTGCTGCTCTTCGAAAACGGACACCTCGTCTGCGCAAGGGATAAAAACGGCCGCCTCCCCGTGACCGTCGGCAAAAACAAGTCCGGATACTGCGTTTCCTTTGAGTCCTTCGCTTACGAAAAGCTGGGCTTCTCCCCTTTTAAGGAGCTGAAGAGCGGCGAGATCTTAGATCTCTGCCCCACCGGAGCGAAGGTGCTTTTCGAGGGATATACGAAAAAGAAGGTCTGCGCCTTTCTCTGGACCTATTACGGCTATCCGACCGCGACCTACGAGGGCGTCAACGTTGAGATGATGCGCGTAAGAAACGGCGAGATCATGGCAGAGAGCGAAAAAAAGAACGGCACGCTGCCCGAGGTTGACTACGTTTGCGGTGTTCCCGACTCGGGCACGCCCCACGCCATCGGCTACGCGCACGCACCGGCAAAGCCTTTGCAAGACCCTTTATCAAATACACCCCTGCATGGGCAAGAAGCTTTATCCCTTCAAATCAGAAGGAGAGAAAAAAGATCGCGAAGATGAAGCAGATCCCCGTGCACGGACTGATCAAGGATAAGAACCTGCTTTTCGTGGACGACTCGATCGTGCGCGGCACGCAGCTCTCCGAGACGGTTGACTTCCTTTACCAGAACGGCGCGCGAAGCGTACATATTAGGTCGGCCTGCCCGCCGATCATGTACGGATGCAAATATCTGAATTTCTCCCCCAGCACCACCGAGATGGATCTTCTTGCAAGGCGCGTGATCGTGGAGCTTGAGGGCACGGAGGGGCTTTCGTATATCGACGAATACAGCGATGCCACCACCGAAAGAGGAAGAGCGCTGCGCGCTGCCATCTGCAAAAAGCTGCATTTTGATTCCCTTGAATTCCAGTCCCTGGACGGGATCGCAAAAGCGATCGGCATCGACCCCTCTGAACTTTGTACTTACTGTTGGAACGGAAAGGAATAACGATTATGAAGAATTCTATGTCTGAAAGCTACGCCAAGGCGGGCGTGGATATTACTGCGGGCTACAAGGCCGTTGAGCTGATGAAGGCTCATATCGCGAGAACGATGACGAGCGGCGTTTGCTCCGACGTTGGCGGCTTCGGCGGCCTCTTCGAGCTGGACGTAAAGGGGATGGAGCAGCCCGTGCTGGTCAGCGGCACGGACGGCGTCGGCACCAAGCTGAAGCTCGCCTTCCTGCAGGACAAGCACGACACCGTCGGTATCGACTGCGTGGCTATGTGCGTCAACGACGTTATCTGCTGCGGCGCAAAGCCCCTTTTCTTCCTTGACTATATTGCATGCGGCAAAAACATTCCCGAGAGGATCGCGGCGATCGTTTCGGGCGTTGCGGAGGGCTGCGTGCAGAGTGGCGCGGCACTCATCGGCGGCGAGACTGCCGAGATGCCCGGCTTCTATCCCGTGGACGAATACGACCTCGCCGGCTTCGCCGTCGGTGTAGTGGATAAGAAGAAGATTCTCAACCCGAAGAGCATGGAGGTTGGCGACGTCGTGATCGCACTTCCCTCCAGCGGCGTACACTCCAACGGCTTTTCCCTCGTCAGAAAGGTATTCGGCGTTGGCGAAAACGATCTCTCGAAGCCCGTGGCAGAGCTTGGCGGCAGATCCGTGCAGGAGGTGCTTCTCACCCCCACGAAGATCTACGTAAAGCCCATTCTTGCGCTGCTTGAGAAATGCACCGTGCGTGCCATCTCGCATATCACGGGCGGCGGCTTCTACGAGAATATTCCGAGAAGCCTTCCCGCAGGTCTCGGCGCGAAGATCTACAGAAAGGATCTTAAGATCCTGCCGATCTTCGACCTCATTGCCAAGGTCGGCGGCATTCCCGAAAGAGATATGTTCAACACCTTTAATATGGGCGTTGGCATGAGCGTGATCGTGAAGAAGGCGGATGCCGAGCAGGCACTCGAGGTGCTTCACGCAAACGGCGAGGACGCTTATATCTGCGGCGAGATCATCGAATCCGAGGAAGGCGTGGTTCTTGTCTGATGAGGACGAGGATCGCTGTATTCGTTTCGGGCGGCGGCACGAACCTGCAGGCGCTCATCGACGCCGAAAAAAAGGGGCAGATCCCGGACGGCGAGCTCGCGCTCGTGCTTTCGAGCCGCGCGGATGCCTATGCGTTGAAGAGAGCCGAGGCGGCCGGCATTCCCACCGCCGTGGTTTCAAGAAAGGAAGCGAGGGACGCTGCGGATTTTGAGGAAAAGATCCTTTCGTCCCTTTCCGCTCACGGCATTGAGATGATCGTGCTTGCCGGCTTTATGAGCATTCTGAGCGGTGACTTTACCGCACGCTTCAAGGACCGCATTCTGAACGTCCACCCCTCCCTTATCCCCTCCTTCTGCGGCGCGGGCTTTTACGGACTGCGCGTGCACGATGCGGCGCTTGCCTACGGCGTGAAGGTGACGGGCGCGACGGTGCATTACGTCAACGAGATCCCCGACGGCGGGCAGATCCTTCTGCAGAAGGCCGTTGATATCCTTGCGGGTGACACACCCGAAATTCTTCAAAAGCGCGTGATGGAACAGGCGGAATGGATCCTCCTCCCCAAGGCAACGGCGATGGTTGCCAAGCGCATCAGAGATGAAAAAACGGAGAAATGACAATGAATATTTACGAAATCAAGCCTATTGGCGAGCGCATTCAGGGCAATCCCTACGTGGGCCGCGGCATCGTGATCGGCAAGACCGAGGATGAGAAATGCGCTGCTATTGCTTATTTTATTATGGGACGCAGCGAAAACAGCCGCAACCGTGTTTTCACCGACAAGGGCGGCGATATTTATACGGAGCCCTTCGACGCATCCAAGGTGGAGGACCCGAGCCTTATTATTTACGCGGCGCTGCGCACATATAAAAATTTTTTGATCGTGACCAACGGCGACCAGACCGACACGGTCTACAAGGGCCTTGCGGAGGGCAAGGATTTTGAAAAGGCGCTGCGCACGCGTGCCTTTGAGCCCGACGCGCCCAACCTCACCCCCCGCATCAGCGGTATTCTGAATTTTGCGGGCGGCGATTTCTCTTACAAGATGAGCATTCTGAAGAGCCTGGATGCCGAGGGCAGCGACTGCGCGCGCTATACCTTCGACTATCCCACCAAGGCAGGTCTCGGCCACTTCATCCACACCTACGTGACCGACGGCAATCCGATCCCGACCTTCCAGGGTGAGCCCGAGAGGGTCTCGATTCCCTCGGATATCGACGCGCTGACGCAGGATATTTGGGAAAACCTTGACGAAAACAACAAGATCTCTCTGTACGTTCGCTACGTGAATCTCGCGGACGGCACCTACACCGAGAGAATGATCAACAAAAACAGTCTGTGAGGTGATAGATATGAATAGCCTGGCACTGAAATACGGCTGCAACCCCAACCAGAAGCCCTCCCGCATCTATATGGAGGAGGGTGAGCTCCCCATCAAGATCCTTTGCGGAAATCCCGGTTATATCAATTTTCTCGACGCCTTCAACGGCTGGCAGCTCGTGAAGGAGCTGAAGGAAGCGACCGGTATGGTTGCCGCTACCTCCTTCAAGCACGTGAGCCCCACCTCCGCGGCGCTCGGTCTTCCCCTGCCCGAGGCACTGAAGAAGGCCTGCTTCGTGGACGATATCGAGGGACTTGACGCTTCCCCGCTCGCCTGCGCTTACGCCAGAGCGAGAGGCACGGACAGAATGTCCTCCTTCGGAGACTTTATCGCGCTTTCCGACGTTTGCGACCTGACCACGGCGCGACTGATCGCACGCGAGGTCTCCGACGGCATCATTGCCCCCGGCTACACCGAGGAGGCGCTTGCCGTTCTCAAGACCAAGAGAAAGGGCAATTACAATATCATCGAGATCGATCCCGACTACGTTCCCGCACCCGTGGAAAAGAAGCAGGTATTCGGCATCACCTTTGAGCAGGGCAGAAACAATTTCGAGATCGGCGAAAAGCTGCTCGAAAACGTGGTGACCGCGAATCAGTGTCTGCCCGACGCGGCAAAGCGCGATCTGATCGTCGCACTCATTACCCTTAAATATACGCAGTCCAACTCGGTATGCTTCGCTTACGGCGGACAGGCCATCGGCGTCGGCGCGGGACAGCAGTCGCGCATTCATTGCACGCGCCTTGCGGGCACGAAGGCGGACACCTGGTTCCTCCGCCAGCACGAAAAGGTGCTTGCTCTTCCCTTCCGCGAGGGTATGGGCAGAGCCGACCGCGACAACGTGATCGACGGCTATATCAACCAGAACGAGGAGGACGTTTGTGCCGAGGGCATCTGGCAGAAGTACTTCACCGAGCAGCCCTCCCCGCTGACCGCAGAAGAAAAGAGAGCGTATCTTGACACGGTTTCGGGCGTTGCGCTCGGCTCGGATGCCTTCTTCCCCTTCGGTGACAACATCGAAAGAGCGCACAGAAGCGGCGTTTCCTTTATTGCGCAGCCCGGCGGCTCGATCCGCGACGATCTCGTGATCGAGGTCTGCGACAAATACGGTATGGCAATGGCCTTCACCGGCATGCGCCTCTTCCACCATTAAAAAGCACAGCCCCGCGGCAGAATATGCATCGGGGCTCGACCCTTATTTTGAGAATATATGGAAGCAGTTATAGCGTGAAAGAGCTTTTACTTGCATGAAGCATTCTGTGTTCACGCCTCTGCTTCTTGTGCGGTCGCCCTTGGCGACAGAATGGAGATTTTTATGAAAATTTTGGTTGTTGGTTCGGGCGGTCGCGAGCACGCTATCATCAAGAAGCTGAAGGAAAGCGCGCGCGTCAGTGAGATCTTTGCTCTGCCCGGCAACGGCGGTATGGCGAAGGACGCCACCCTCGTTCCCATCGGCGCAAAGGAGATCGACAGGATCGTTGCTTATGCGAAGGAGAATGCGATCGACTATGCCGTGGTCGCACCCGACGATCCGCTGGTGCTCGGCTGCGTGGACGCGCTGAACGCCGTCGGTATCCCCTGCTTCGGCCCCGAGGCCAAGGCGGCGATCATCGAGGGCAGCAAGGTCTTCTCTAAGAACCTGATGAAAAAATACGGCATTCCGACCGCGGAATACGAGGTTTTCGACAATCCCGAGGATGCGCTTCGCTATCTTGAGAGCGCGCCCATCCCTACCGTTGTGAAGGCGGACGGCCTCGCACTCGGCAAGGGCGTTATCATTGCGACCACGCGAGAGATGGCGATCGCGGCCGTGCACGATATTATGGAGGATAAGGTCTTCGGCGCGAGCGGAAACCGCATCGTAATCGAGGAATTTCTCGAGGGACCCGAGGTATCGGTGCTTTCCTTCACCGACGGTAAGACCGTTGTTCCGATGGTCTCCTCGATGGACCATAAAAGAGCGCTCGACGGCGACGAGGGCCTCAACACCGGCGGTATGGGCACCATCGCGCCCAACCCCTATTACACCGACGCGCTCGCGGCGGAATGTATGGAAAGGATCTTCCTGCCCACCGTTCGCGCAATGGAGAAGGAGGGGCGCACCTTCAAGGGCTGCCTTTACTTCGGACTTATGATCACCAAGGACGGACCGAAGGTGATCGAATATAACTGCCGCTTCGGCGATCCCGAGACCCAGGTCGTGCTCCCGCTTCTCGAGAGCGATCTGCTCACGATCATGGAGGCGACCACAAACGGCACACTGACCGAGGATATGGTCCGCTTCTCGAAGGGCGCAGCCTGCTGCGTCGTTATGGCCTCCGAGGGCTATCCCGGAAAATACGAGACCGGCTTTGAGATCACGCTTCCCGACGAGGGGCTCGTTTACGTTGCGGGTGCAAAGCTCGCGGACGGCAAGCTTCTGACGGCGGGTGGCCGCGTGCTCGGTGCGGTTTCTGCCGCGGACACACTGGAAAAGGCCATTGAGGGCGCTTATGCGCTGACTGAGAAAATTCACTTTGCAAACGCTTACTGCCGTAAGGATATCGGTAAAAGAGCGCTTGCCGCCAAGGAGGTAAAATAATGGTTTATCGCATTTACGTCGAAAAAAAGGAGGGCCTTGCACACGAGGCGGCTTCCCTTTTCTCCGATCTTAAAAATCTTCTGCAGATCGAAAATCTGACCTCCGTGCGCATTCTCAACCGCTACGATGCGGAGGATCTCGACGAGGCGCTCTTCAACTACGCAAACACGACCGTCTTCTCCGAGCCGCAGCTCGACATCGTGACGGAGGATTTTGATGCTGACGGCGCGACCGTTTTCGCCGTGGAGTATCTGCCCGGCCAGTTCGACCAGAGAGCGGACAGCGCGGCGCAGTGCATCCAGATCATCTCTCGCGGCGAGCGCCCCACCATCCGCACGGCGAAGGTCTATATCCTGACCGGCGCACTTTCCGATGCGGACGTGGAAAGGATCAAAAAATACGTGATCAACCCCGTGGAGGCAAGAGAGGCTTCCCTCGAAAAGAAGGAAACGCTCGCCACCGCATACGATATCCCCACCTCCGTCAAGACGCTTGACGGCTTTATCGAGCTTGACAAGGACGGCCTTGCGGCCTTCGTGAAGGAATACGGCCTCGCGATGGATACCGACGATATCGCATTCTGCCAGGAGTATTTCATCTCCAAAAAGAGAAACCCCACCATTACCGAGATCCGTATGATCGACACCTATTGGTCCGACCATTGCCGCCACACCACCTTCCTTACCACGATCGACAAGGTCACCTTTGAGGATCCGCTGCTGGAGGAGGCATACAGAGACTACCTCGCCACCCGCGAGGCGCTCGGAAGAACCAAGCCCCAGAACCTGATGGACATCGGTACGCTTGCCGCAAAGTATCTGAAGAAGATCGGCAAGCTCGACAAGCTCGACGAATCCGAGGAGATCAACGCCTGCACCGTAAAGATCACCGTTGAGGTGGACGGTAAGGCAGAGCCCTGGCTGCTCCTCTTCAAGAACGAGACCCACAACCATCCCACCGAGATCGAGCCCTTCGGCGGTGCGGCGACCTGCATCGGCGGCGCGATCCGCGATCCCCTTTCCGGCCGCTCCTACGTTTACGGTGCAATGCGCGTGACCGGTGCGGCAGACCCCACGAAGCCCGTATCCGAGACGATGGAGGGCAAGCTGCCTCAGAGAAAGATCGTCACCACCGCGGCGGCAGGCTATTCCTCCTACGGAAACCAGATCGGTCTTGCTACCGGCCTCGTTGACGAGATCTACCACGACGGCTACGCCGCAAAGCGTATGGAGATCGGCGCGGTCATTGCCGCGGCACCCG
>JAGBBQ010000053.1 GCA_017938425.1 Clostridia bacterium | reverse complement strand
GACGCAAATCCCGACGGCGGCAGCCCGGCAGACAGAACCTAAAAGGAGACCACTATGGCAAATACGATACAACACCTTCGTGCGACACGCTCGGTCTGGGAGCAGCACGATATCATACCCTTGGACGGAGAGCTTGCGCTTCTGCGCACCGACGACGGCGGCACGCTGATCAAGGTGGGCGACGGCACGCACCGCTTCTCCGAGCTTTCCTCGCTCCTTGGCGAGGTGGAAAACGCGGCGGGCGATACGCTCGTTCTGCGGCACGGCGCGGACGCGCGCCTTGAAAGCCCCGCGGCGCTTGCGCTTTCCTTTCCCGCGCTGATACGCGAGGACTACTACGCCGTGGTAAGCTTCGATTCGCCGACCGACGCGCCGACCGCGCTCTCTTATCCCGAGGAGCCCGCGATCCTTTTCAGCGGCGACGACGTGCTCGACGGCGTCTTCGTTCCCGACGGCGGGAAGCATTACACCCTCTTCTTCTGGTATGACGGAAGAATGCAGGGGCTTGCGAGGGGGGTCACGCTTGCATCCGAATAAGCTGCATCTTCTGCGCGCCGAAACTCCGACGGAAAAAACGGCGTCGATGAAAAAGGATCATAACGTGTATCTTTCTCACGCAAGCGGTGTCAGGGACATCGCGATCTACGGAAACTCCCTTTCCGCCATCACCTCGCTCGGTCCATACCGGATCGGCGGCCTCGGAGACGTGGGAGAGGACGGCCGTGCGGTGATCCCGATCCATTGCCACGGCGAAAACCTGCTCGGCGGAGAGGAGCTGGCAGAGGCGATGCTGGCACTTGCCGCCAAAAACGCAAGCGTCACCGCCTCGCTCGACGGGCACCTTCTGACCTATTCCTCCAAGACCACCGCGCCGCTCATCACCACCCCGAGGCTTCGCTGCAGCATCGGCTACCTGATGACCTTTATGTTTAAGGTCTCGTCACCCGAGGCGACCGGCACGGCGCTCAACTGCGGCTTGGGCTTTATTTACCCATCGGGCGGCCAGACCGTCAGCTTCGACGGCTCCGTGCAGGGCGCGACGGTGCAGGTGGTCGGCACGAACTCCTCCACGAAGTCGATCACCGGACTGCGCGTCAACAACACGGGCGGACTGCCGCGCGTGATGGATATCCGCAGCTTCGGCATCTATCGCGGCGCCGTTACGGCGGACGTGCACGAGCCCTATTGGGGCGCGCGTTTCTACATTTCGCTGCGCGCACCCCTGGCAAGCTTTTCGAGCGCAAAGGATATCGTTTATCCCCTGCGCGGCTACGCGGAGCGAAACATCGATTGCACGCCCGTCAGCAGCCTTCCGCTCGAGACGGTGGAGCTCGGGGCGACCTATCCGAGCTTTCGTATCGAGATCCCGGAGCACCTGCGCGCGGATTCGACGATACGCCTGAGCCACTTCACGGCCACGACAAATCAGAGCACGTTCCTTTCGAACACCTATCGGTCTATGCGAAGCGAGGACGGCACTTACTTCTATATTACGGGCTCGAGCAGCTATGCCACGCTCGAAAAAATGGCGGGGCTGCTCGCGACGCTCGGCGCAGAGATACAATCGGTGCGGCAGACGCCGCTCTACGAGACGGTGGAGACGGTCACCCTCCCGACGAAAAGGGGCAGAAACTACTTCGATGCGGAGACCGTCTGCCCGGCCTCCACCATAGATTTTACTTACTATTAAAGGAGAGCCTATGTACGTAAAAAGAATCAACCGAACACAGATCCAAAGCCTGCGCCGACCGTATCTTTGCGCGGGCGGACGCATCTACACGAATCCTTCCCCCGAGCAGCTGCGAAAGGCAGGCTATAAGCCCTTGGTTGAAAAGGCGCCCTGCCCGAAGGAGCTGGAGGACGGGCACGTCGTCTACTACGAGGAGGACGACCGCTTCGTTTATATATGCTACTGTAAAGAGGGGGGAGAGATATGACCGAATGCATCCTTCATCTTTACGGCAAACGGGCGCTGCCCGCCACGGGCGATCCGCTCCCGACGGATAAGCTGCGCCTTTCGATCGACGGCGGCAGGGAGGGCACGCTCCTCGTCGGCGGTATGCGCTTTTCTCTCGGCGCAGACGGCGCGCTCCTCTCTGCCGAGAGCCTTCCCTGCGGCACGCACACACCTCTGATCACGGTGGAGGGCGTGCGCTACGAGGGACCGCCGCTCGCCGTTTTCGGCGGCACGCTTTTCTTCCTGCCGCCGACCTACAAAAGCCTTTGCGAGGCAGAGGCGCGCATCGAGGCGCTCGAGCAGGCGAGCGAGGCGCAGCAAAAGCGTCTTGCCGCCATTGAGCGCCGCATGCAGGATACCCATATTTTTTAGAAAGGAAAACACAATGAAAAAAATCTTACTGACCATCTCGCTCTGTATCGGGCTTTGCCTTGCACTCCCTTTTGCCGCGACGGCAGCGAGTGCGGAAGCGGCGACTACTGAGCAGAGCGCCTTCGCCCTGCTTTACGAGCAGCTTGGCGCGCACCTTTCGGAGATCCTCTCGGCGCTCTGCGTTCTGAGCGGCCTGCTGATCGCCTTCTGCTATAAAAGAGGACTGCTCCCGCTCATAAAAAGCGGTCTTAGCGCGATCGGCGCTGCGACCAAGGAATGGGGCAAAAATGCAGAAAGCTTTGGCGCAGAAGCCAAGGAGATCTGCAAAAATGCAAACAGTTATATACAAACAGTCGGAGAAAAGACCGAGGAGATCGAAAAGCATCTGTGCGCCATCGAAGAAAGGCTCAAGTCCTTCGAAGGGCTTTGCGGTGACTCCGAAAGGGTCAAGGATGCGCTGGGCGGGCAGATGGATATGCTTCTCGAGATCTTCCTCTCTTCCTCTCTGCCGCAGTTTGAAAAGGACCGCGTCACCAAAAAGCTTGACACGCTGAAGCAGTCGATCGCCGCACCTGCAGAAGCGGAGGAGAGCCATGCGTAAGGCGGGGAGAGCAAAGCGGTGCGCGCTTCGGCTCCTCGGCTATCTTCTCTCGGTCTGCCCGCCGCTTTTCGCCACCCTCTCCTTCTTTCCGATCTGGAAAGCGCGCGGCGGTGCTGCCGTGCTTGCGGGCGGCACGGTGCTGCTGCTCGTCCTCTGCGCGCTCCCTCTCCTTCGCGGGATCCGAGCGATGCTGAAAAGCCCCTCGGTTTGGGGAATGTGGCTGTTTGCCTTTCTTTCCTTTTTGCTGATCGGCAGCATCGTGCACGAGATGCGGGTCATATGCCTTTTCGGCTTTCTCGGCAACCTTCTCGGCTCGCTTCTTTTTCTGCTTGCGAGAAAGATAGGTGACGAAAATGGAGCGTGATCCCGAGCATCTTATCGCAAGCGCGTTGACCTCGCTCTCCAAGGGGCGGCAGCGGCTCTTCTCCCACATCGGGCTCTGGATCGCCGCGCTCGCCCTGCTTGTGGCGGTGGTGGTCACCTTCGCGGATATCTCGCTTCTCACCCTTTCCGCCGAGAGCCTCACGCTGAAGATGGCGATCTACGGCGCGGTAACGGTCATCATGTTTCTTTCGCTTGAGGAGGAGGGAGAGCGCACGGGACGAACCGAAAGCGCATACAAGGAGAGCGAGGCGGCGTTTCTCGCCGCGAAGGCGGAGATAACGCCCGACCGCTACGGCGCGCTTGACGACTTCTGCAAGGACTTCGTGGAAAAGGAGCTGCAGAAGCGGCGCGCACTGCTTCTGCTCTCGCACGGGATCGTAAAGGAGGACGCGCCCTGCCCGCCCGCGGTGCAAAGACGG
>JAGBBQ010000052.1 GCA_017938425.1 Clostridia bacterium | reverse complement strand
GTAATTATTTCAAAAAAATAAACGACATTACAAAAACAAGGTACCGAAGGCAGTATGCCAACGGTACCCTGTTTTTTATCGATCAATAGAACATCTTGTCCTGCAGATAGGAAACGAGGTCTGCAATGGGCATTCTGACCTGTTCCATGGTGTCGCGGTCACGGACGGTGACGCAGTTGTCTGCTTCAATGCCCTTTGCTTCGTCGCCGACGGTATCGAAGTCAACGGTGATGCAGTACGGCGTACCGATTTCGTCTTCACGGCGGTAACGCTTACCGATGGAGCCCGCATCGTCATAGTCAACGGTGAAGTACTTGGAAAGCTCTGCGTAGATTTCCATTGCCTTGTCGCCGAGCTTCTTGGACAGCGGCAGAACGGCAGCCTTGACGGGAGCCAGTGCCGGATGGAAGCGCATGACGACGCGGGTATCCTTTTCGTCGATGACTTCTTCGTCGTATGCTTCAACGAGGAAAGCAAGCGTAACGCGGTCTGCACCGAGGGACGGCTCGACAACGTACGGAATGTACTTTTCGTTGGTGTCGGGATCGAAGTAATCCATGGACTGACCGGAATGGTTCTGGTGCTGGGTCAGGTCGTAGTCGGTTCTGTCGGCAATGCCCCAGAGCTCGCCCCAGCCGAACGGGAAGAGGAACTCAAAGTCGGTGGTTGCCTTGGAGTAGAAGCAAAGCTCCTCGGGATCGTGATCGCGCAGGCGAAGGTTCTCCTCCTTCATACCGAGGTCAAGCAGCCACTTCTTGCAGAAGGTCTTCCAATAAGCGAACCACTCAAGGTCGGTGCCGGGCTTGCAGAAGAACTCAAGCTCCATCTGCTCGAACTCACGGGTACGGAACACGAAGTTACCGGGGGTGATCTCGTTACGGAAGGACTTACCGATCTGGCAGATACCGAAGGGCAGCTTCTTTCTCGTGGAGCGCTGGACGGCGGGGAAGTTCACGAAAATACCCTGCGCCGTCTCGGGGCGGAGGTATACGGTGGAGGAATTATCCTCGGTCACGCCGATGAAGGTCTTGAACATCAGGTTAAACTTCTTGATGTCGGTGAAGGTTTTACCGCCGCAAAGGGGGCAGGCGATTCCCTTCTCCGCGATAAAGGCAGCCATCTGCTCGAAGGTCCAGCCTGCGGGATTCTCGTTCGTGCCGTTCTGGAATGCGTATTCCTCGATCAGCTTGTCCGCTCTGTGCCTTGCCTTGCACTGCTTGCAGTCCATCAGAGGATCGGAGAAGCCGCCCACGTGACCGGAGGCCACCCAAGCCTCGGGATTCATAATGATCGCGCTGTCAAGCCCCACGTTATAGCGGGACTCCTGCACGAACTTCTGCCACCAGGCACGCTTTACGTTGTTCTTGAACTCAACGCCGAGAGGACCGTAGTCCCAGGAATTTGCGAGACCGCCGTAGATCTCAGAGCCGGGGAAAATGTAGCCGCGCGTTTTGCAAAGGGCGACGATCTTTTCCATTGTTTTCTTGCTGTTTTCCATTTTCTTTTCTCCAAATATTTTTATTTTATTATTTCTCCGTAGATCACGCCGTCCGCGTGAGACAGCGGGCGCACAAGACGCACCTCGCCGTGCAGACAGCCGCCTGCCGCAAAGCGCAGCTCGGCAAAGTTATCCGCATGCGCGGTGGCGATGCCTCCCCTCACGGTCTCAACGACCGCCGAGAGCGGCGCCCCCTTAGCAACGAGTCCGTCAAGGATCTCATCGCGGATGCGGTTCTTCTGTGCAATGAGGATCGCGCTGCGGCGATGCTTTTCCTCCTCGCTCACCTGATCGGGATAGGTGGCGGCGGGGGTATTTTTTCTTTGCGAATAGGCAAAAACGTGCATATCCAGAAAGCGCGCCTGCTTTACAAAATCCAGCGTTTCAAGGAATTCCCTCTCTCCCTCTCCCGGGAAGCCGACCATCATATCGGTGGTGAACTGCACGTCGGGAATGCTCTCACGCAGTCGGGAGAGCGCCGCGAGCGCCATATCGCGGCTGTAGCGGCGGCGCATTCCGCGCAAAACGCCGTCCGAGCCGGACTGCATCGAAAGATGGAAGTGCGGCACGACGATCGAAAGCGCCGAAAGCCTTTTTACGAAATCCTCGCGCATTCCCTCGGGAGAAAGCGAGCCGAGACGGATGCGGCGGCAGCTCCTTCTCCGATCGAGCGCCTCCAGAAGATCGATCAGGCGGTAGCCGTTATCAAAATCCGCGCCGTAGGACGCGGTCTCAATGCCCGTCAGCACCACCTCCGCAGTGCCGCGCGCGGCGAGCGCCTCCACCTCTCTTATCACGTCCTCGGGCGCCTTTGAGCGCACGCGGCCGCGCGCGCCGGGGATCGCGCAATAGCTGCATCGGCATTCGCAGCCGTCCTCGATTTTTACGTAAGCCCTCGTTCTCGGTGCACGTGTGATGCACATCGGCTCAAAGGGCGCTTCATCGATATTTGTGGTAGAAATGTAAGGTTTGGTTTGCTTTCCGCAAAGAATATCCCGTGCAATGCGGAAAAGCGACATTTTATCGTGGTTACCGATCACAGCGCCGACGCCCTCGATCTTCGCCACCTCGCCCGGCGAGGTCTGACTGTAGCAGCCGCTGACCATTACGAGCGCCTCGGGATTTTTTTTGATCGCGCGGCGAATGGCCTTTCTCGACTTATGGTCGCTCTCCGCCGTCACGGTGCAGGTATTGATAATATAGACATCACAGACCTCGGAGAAGGGGCGCAAAACGAAGCCCTCTCTTTCAAAGGACTCGCCGATCGCCTCGCATTCGTACTGCGAGACCTTGCAGCCGAGCGGCAGGATGCCGACCGAAAGAGGCGTATCACTCATTCTCTCTATAGACCGAGGGCGAGAGCACGCCGACGTAGGGCAAAGCACGATATCTCTCCGCGTAATCCAGACCGTAGCCGATCACGAATTCGTCGGGGATCTCCTTGCCGCGATAATCGGGCGTAAACGCCACCGTGCGGCGGGAGGGCTTATCGAGCAGCGTGCAGGTCCGCACGCTCCTTGCGCCCTTCAGCTTAAGATAATTGACAAGATAGGAGAGCGTATTGCCGCTATCGATGATATCCTCAATGATGAGCAGATCGCACGCGGGAAGATCCGGGCGCATCAGATCGAGCGCAATATTGATGCTGCCCGACGAGCTCGTACCCGCGCCGTAGGAGGAGACCTTCATGCAGTCGATCTCACAGGGCACGCTGAGCTTCTTCATAAGATCGCCCATAAAGACAATCGAGCCCTTCAGAATGCAGACGAGCACGAGACGCTCGCTATCCTTATAGTCACGGTCGATCTCCTTCGCAAGGCGAGAAACGATCGCATCCAGCTCCTCCTCGCCAATGAGGATTTTTTCAACGTCCTTATTCATTCCAAAGCCTCCGGGCAAAACATTCAATAGAATTATTGTAACAGAAAACGCATCAAAAGTCAATAGACCCCACCCTCTTTTCCCTATATAATATATATATTTTTTTATTTGTTTTCATTTATCCCGAGAATTTTAAAAAAAGACTTGACTTTTCTCTTGCTTTGTTGTATAATACTTGTGGCTTTTGTGTGTATACGCAAAAAATCAGCCGCGAGGCCCGGAAGCCCCGGCGGCAATAAAATGTAAGGAGGTGCACTCATGAAAAGAACCTATCAGCCCAAGAAGAGACAGAGAAACAAGGAGCATGGCTTCAGAAAAAGAATGGCTACCGCGAACGGCAGAAAAGTTCTCAAGAGAAGACGCGCCAAGGGAAGAGCTCGTCTGACCTACTGATCGAGTCACGCAGCGTGACCTACAAAACCTCCGATAAAAGGCTCTCTTGAAGTTGCGACTTTTATCGGGGTTTTTGTTTCCTATGGATTTTCGCCGGGCGCTCCTGGGTTTAAAGCCGCGAAGGATTGGAGAAAGATATGAAATTTCGTGCCATATGTGAAAATCATTTATATCAGAAAGCGTATGCCAAGGGAAAGCGGGCAGTGACACCTGCCGTGGCGGTATATATTCTTCCGGACTATGCCGCAAAGCGATTGGCTAAGGAAAATCCCCAAAAACAGACGGTGAACCGCTATGGGCTTACCGTTTCCGTGAAGCTCGGAGGAGCCACCGTTCGCAGCCGCGTGCGCCGTATTTTGCGCGAGGGACTGCGTGCCGTTGAAAAGAAAAGACCTCTGAAGGTCGGCTTCCTTGTCGTGATCGCGGCAAGAAGCGCCGCGGTGAATATGAAAAGCACCGACATTGAGGGCTACCTCTCTTCCGCCTTTGCCGCGCTCAATATGTACAAGCCGCTATGAAGCACGTAATGATATGGCTCATCGGCCTTTATAGAAAATATATCTCTCCTCTCAAACCGCCTTGCTGCAGGTTTACTCCGTCCTGCTCTGCCTATGCGATCGAAGCATTTCAAAAACGAGGTTTTTTCGTCGGGTTCATTCTGACGGTGTGGCGCATTCTGCGCTGCAATCCCTTCTCGAAGGGCGGGTACGATCCCGTGCCCGAGCGAGGGCTCAGAAGGCGCGACACAAGCAAGATGAACGAGGAAGATATCAAACCAACGGATAACGAAGAAAAGAGAGATTAATAATGAATTGGCTCTATAATATTTTCGGAACCATCTTATCCTTCTTTAACCAGATCACGGGCAGCTATGCGATCGCCCTCATTCTCTACGCTCTGGTGTTCAAGATCGTGTTCCTTCCCTTCTCCATCAAGACGCAAAAGAACCAGATCGCGATGGCGAAGCTGCGCCCCAAGCTTTTAAAGATCGAAAAGAAATATGCAGGCCGCAACGACCGTGCCACCCTGCAGAAAAAGCAGCAGGAGATCATGGATCTGCAGCAGAAGGAGGGCTACAATCCCCTCTCCGGCTGCCTTCCCCTTTTGCTCCAGCTGCCTCTTATCATTTTCCTTTATAACGTAATCAGAAGACCCCTTTCCTTTATCTGCAAGCTGACGGATGCCGAGATCAACAAGATCAGCGGCTTTCTGGAGACGCCGATCAACCTGAAGGATCAGATCGCATCGATCAGCGCGCTGCAGAATATGGATGCGGCAACCAAGGCGAGCGTGACCGAGGCGCTCGGCAAGGAGCTCGTGCTCCCGAACTTCAGCTTCCTCGGCATGGACCTCGGCGCGACCCCCTCGCTCCAGGTATTCAACCTTCTGCTCCTCATCCCCGTGCTGGCCGCAGGCTTCCAGTGGCTGACGATGTGGCTCACCCGTAAGTGGCAGGGCAACACCTCCCCCGCAGGCGATGCGCAGGCACAGATGTCGATGCGTATGATGGACATCATGATGCCCCTGATGACCGTATGGTTCTGCTTTATGATGCCCGGTATGCTCGGCCTTTACTGGATCTACCAGTCGATCTTCGCGATCCTGCAGCAGTATATCATCTCCAAGGCAATGCCGCTTCCCAAGTTCACCGAGGCGGAGATCCGCGAGATGGAAAAGGTGGAGCGCGAGCGTGCAAAGGCACAGAGATCCGCGATGCAGAATCAGCCGAAGGTAAAATCGCTTCATTATATTGATGACGATGATTATGACACGCTTCTCGAGGTGAAGAAGCCAAGCGGCAGCGAGAAGAAGGGCGCTATGGGCCTTTCCTCCTCGGAGCTGAAAGACGAAAAAGATAAGAAATAAGAGGACATTAAAATATGCTTAAAGAAATTATTGCAAGCGGCAAGGACGTTTCCGAGGCAAAGGAAAACGCCAGAGCGCTTCTCGGCGCAGGCGAGCTTGACGACGTACAGTTCGAGATCATTCACGCGGGCAGCAAGGGTATCTTCGGTATCATCGGTGTGAAGCCCGCGCAGGTAAGAGCCTTCATCGAGCTTCCCGAGAAGGCAGAAAAGAAGCCCCGCCCCGAGAGAAGCCGCGATCGCAGAAGCGGCAGCAAGGGCGGCGAAAGACCCGCACAGCAGCAGAAGCCCGAGAGAAAGGAGAAGCCCGAGGCAAAGCCCGCCGCTCCCAAGAAGGAGAAGGAAAGCAAGCCGAAGAGCGTTGTGATTCCCGAAAACGAGCTGAAGCTCACGCCCCGTACCGTGGAGGACGGCGAGGATATGTCCTACGAGTTCATCAAGACTCTGATCGCAAACCTCGGTCTTGACGCCTCTATCGAGCTTTACTCCTGCGAGGACGGCACGCGCCGCGTGAACATCACGGGTGAGGATGCCTCCGCCCTGATCGGCCACCACGGCGATACCCTGGATGCGCTTCAGTACCTTGCAAACCTCGCAAGCGCGCAGAAGAACGCAAAGGGCGAGAAGGACAAGAGCCGCGTGACCATCGATATCGAGGGCTACCGCGCAAAGAGAGAGGAGACCCTGCGTGCTCTCGCGAGAAGAATGGCGGCAAAGGCGCTGCGCAACAACAGAAGCGTAATGCTCGAGCCCATGAGCGCTTACGAGAGAAGGATCATCCACTCCGAGGTGCAGGGCATCGAGGGCGTATCCACCAACTCGATCGGCTCGGATAATAACCGTAAGATCGTGATCTACCTGACCGAGAAGAAGCCCAAGGAGCTCTTCGAGAAGGAGGAGGCAGAGGCAAAGACCGAGGCTTGTTGCGAGGAGAACGGCACCGAGAAGAATTCCCTTTCCGGTATGACGCTGGATGACGGCGAGACCGTGATCGAGGCAGATGCGATCTCCCTGCGCGGCACGACCAAGCTTTGCGACGAGTGCGATAACTGCCAGAACACCTGCCTCGATGCCGAGAGCACCGAGACAGACAAGGCTTAATATGAGCGGCTACACCACCGTCGCCGCAATTTCGACCCCACCCGGCAAGGGTGGGGTTGCCGTTATCCGCATCAGCGGGGCCGATGCCTTCGCGGTTGCGGACCGTATGTTCAAGCCTAAAAACGGCCGTCCCCTTTCCGTCTCTCGCATAAGAGAGCAGGTGTGGGGAGACATCCTCCTTGACGGCAGCCCGATCGACGATGGGCTTGCCACGCGCTTTGCCGCCCCGCATTCCTACACGGGCGAGGACACCGTGGAGATCAGCTGCCACGGCGGCTTTCTGATCACGAAAATGGTGCTCTCCGCCGTCCTTGCCGCAGGCGCGGCGCCTGCCACGGCGGGAGAATTTACCCGCCGCGCTTTCTTGAACGGCAAGCTCTCCCTGACCGACGCCGAGGCGATCGGCAATCTCTTGGAGGCGAGCTCTGCCGCCGCGGTCAGGCTCGCATCCGCAAGATCCCGCGATAAGCTCTCCGCCGCAATGGACGGTATCCGCGAGGACACCGTCGCGCTGATGGGCTCGCATTTCGCGCGCATCGACTATCCCGACGAGGATCTTGGGGACTTCACGGATGCCGAGACCGTGGCGCTGCTTCGCTCCCTGCTCTCGCGCCTGGATGCCCTGATCGACAGCTACCGCACCGGACGCGCCGTGAACGAGGGCATTGCCACCGTGATCTGCGGCAAGCCGAACGCGGGCAAGAGCACGCTTTATAACCGCCTCGTCGGCGAGGACGCCGCGATCGTGACCGACATTGCAGGCACAACGCGCGATATCCTGGAGCGCACCGTTCCCCTCGGGCAGGTGCTGCTGCGCCTTTCCGACACGGCGGGCATCCGCGAAACGAGCGATCCCGTGGAGCGCATCGGCGTGGAGAAAACGCGCGAAAAAATGAAGGATGCGGAGCTTGTGCTCGCCGTCCTCGATACCTCGCGCCCGATGACCGAGGAGGACACCTCCCTGCTCGCTTCTCTTTCGTCGCTCGGTGCCGTGACCGTCGCTATATGCAACAAATCCGATCTTCCCGCCGCGTGGGATGCATCCGCGCTTGACGGCAAGGTCACGCACACGCTCACGCTCAGCGCAAAAGACGGTGCGCTTACGCCGCTTCGCACATTGGTAGAGTCGCTCTTCACAAGCGGAGAGCTCACCGTCGGCGAGGATGCGATTGTATCCTCGGCAAGGCAGCACGCAGGGCTTCTCAGCGCACGCGAGCATCTCTCGCTCGCTCTGGAGGCGTATCTGGCCGGCCTGCCCACCGATGCCGCCGCATCGGATATTGAGCGCGCGATCGGCGCACTCGGCGCGCTTTGCGGAAAGAGCGTTTCCGAGGCGGTCGTGAGCGATATCTTCTCACGCTTCTGCGTTGGCAAATAACACCGAGGTGAGTATATGGAAACCAAAAGATTTCAGAAAAACGACGAAGGCTTCGTCTGCAAAAATTGCGGCAAGGAGGTCCTGCCCCTCGGCTATACCTCGCGCAATCACTGCCCCTTCTGCCTCTGCTCGCTTCACGTAGACGTCCTGCCCGGCGACCGCGCCAACGCCTGCGGCGGCATCCTGCGCCCCTACCACGCAGATCCCGACCCGAAGCGCGGCTATATCATCTACCACCGCTGTGAAAAATGCGGCGCCGAGGTGAGAAACAAGGCGGCGCACGAGGCAAGGATCCAGCCCGACGATATGGAGCTGATCATAAGGCTGACCGCCTCTGCAATGTAATTTTCAAAACCAATCCGGATTTTAAAGCATAAAAAAGCCCTCTCTTTTTTCAAAAAGAGAGGGCTTTTGCTAATAATTATTTGCATTTAATTGAGAATTGCGTAGAAAAGCAGCACCGCCGCGACGATCATAACCGCTGCGATCGCGAGAATGATCCAGGTGGATCTTGTGATACGAAACTCCGCAGCCACCGTTTGCTCCTTGCCGGCAGAGGCGTTTTTTTCCACCAGATGCGCGCGCTTCATCGCGATCTTGATCGGCTTATAGATCAGAAGCGTAATCGCACCGTTCAGAAGCCCCTTCGCAAGGTTGAAGGGCAAGAGCACCGAGGGGATGAGCTTGACGACCGCCTCGACAGAGCCGCCCGTCATATAGTAGGGTGTGATCAGAATATTGGCACCCATCATCACGGCGACCATCGATACGACCGCCAGAAACAGGCTGACGATCGCGCCGTTGCGCGTGCGCCAGCGATAGTAGATCACCGAGGCGACCGTAGCAAGGGTCGCAGAGGAAAGGAAGTTCATCACAAAGCCGTAAAGCCCGGTGCCACTGATGTTGAGGATCAGCTCAAGGAGTGCGGCAAGCAGAGCGACGATCGGCGCCGCGATCGGCCCGTAGATAAAGGCGGCGGTGCAGATGATCGCATCCTTTACGTCAAAGGTCAGAAACAGAACGGGAAAGCGCAAAACCAGGGAAAGCACGAAGGCAAGCGCGGCGAACACCGCCATACCGACCAGCGCCTTGGTTTGCAGAAGAGCATTTTTCTTTTTCATAGCGAAGTCCTTTTTTCTTCCATTTTATGTTTATTTCCGCAGGATAGAACCTCTCGGCGGAAAACAGATTTCCGATTCGGTATTTTTATGGGAAAATAAAAAAAGCCGAGGACGGACCTCGGGCAGCTTTTTTCTCTGTTCAAACGAATAGATTATCTTTTCTCATCCGGACTGTAGCGCAAATTTTAGGGGGCATCCCCTGCATTCCTTAGATAGAATGAGCCTTACAGCGCTTACACCGTCGGTGGAAGAATTTCACTTCCTCGTGAGGGCAAAAACACCCCCTTGCAGACTTTCACTGCCGGTATGGAATCTCACCATGCCTCAAAGAAATCCGATGTTATGTAATTTTAAACGCATCCGAGCTCGGACACGGATCTGTAAAAGCCTTTAAATGGCTGCCCCGAAGATCGGGGCAGCCTTTTTATGGGTAGTTGAATCTGAAAAATTCAGATCAAAATTACTCGTTGATCTCAGCTACAACGCCCGAACCAACGGTACGGCCACCCTCACGGATAGCGAAGCGAAGACCCTTCTCGCAAGCGATGGGGGAGATCAGCTCAACGTTCATGTTAACGTTGTCGCCGGGGCGGCACATCTCAACGTCAGCAGGAAGGTTGATAACGCCGGTAACGTCGGTGGTTCTGAAGTAGAACTGAGGACGGTAGCCGGTGAAGAAGGGCTTGGAACGGCCGCCTTCCTTCTCGGTAAGAACGTAAACCTGGCCAAGG
>JAGBBQ010000051.1 GCA_017938425.1 Clostridia bacterium | reverse complement strand
TCACGGGAAGCGAGCTCGGCATCGCGGCGCACGCGGTCGTGCTTCTTCATATCGAAAAGTAAGAGACCGCCCGAGGATCGGGCGGCCACAATCAAAAAAGCACGGGATGGATGCGTAAGGGCTTCTGTCACGTCTTTCGCTTGAATGTCGGCACATCCGCCGTGCTTGGAATTTTTCTCCGTTATTCATTGTATGCCGGGCGCGACCCGCCCGTGAAATAAAAAAGATATAGAGGTGCTTATGATTTACGTTTCTCCCTCCGTCCTTGCCTGCGATTTTGCGAAGCTCGGCAAGGAGGTCTCCGAAATTGAAAAGGGCGGTGCCGATATGGCGCATCTTGACGTTATGGACGGTATGTTCGTGACGAATATGTCCTTCGGCTTTCCTGTTATCGAATCCCTCCGTAAGGTGTCGGATATCGTTTTTGACGTGCATCTGATGATCGCCGCGCCCGAGCGCTACGTTGAGCGCTTTGCCGCCGCAGGTGCTGATATTATCACCTTCCATTACGAGGCCGCAAGCGATAGTGCGGCGCTGCTTAAGAAGATCCGCTCGCTCGGCAAAAGAGCGGCGATCTCCGTAAAGCCGGGCACGCCGATTGACGTCGTGTACCCTCTGCTTCCGCTTTGCGATATGGTGCTCGTTATGACGGTCGAGCCGGGCTACGGCGGTCAGGCGCTGATCCCCGAATGTCTGGATAAGGTAAAAGCGCTGCGTGCCGAGATCGAAAGGCAGGGGCTCTCGGTCGATATCCAGGTGGACGGCGGCATCAACGAGAAGAATGCGAAGGACGCGATCGCCGCAGGCGCCAATGTGCTTGTGGCGGGCAGTGCCGTTTTCAGAGCCGAGGATAAGGCGGCTGCTATTCGTGCGCTGAAGGAAGCGTAAGGAAAATTTATCTAGTGTAAAGAGAGAGGGTGTGCGCGCCGCACTCTCTTTTTTTATTTGCCGCATCACCTTTTTACGACAAGAAATCCGATCTTTGTGTGCTATAATAGCGCTGTAATTCAAAACCAAGGCAGGAAGAGAGTGAGATGCGATGCGCGTGCTTTATATCGACGTCTATTTTCTGATCAATTTTACGGTGGATCTTCTTTCGCTGTATTTTTCGCTCGCGATCCTTCACTTCGAGATCCGTCGGTGGCGGCTTTTGCTCGCCTCCGCGGCACTTTCCCTGTACGCAACCGTCTCGGTGCTTTTTCACGAAAGCCTCTGGCTGCTGATCCCCGTGGCGCTCGCATCGTTTGTTTTCATGCTCCTGCTTTGCGGGCGCGGTGCAGGCGCTTTGCGGAGGATAAGGCTTCTTCTTTTGTTTCTTTTTTTACAGCTTCTGATCGGCGGGCTTGCGCATTTTCTGTACGGGCTTCTTTCAAAATGGCTCGCGCCTTTATCCGCCGAGGGCGGTGTTGAAAACCGAAGACTGTTATACGTTGCGGTCCTGATCCTTTTGTCGCTCGGTGTTCTCCGTTTTGTTACGGCGCTTCTTGAGGGGCGAGGGAGCGAGCAAAGCGTGGAGATCGGTATTACCGTGATGGGGAATCGCTATTACGGCGCGGCGCTCGTGGACAGCGGCTGCTTTCTTTGCGATCCCTTGGACGGCACGGAGGTCGTGCTGATCAAAAGGAGCGTGGCGGCGCGCCTTTTGCCACCCGCGTTTCTCTCGGAAAGCGTGGACGCTTTGCCGGAGCAGATCCGCAAAAGGCTGCGCTTTATCCCGATGCGCGTGCCCGGGGCGAGAAGGATACTGCTTGGCATCCGCCCGGACAGCTTTTTCGTCATAAAGAACAAGAAAAGGGAGTCTGTGAGAGTTGTGTTAGCATACGATAAGGAGGAAGGCGATTACGAGGGATACAAAATTCTGATCCCTGCCGCCGTAGCGAGAAATGTCTGATAAGAAAAAATGCCCGATCACACGCTTTTTGCGGAGCATAGCGCAGGGGATTTGCCGCCTGTTACATAAGGATGAGGTATATTATATCAACGGTGCGGACGTTTTGCCGCCGCCGCTTACGGGCGAGGAGGAGGAGCGGCTTCTGCATCGGCCGATGACCGAGGAGGCGAAGAGCCTTCTTATCGAGCATAATCTGCGCCTCGTCGTCTACGTCGCGAAGCGCTTTGAGAATACGGGCGCCACGCTCGAGGAGCTGATCTCGATCGGCACGGTCGGTCTTGTGAAGGCGGTCTCTACCTTTGACAGCGATAAAAACATCAAGATCGCCACCTATGCGTCGAGATGCATCGAAAACGAGATCCTTATGTTTATACGGAAAAGCGCGAGCTATAAAAAGGAGATCTCGATCGACGAGCCGCTGAGTGTGGATTGGGACGGAAACGAGCTGCTTTTGTCGGACGTTCTCGGCAGCGAGCTTGACAGTGTGTCGCGCGGTATGGAGGAGGACGAGGAGAGACGCATTCTGCGTGAGGCGGTGGAGAATCTGAATGCAAGAGAGCGCGTTATCGTCGAGATGCGCTTTGGGCTCGGCGGCAGAGCGGCGATGACGCAAAAGGAGGTCGCGGATGCGCTCGGTATTTCACAAAGCTATATCTCGCGCCTCGAAAAAAAGATTATGCTTTCTCTCAGAAAGAAAATCGAAGAAAAAATATAAATTTTTTCAAAAACCTCTTGCAAAAAGGGAAATAATATGATATAATCAGTTGTAATTGAAAAGAATTAAACGACAAGAGGTGTTAAAATGAAGGCTGGATTACATCCCGAGTACAAAGAAGCTACCATTAGATGTGCTTGCGGCGCTACCGTTCAGACCCACTCCGTTAAGGGTGACATGAACGTGGAAATCTGCTCCAAGTGCCATCCCTTTTATACAGGTAAGCAAAAGTTTGTAGATGCCGGTGGACGCGTTGATAAGTTCAAGAAGCGTCTGGCAATGACGAAGTGATCATTGCAAAAACAGAGCGTTGTTCGTCGATAAGGCGTCAATGCTCTTTTTATTTTCATTGTAGTTTCGCGCGAACGCCTTGAATTTGTACGGTCGCCGTCGGCGACAGAATGGATGTTGTTATGGAAGAAAAACTGATAACCTCGGCCGTGCTCGTCGGAATGGCGGAGAATGCCGCCGCCGTCCCCGCGCATCAGAGCAGCTTGGACGAGCTGGAGCGCCTGCTTGAAACGGCGGGCGGTGTCGCCTTTGCCAAGGTGCTCCAGATCAAAAGCACCTTCGATGCAAGGACCTGCATCGGCAGCGGCAAGGTTGCCGAGATCAAGGCGCTTTGCGAGTCGAATGGGATCGATCTCGTTATTTTTGATTTTGAGCTGACGGCGGGGCAGATCCGCAATCTTGAGGCGGATATGGGCGGTGATATCCGCGTGATCGACCGCAGCATGCTGATCCTCGATATCTTTGCGCTTCACGCAACGAGCGGCGAGGGAAAGCTGCAGGTCGAGCTGGCACAGCTTAAGTATACGGCGCCGCGCTTGATGGGGCAGGGTAAGGAGCTTTCGCGCCAGGGCGGCGGTATCGGCAGCCGCGGTCCGGGTGAGTCGAAGCTGGAGAGCGACCGCAGGCATCTCAAGGAGCGCATCCGCGCCCTCGAGGCGCAGCTTGCCGAAATGGAGCATACGCGCTCCGTGATGCGCCGTCAGAGAGATAAGAGCGGGCTGAAGAAGATCGCGATCGTCGGCTATACGAATGCGGGAAAGTCCACACTTCTCAACGCGCTGACCGATGCGGGCGTGCTTTCCGAGAATAAGCTTTTTGCCACCCTCGATCCCACAACGCGCAGGCTCGAGCTCCCTTCGGGAGAGAGCGTGCTTCTGACGGATACGGTCGGATTCATCCGCCGTCTGCCGCACCATCTCGTGGAGGCGTTTCGCTCCACGCTGGACGAGGTGCGCTATGCGGATGTGCTGATGGTGGTGGCAGACGTTGCAGACCCCGAGCTTGCGGAGCAGATGGCTGTGACGGACGAGATCATCAAATCCCTCGATGCCAAGGATAAGCCGCGTATCGTTGTATACAACAAATGCGATAGCGTGGAGGGTCTCCTTTGCGCGGACGTGCGCGAGGACGCGGTTGCGATTTCAGCCAAGAACGGCCTCGGCATTGATCTTTTGCTTGCGAAGATCGAAGATCTGTTGCACCGTCAAAGCTCGGAATGTGAACTTTTGTTTCCTTATGACGCGCAGTCCCGTCTGAATGAGCTGTATCGGGATTACGGTGTTCTCTCCACGGAATACGTAGCGGAGGGGACGCGCGTGCGCGCACGTCTGGATCAAAAGGGAAAAGGTATTTTTGCAAAATATATAGTACAGTGAGGGAAGTCTTTTGGAGGATTTTACCACCCTGAAGGAATATGCGAGCTACACCTATGAGGAGAAAAAGTCGGTCTTTATCGGTGAATGCGCGCCCGTGTCGAGCGAGAGCGAGGCACTTTCCTTCATTAATAATATAAAGAAAAAGTATCCCGATGCCCGTCATCACGTATATGCGTATATTCTGAGAGAGAACAGCATTATGCGCTATTCGGATGACCATGAGCCGCAGGGGACGGCGGGAATGCCTGTGCTGGATTCTATGCGCAAGCGCGGCGTGACCGATGCGGTCGCGGTGGTAACGCGGTATTTCGGCGGCACCCTGCTCGGCACGGGCGGTCTTGTGCGCGCTTATACCGAAGCGGCGTCGGGGGCGGTCAGCCTTTCGGGCGTGATCACCTATACCACCTTTAAAAAATGCTCTTTGTCGGTCAGCTATTCCGATTATCAGAAAATACAGTCGGTGCTTTCCGAGCACGGCTTCCGTACCGACGCTACGGATTTTCGCGAGAGCGTCACGATCGAGGGGCGTGTGCTGCTTTTCGAGGCGGATGCGCTGTGCACCGCGCTTTCGGAGCAAACGGGCGGGCGCGCGACGCTCGTTTTCGGTGAAGAGGTATACGATTATTAAGAAAAAATAAAAAAATCCGAGAAAAAAGTATTTTTCGGATTTTTTTTCTATATTAATAGTAGAAAAAAGAAAAAAGGAGGGGGAAGCTATGATATCGCGTGAGATCGTGGAGGATATACTCAGCAGGACGAGCATTGAGGATCTGATCAGCGGATACGTTTCGCTGAAGCGCGCGGGCTCGAATCTTAAGGGGCTTTGTCCGTTCCATAGCGAGAAGTCTCCCTCATTCACCGTCTATCCGGGAGACAATAGCTTTTATTGCTTCGGCTGCGGTGTCGGCGGCAATGCGATCACCTTCGTTCGCCAGATCGAGCATATGGATTATCCCGATGCGGTGGTGTATCTCGGCAAGCGCGCAGGTATCACGGTCGTCAAGGATGCGCAGGATTCATATCAGGGTAAAAGGATCGATAAGGCTCGCATTCTGAAAATGAACGTCGATGCCGCGAAGTTCTTCCATTCCTGCCTTTTTGCAAAAACGGCGGCGGCAGAGAATGCGTTGCGGTATTTTACCGAGGCGCGCGGGCTTTCACTCGCCACCATCCGTCACTTCGGGCTCGGCTACGCCCCGGATAGCTTCGATGCCTTCGGCAAGCATATGCGCTCGCTCGGCTACACCTACGATGAGCTCGTGGAAGGCTTCCTTTGCGGTAAGAGCGAGAGGGGAACGTATTACGATGCCTTCCGTAACCGCGTGATGTTCCCGATCATCGACGTGTCGGGAAACGTGATCGCCTTCGGCGGCCGCGTGATGGACGATTCGAAGCCGAAATACAAAAACTCGTCCGATACCCCCGTCTTTAAAAAGCTTCGTAATCTCTTCGCCTTGAATTACGCGCGCCATACCTGCGCGGAGGCGATGATCCTCTGTGAGGGATATATGGACGTGATCGCCCTGCACGCAGCCGGCTTCACCAACGCAGTGGCGACCCTCGGTACGGCGCTGACGAGTGAGCAGGCAAGGCTGATGAGCCGATACACGAAGCGCGTGATCATTACGTACGATGCGGATGAGGCAGGGCAGAAGGCCGCCGTGCGCGCGATGGGAATGCTTGGAGAGGTCGGACTTGAGGTCAGCGTTCTGAAGATCCCCGATGCTAAGGATCCCGATGAGTTTATCAAGAAGTTCGGCAAGGATAAGTTCCGCTCTCTGATCGAAAATTCAAGGTCGAAATTTGAATACAATATGGAACGCATTCTATCTAAATACAATGTGGAGTTCCCGCAGGAAAAGATCAATGCGCTCGCCGATCTTGTAGAGCTTATTTCTACTTTTTATTCGGAAGTGGAAAGAGATGTTTACATTCAGGCGGTTTCCAAGCAGCTTGGCGTGCCTTTTGACGGCGTGAAGAACGACGTTAACCGCCGCGTGAAGCAGAAGGCTAAGCGTTTTGTAAAGGAAGAAAATCAGAAGGCGATCCGCGCGTCGCAGGGCTTCTCCGATAAGGTGAATCCGGACTATGCGAAGGCGCCCTCGGTCGCTAAGAACGAGGAGAGCGTCATCGGGCTTCTGGTGCTTTTTGAGAACCATAGAAAGAAGGTTTTCGACGGCGGGCTTCTTTCGGAGGAGGATTTCTTCACGGAGCTGAACCGCCGCATCTTCGTTTACCTTCGGGAATGCTACCAAAGCGGCACGGCGCCGAACCTTGATGAGAATTTCTCTCCCGAGGAGGTCGGGCGAATCACGAAAATGAAGATAGCGCGCATGAATCTGACAGAGAACGGCGATGCCGTCCTGGAGGAAGCGATCGCATCCTTGAAAAGCTCGATGCAAAAGAAAAACGCCGAGGGGGCAAGCACGATGGATGCCCTCGCGTCTCTCATTGACCGAATGAGAAAAACCACCGATAATTAAAGAAAAGAGGAAGATAAAATGGCAAGAGATAAGATCAACGATCTGTTTGATGCGAAGGGCGAGGGCAGTCTCGTCAATTCGAATTTTATGAAGGCTTTGGAGGATATCGATTACGATATCGTGCAGCTGGATCTGGATTCCGCTACCTCGGACGAGCTGGAGAGCGAGCGCTTCAAGGATATGGAGCAGGATGTCGAGATCATCGATACGCCCGAGAAGATGGAGAAGCTGCTCAGCCAGGAGGGGCTCACCATCGACGATCCCGTTCGTATGTATCTGAAGGAGATCGGAAAGATCCCGCTTCTTTCGCAGGAGCGTGAGATGTATCTTGCGGAGCAGATCACGATCGGAAATAAGGCGGCGAAGGATGAGATGATCGAGGCAAACCTGCGTCTCGTCGTCAGCATCGCGAAGCGCCACGTCGGTAAGGGTATGTATTTCCTTGACCTGATCCAGGAGGGCAACCTCGGTCTTATCAAGGCGGTAGAGAAGTTTGACTACAGCAAGGGCTATAAGTTTTCCACCTACGCGACCTGGTGGATCCGCCAGGCGATCACGAGAGCGATCGCAGATCAGGCGCGTACCATCCGTATTCCCGTACATATGGTTGAGACCATCCACAAGGTCTCCCGCACCGCGCGCCAGCTTCTGCAGGAGCTTGGCAGAGAGCCCGGCACGGACGAGATCGCAGAGCGCCTCGGTATCACTGCGGATAAGGTGCGCGAGATCCTGAAGATCGCGCAGGACCCCGTTTCGCTCGAAACGCCCATCGGCGAGGAGGAGGATAGCCATCTTGGCGATTTCGTGGAGGATAACGATTCTCCCGCCCCCTCCGAGAGCGCGTCCTTCTCGCTGCTTCGCGAGCAGCTCTGCAATATTCTGCACACCCTCACGCCCCGTGAGGAGCAGGTCATCAAGCTCCGCTTCGGTCTCGAGGACGGCCGTCCGAGAACGCTGGAGGAGGTCGGAAAGCAGTTTGAGATCACGCGCGAGCGTATCCGCCAGATAGAGGCAAAGGCGCTTCGCAAGCTCCGTCATCCCTCGAGAAGCAAGACGCTCAAGGATTATCTTGCAAATTGATTATTGAAAGTGTACAAAGTTTTCGCGTTTTATCTGTGCATTGTGACATAATATTTTGTTTACAAGAAAACATCTTGACTTTTAAAGCCGTATATAGTAAAATTATATAGGTATTTTGTTTTCAAATTCAAAGGAGTAACGCAATGAAAAGACTTATCAGTTTGCTGCTTTGCCTTGTTTTGGCTTGCGGTATGCTTGTCAGCTGCGATCAGGAGGTGATCGGCGGTCACGCCGATGAGCTCAAGCAGCAGTTTTATGTTCCGCCGGAGGAGAGGATCTCTCTGAAGCTTTACGTTGTATACGATGAGGCAGATGCGGGTGCACTGACCGAGGTTGAGCGCCGTATCAACTCCTGGTGCGAGGTGGAGTACAACACGAAGATCGATGTTGTATATCTGAAGGCAACCGAGTACGATGCGGAGATCGCTAAGGCGGTAGAGGCAAACGAGAAGGCGATCGTTCTGATCACGGATAAGTCTGTGATGGATACGTATTATGATGAGAGCGAGATCGTTGTGACCGAGACCTACGATCTGAAGCAGGCAACCGATGCCGCTCCTGTCGTTAAGGTCGTTACGAAGTATGTGAACGGAAGCGTTTCCGAGGTCAAGAAGTACGATAAGACGGGCAAGGTCGTGACCGGCACTGCGGCAGACGATGCGAAGATCCCCGTTGGCCGTCAGGTCAGCGTCGGCAAGTTTGAGGATCTTTCCGAGTACGTGCTTAAGACCGATGCGAAGTACGGCCTTCTGAATGCAAAGATCGCATCCTCTCTTATGGATACCGCGAAGCTTGATTATACGCTGGCCGGCAACGAGTCGGAGGGCCTTTTCGCGATTCCCAATAACAGGCTCATCGGCGGTGTTGAAGGTTATGAGTACGTGAAGATCAACCGTCAGGTATGCGAGATCTGGCTCAACCACACGAAGGCAGAGCTGATGGAGATCGATACGGATGCAGAGATCGAGGCGCTTCGCGGCGAGATCGTTTCCGAGCTTGGATACACGGCACAGCAGGCAGAGGAGTGCGTTGAGATCATTTACGGTAACTATGCTACCAAGGACGCGCTTGAGGCGGAGGAAAAGCTTATCCTTAACATTAAGTCTGCTCCCGTCGTAGAGGAGGGCGCGGCGTTTGAGGGCGCGTTTGCCGTCCTTAAGGGTACGGACGTAGAGCGTGCGATGAGAATCATCTACGCGATCAATATGGATGAGACCCTGCACAATCTTCTTCAGTACGGTATCAAGGATACCAACTACAAGCTGGTTTACGAGGAGCTTTCCGAGGGTGTATACAGCGAGGATGCTCTCGTTGAGGCGATCACCGCGGAGGGTAAGAATTATAAGATGAATCCTCTTTACACGGGTAATCTCTTCAGCGTGCATTTCTCCGAGGAGCATAATTGGACGCCCGAGGTGAAGCAGTATGCTGAGGCGCAGAACCTTGCAGCGGATAGGCTGTACGAGGCGCTTCGCGCACCGGCGGCAGACTGATCAGAATTAAAATCAAAAAAAGAGGTTTTGTCCAATCATCGGCAAAGCCTCTTTTTGAGGTAAATATGGAATTAAAAAATAAGAAAATCCTCTTTCTTGGCGATAGCATTACCCAAGGGGTCGGTGCCTCCTCGCCCGAAACGGCATACGTAAGTGTTTTTGGGGCGCTGAGCGGCGCCTCCGTTATGAATTTCGGTGTGAGCGGTACGCGCATCGCCGAGCAGAAAACACCCTCGAACGAGCCGAGCTTCGATGAGACCTTTGAGAGAAGAGCCGAGAGAATGCCGTCGGATGCCGACGTGGTCGTCGTTTTCGGCGGGACCAACGATTTTGGGCACGGAGATGCGCGCTTCGGCTGCTTTGAGGATAGAGATAAATATAGCTTTTACGGTGCTCTGCATTCCTTGCTTCGCATGCTGATAGAGAAGTATCCGAGCGCGTATATCCTTTATATGTCGCCGCTGCACCGCCTGTCGGAAAACGCCACGGTGAATGAGATCGGCATCCCCTGCCATCCGATGAAGGATTATGTAGAAGCGATCCGCGAAGTGTGCGAGTATTACGCCGTTCCGTTGCTCGATCTCTACGCAATCTCGGGTATGCAGCCCGCTGTACCGATCGTAAAGGAGCTTTATATGCCGGATGGCTTGCACCCCTCGGATGCGGGCGCCGCGCGTATTGCAAGGCTGCTTCTTTCGCATCTTGAAGCGGTAAAATATTGATTTGGAGTAAATGATGAAACAAAATAACGGAGAATTCACCCTGAAGGATCTATTGTCCTTTATTCTGTCGAAGATCGTGATCGTGCTGCTCTGTATGGTGATCGGCGGCGGGGCTATGTTCGTTTTTGCAAAAACAGGAAACACGGTGTCGCATTCCGTTTCGATGAGCCTTTTCGTTGAGACGATCTCGATCTCTCCCGAGGGTAAGACCTCGAACGTAAACGTGTCGAAGCAGCGTGTGCCGCTTTATATGGAGATCATCAGCACCAACCGTGACTTTCATAAGGAGATCCTGATCGCGCTTGGCGAGAGCAGCAGAGAGAAGTACGGCTTCTCGAAGGATGATCCCGACGATCTGGCCTCTTTAAATAAGATGGCTTCGATGATCCGCACCGAGCAGTCGGGCGATCTGGAGATGTTCTACGTTCACGTCACCGCAAGCACTGAAGAGTGCGCGATGGAGATCTCAAAGATCATCGAGGCGCTTGCGATGGAGGAGGACGAGACCAAGAACGCGGTCTATAAAAACATCAAGGCACCCTCTACCATCAGCTGCGTGGATAGCCCGCGCCATAACGGCGTCCGCTCCTCGCGCAATGCGTCGCTTTTCCTTCTGATCGGTATTGCCGCAGGTGCCGTGCTTTCGGTCCTTGGGCTTTGGCTCTATTTCTTCTTTGATACCCGCATCCGCAACCGCAGAGCGCTGGAATTGAACTTCGATATTCCGATCCTCGGCGTTATCCCCAAGGTTAGTGCGGATTCCTATATCGATAGCGTAAGGAGGGGATGAAATGCTGAAGAACAAGTTTGCAAAAAGCGTGCCGTCGGGCACCTCGGGTAATGTTGATCTCTATAACGTTTTGAGCCCTATCTCCCCCCGATCGATCGCCGAGGCATACAGAAAGCTGTATGCCAATATCACCTATCTTCCCATCGAGGATAAATGCCGCAAGCTTGCCGTAACGAGCGCGAATAAGGGCGAGGGAAAGACCACCGTTGCGGTCAATCTCGCTGTCACGCTGGCACAGAACCTGAACCGTTCGAAGGTGCTTCTCATCGATTGCGATCTGAGAAAGCCGGGTGTTTCGCTGATGCTTCCCACGGATCAGCCCCGGACAGGGCTTTGCGAGTTTCTTGCGGGCGCCGATAAGGAGCCGAATATCGTGGCCTCCTCTGTGGACGGGCTTTCTGTCCTCTATGCAGGCGGCTATTACGATAATCCCACGAGGCTCATCAGCTCGGAGAGAATGGCGGCGCTGATCCGCATTTGCGAGGAGCGCTTTGACTACATGATTCTGGATACCACCGCAATGGATGCGAGCGCCGAGGCAATGCTGCTGAAGAAGTATGTCAACGGCTATCTGCTCGTCGCTAAGGCAAGAAATTCGGACGTTGCCTCGCTTTCCTCTGCGATCGAATCTCTTCATACCCTGAATGCTACCGTTTTCGGTGTCGTTCTGACGGGTGAGGAGGTAAAGGCTAAGCGCAAGCGCAAGCTCTTCTGCCGCAAATAAATAAAAAGGTGCGGGGCTGAGTCAAGTTTGGGAATATTTTCCAATCACTCGTCAGCTTATACAAAAATCACCCGCTATCATTCAAAGGTAGCAGGTGATTTTTTTGTTTACTTGTAACAAAGGAACGAGCAAAAAAATCAATTTGACTCAGCCCCTTTTTACCGATATATTGAAAAATCCGCTTTGCTGTGCTATAATTAATAAAAAGAAAGAAGGGAGAGGATAAGCAATGGAGACCGTAGCAATGGATGAGAAGCGCTTTGAAGCTGATTTTTCAGCCGTGAGCAAAGAGGCGCGCTCGGCTTTGCGCGCGCTTCTCGACTTAGCGATCCTTCCCGAATTTGAGAGAGATGGTAGCGACGTTCGTGTAGTGGTGGACGATATGCCTGCCTTCCGTAGGGTGTTGACGCTTAAGAATGCGGATGCCGTTCCCAAGGATCTTGAGGGGCTGTACTGTGATAGTTTGGGACTCATTCTAAAAAAAGAAGAGGGAAGATATTGCTTTTACGGCATGGCCTGCGATCCCGAGGATGGAAGGGAGTCGCTTTTTGCAATGACCTTTGACGGCGCAGAGGCAGAGGTGGAGGTGTACAACGCCTGCCATTATATGACCTTTATGGAGGATCCGTGGGATCGTCTCCAAGCCATCTGCTTTTCCGTCGGTGCAAAAGCCGAGCTTCCGGGCGCACGTTTGAACGAGAGCGAAAGGGAGCTTTTGCCTCTGATCCGCGAGATCGTTAAGCTTGAATATTGGTTGGAGGGGCAGGAGTGCCTATCCTTCAATGAAATGAAAAAAGCGGTGCGCCGCCGGGGCATCGGCAAGGCGGAGGCTCTGCTTTGTCGGTTAGAGCAGATAAAGCCGTCCGATAAGAGATTCTATCCCACCGTCAAAAGGCTGACTACGGTTCTTTGCGAGCAGAAAAACGCGCCGCTTTGGCAGGAGATCTATAAAAAGCTCGAGGCCTCGCAGGCGTTCTATCCCGACAGAGTGGACTCTCTTTGCGATCCTTTGGTGCTTTCCTCGCTCAGGCAGGATATTCAGCGGCTGATGGAGAGCTACGGATATGAAGGCACCTACCCCGATTTTCATAAGGATGGGGCGCTGCGCGGCATCCACCTTGCGCAGTCGTACGGTATGACCTATTTCGTAGGCAATGAAAAGCATGCCCGCTACCGCATCCGTTGCTACGAGTCATATGATGAAGAGACTCTTTCGGTGCAGCTCCTTTGCGGCACGGCGTTTCTGAAAAAAAGCGAGGCGAACGGTGCGGTGGATCTTCACGACTGTCTCTTTAACGCGAAGGGGCATCGCCTTTTTCATGCCTTTTATTATCACCGTCCGCTCTGCGAGACGGAGGATGATGCCGAGTTGGTCGATTTAGAAACCGCCGTCGGGATCGCGGTCAAGCGCACGGAATGTCAAGGGCTCACAAAGGAGGAGCGGCGTGCGACGGCGGGTACCCGTCACTCGTCCCTTGCTTTGTTCTTCCTTGTGTTTTTGATTATGGGCGGTCTTTTCGGGGTTATGATGACCTTTTGTATGATGCTCATATGCGTGCTGGCGACGGCGGCCTTCGGCCTTTTTGCAAGCATCCCCGAGATGCTGCAAGCGATCCCGTGGTGGTGGATCTTAGCCATTGCGTGGGGCGGCTTCGGCGGCGCGATGGGCGTCCTCGAGGTGCTTGCGCAACGAAAATAATGCGCAGAAGGAAACAAAAAAGCGCATCCGAAAAGATGCCTACCGTAAAGCAGCCTTAAAAACTCAAAAAGGGCGAGATTTTCTCGCCCTTTTTCGTATTCTATCCTTGGATTCCGACTTTATCAGTCCGTGATCCTCGGAACGTCCAGCCAAACGCCGCCGCGCTTCGCCGCTTCGTGCGCGATCAGACCGGGAACGGTCATATCCATGCCGCGAACGATATCGATCGCAGGCGTGGAATCCTCCTCGATCGAGCGAAGGAAATCCATGATCAGATTGTATTCGCTGGTTCCGTGTCCTCCTGCCGCAGCGGATCTCGGAGCGTTGGGATCGTTATAGCTGATCTCGATCTGTCGGCCCTCTCTTGGATCGTAATCCTCAAAATAGCGGTAACCCGTGCCGTTATAGCCGCTTCTGCTGGATTCAAGTGCGCCCTTCGTGCCGTAAATGCTATAAGAGCAGAGTGCGGGATGGCGCAGCGCCACCGAGCTTCTGAGCACCTTGATCGTGGCGCCCTTTGCGGTTTCAAAAAGCGCAACCTGTATATCGATATTTCCGTCCGTGGCGACCTCAAAGCTGCGGGACTGATTGCCCGATGCCGTGCAGCGCACGATGTGGTCATCCATCCACATCAGGATCGGGCCGAGGCTATGAGAGCAGTAATGGAGCGGAGCGCGGTTTGCACGCCATTTGCCGTCCACCAGGCTGCGGATCTCGTGCACGTAGTCTGCCTCTGCATAGAAGGGCGTGCCGATCTTTCCTGCCTTGATCTCCTTATTCCATTCGGCGATAAAGTGCATATAGTTGCAGTTTTCTGCCAGCATGAACTTCGTCTTTGATTTGCGAACGGCCTCCACCATACGGATGCAATCCTGAAGATTGTCTGCCGCGGTTACCTCGCAAAGCACGTGCTTTCCGGCCTCCATCGCGCTGATCGTCTGCTGCGCGTGGAAGGGAATCGGTGTTCCGAGAACAACGATATCCACGTCGGAATTCAGCATATCCTCGTAATTTTCAAACAAGCATTTGTCGGAAAGCCCGAAATCCTTTCCGTTTTTCTCCAGTGCCTCGCTGTTCAGATCGCAAAGTGCTACGACCTCGGTATCGGGATGCTGGGAGAAAACCGTTCCGTAGGCCGTGCCTCTGCCGACGCCGACCATACCAACCTTATACTTTTTCATTGTGTTGCCTCCTTTTAAAAAAATAGTATCTTTAAAAAAATTATAGCATAACCGTCTTGACTTGTATAGATTTTTATGTTAGTATTTTTGTGTAAAATGTTGGATTTTTTAAAGGAGTCTTACTATGGATTTTTCTATATCGCTTCTTCATTGCGGCACGAACAGTAGTCTCCCGGCAGGGCACGTGCACGGCCCGGGCATCTGCGACTGCTACTGCATTCAGTTCTGCACGAGGGGCTGTGGCTCGTTTATCGTGGACGGATCGCGTTTTGACATGAAGGAAGGCGAATTTATCGTCAATTTTCCCGGACAAACCAAAACCGAGATCGCAGATCCGATCACGCCGTGGGGGCTTTCCTGGCTTTCCTTTTCAGGCAAAACGGCGGACGAGCTTTTTGCAGGCTCCTCTATCACAAAAGAAAAGCCGATCCGCTCCTTTGAAGGTCACAAATATCTTTTGGAGCTTCTTCTCGAAATGGTCCGGATTTTTGAATCCTCGGAAACAAAGGATGATCTTTTGTTGGGAGAAAAGCTTTTCCGCTTTATGCACGGCCTCAGCTCCGTTTCCGCGTCCTGTACCGAAAGCGCGCAGGATAACTACGTCAGCCGTGCCAAGCGATATATGGAGCTTTGCTACCATCAAGAGGATCTGACGGTGCAGAAGCTCTCCGACCGCATCGGTCTCAACCGAAGCTATCTGTATGAGCTTTTTAAGGAGAAAACGGGCATCTCGCCTCAGCAATATCTGATAAGGATCCGTATGCAAAAGGCATCCGAGCTTCTCCTTCTGCCGAGTGCCACCGCCACCTCCGTGGCGCACGCCGTCGGATATGAGCCGTCGGTGTTCTCAAAGGCGTTCAAGACCTGCTTTGGCATTTCTCCGGGAGAGTACAGGAAACAAAAAACGCATTTACGGTAGCGCGGACATAGAGGTTGATTCACCCGCCCACGCGATGAGCCGCGCTTTTTAAGTATAAATTTCCCCTGCTTGCAGATACTAACAGTGCAAATCTGTAAACTAAGGAGATTTTTATATATGAAAGCCACAGGAATTGTAAGAAGGATCGACGATCTCGGCAGAGTCGTTATCCCCAAGGAGATCCGCCGCACGATGCGCATCCGCGAGGGTGACCCTTTAGAGATCTATACCGACCGTGAGGGGGAAGTGATCTTCAAGAAATATTCGCCGATCGGCGAGCTGCAGAGCTTCGCCTCGGAATATGCGGAAACGCTGTCTAAAACCGCCTTGATGCCAATATTTGTTTGCGACAGAGACGTTATTATCGCGGTCAGCGGTGCATCCAAGCGCGAATATATGGATAGGAAGGTCTCCTCGTACCTCGAGAGCATTATGGATGGGCGCACGATCTTTTCCAAAACACCCGATAAAAGTCCCGTCCCGATCACGGACGAGGGTGGCTCGCATTATATCAGCTGCGCAATGCCGATCGTAGCCGAGGGGGATATCATCGGCTGCGTGCTCTCGGGCTGGCAGTACGACACGGATATATCGGATAAGATCAGCGAAAACGTCGAGGCAAAGCTTCTGCAGACCGCAGGGATCTTTCTCGGAAAGCAGATGGAGAGCTGATAAAAAAGAAAAGAGGGTAGCTCAAGTTCAAAAACTTGAGCTACCCTCAAATGCGCTAAGGGAATAGGGGGATTTGGAGCGGAAATCTTCGTTCTTCGTCCCGAAGGCGTACATAGGTACGTCGAGAGGGCGAAAACGGAGATACTCTTTGCACACAAAAGCGCTATCGCGCTCGGCACGATGTGCCTTGTTGCGCCTTTGTCG
>JAGBBQ010000050.1 GCA_017938425.1 Clostridia bacterium | reverse complement strand
GTGGATTACACTTATTGCGTTGATTAAGATATTTAATATTACGCTCGTCTTTATTCGCAAGAAAAAACTAATATCAATACATAGCGTGTTAAACAAAATTACGGGATTCGCTTTGTTCTTTTTTCCGTTGTCGCTGACTTTTGTTGAACCCATTTATAGCGTTGCTACAATATGTTTACTCGCAACCATTGCGGCAATGCAAGAAGTTTATTTTATTGCAAAAGGGCAAGAGGCCTTATAGCCAATTCCCAATTTGGATAGATTTGAATTTGAAGAGGTGCTCGTATGGTGCTATATTCTGTCATTATGTTATTGGTGGCAATTCCCATGATCATATTAAGCATAGCGATATATCGCGGCAAAACCGACTTGATCCATGATTATCATCAAACCAAGGTTACCGATAAAGCGGCGTATGGAAAAGCTTTCGGCAAAGCGATGCTTGTTGTCTCAGCTACATTATTGCTCAGCGGTATCATAGGTCTATTCGGTGATTCAAAAGCAATTGCAATCATTTCTGTTGCCGTACTGTTTATCGGTTTATTCATCGGAATTGCTTGTATTATTGCGGTGCAAAAGAAATACAACCAGGGAGTTTTTTGATCCCTCGGTTCCGTTTTTTTCGATACAAGCATCGATTTAACTTGAATCAAAGCACGGATGCAAAAAAATACAAAGGAGTCAGATTTATGAAATGCCCATTTTGCGACGCGGAAATGCTGCACGGATACTTGAATTGCGGGAATGCCATCTGGAGCGAAAGGAAGCACAAGATCAGCACACTTCCCGATACCAAGGAAAAATATGCTTTTCACTTAGGGACGCCTCTTTTATCTCCGCACCACGTTGCATGCGATTGCTGCCCAAGCTGCAAACGGCTGATCGTTGATACGTCGGATTACGAAAATAATCTTGGTTGATAAGGAAGAGGTATACGATATGAAAAAGCTCCCGCTCATAGTATTTCTGCTTTCTCTCTGTCTATCCTTTACGGCTTGCGGGGAGGAAGCGCCGAGGGAGATATCCTGCGAGGAAATTATAGCGGCATACGAGGACGCCGGTTACTATGTGGTGCACGGCGAGCATCGGGACGAAGCGGACGGCGCGCCGCTTTGCTACATAAAAGCAAGCTTGACCGAGGCCTCCGATAGCGATTATATCTATTTTACGACCTGCTTCACGGAGGAACAGGCCAAAGAAGCAAGAGAAGCCGATAAATACAATATTTTCGTATGGTTTTTCGGTGCGATCGGCGGCGAAAGCCGATGGCTGAAAACCGGAACCTACGGAAAGATCGAATACAGCTACTATAACCCCAAATTCATTAAGCCCTTTAACGAGCTGATAAAATAAAAGATTCGGTGCGCGAGGTGCGCGATATGAAAAACAAATTACTTTACTGTATTTGCCTTCTTGCGGCTATGATACTGCTTCTGCTTGCCTTTACGGTCTTTGCGAAGACGCAATGGCTCGGCGGTGCTTTTATCGGCCTCGGGATCTATTTGCTCCTTGGGGCGATCATCAAGCTATGCAAGGCAAGCGAGAAATTGAAGGACACCGTTCTTACCGCGATCGATCTGCTGTTTTGGCTGCCGTAGCCGTTTGTTTTTTCGCATTTTTCTCTCTACCGACGGTAGAATTCTCCTCACTAAACCGCCGGTGGGTGTACTTTGTCCCCGATAACCGTTATACTGTATACGAAAGGAGGACAGATCATGGATCAGATCAAGATCGGAAAATTCATTTCCGAGTGCAGAAGGCGGCAGGGCTTTACGCAGATGCAGCTTTCTGAGAAACTGGGTATCACCGACAAGGCGGTATCCAAGTGGGAAAGAGGTATCGCGATGCCCGACACCTCTATTATGCTTGCGTTATGCGAGCTTTTGGGTATCAGTGTCAACGAATTATTATGTGGGGAGAAAATTATGTCAGAAAACGAAAATCAGAAGAACGAACAGCTTATGCTTGATATGGCGAGAGAGCTGGAGAGAAAGAAAAAAACCGTTTGGACATCTATGTGGATCATCTTAGGCGTCAGCATGCTTGGCTTGTTTGCAGGCCTGGCGATCGCGAAATTTCTGATCCCTGCGGGGATATGGCAGATCGTTACCATTCTCGGCAGCGTCATACTTTTTTTGATCCCCTGCTTCTATGCCTTGAAGCTCGAGGTCAGCGTCGGGGCTTACAAGTGCGGGCGCTGCGGCCACAAGATCGTGCCGACCTATACGCAGGCACTGATGGCAATGCATTTCAGTACCACGCGCTTCTTGAAATGCCCGAAGTGCCAGCGGCGCTCCTGGTGCAAAAAGTCATTGGATGAATAAGACAGAAGGCGTTCCGCTTTTGGCGGAGCGCCTTTTTTATGCTTCCCTATTTACTTTTATCCGGCCTTGTAGTATAATAAAGGCATCCGATGGGAGGAATGACGATGGATATTTACGTATGGATCCCCCTCATATTCGCGGGGCTCTTTTTGATCACGGATGCTGCCATGCTTATCCGTATGATCACGCTTTTGAAGAAAAACAAGGAAAGCACAGCGGGGGACCTTGGAGACAAGCTCAATCCCTATCTTTACGCGACGGGTGCGATCAGTGTGCTGATGGCAATTTGTATGATCCTCGCGACGGTTTTAAGATAAGATGAAAAAGACGTTAAACTCAAATAGGATTAAGATCATTGCGATCGTTGCAATGACGGTGGACCATATCGCCTGGATGCTCTATCCCGGCTACCCGAAGGAAGCCCTTCCCCTCGCGATGCATCTGATCGGCAGGCTGACCTGCCCGATCATGTGCTACTTTATTGCCGAGGGTTACCATTATACGCGCGACGTGGGCAAATATACGCGCAGGCTCTTTCTCTTTGCGATCCTCTCGCATTTTCCTTATATGTTTGCATCCATGACCTTTGTCGGCCCCGGCTCCTTTATTCCCTTTTATTACGGCGAGATCCTGAATCAGACGAGCGTTATGTGGTCGCTCGCGTGGGGGCTCGTGATGCTCCGTGTCGCAAACAGCGAAAGGCTCGGACAGGCGGCAAAGACGCTTCTGATCCTCTTGATCTGCCTCATCGCCTTCCCTGCCGATTGGAGCTGCATTGCGAGCCTTTGCGTTCTCGCCTTCGGCACGAACCGCGGAAATTTCAAAAAGCAGATGCTCTATATGCTCTTCTACGTTGCGATCTATGCGACGGTATACGCCCTCGCGCTCGATCCGCTCTACGGCGTTTTGCAAATGGGCGTTGTGCTTTCTATCCCCGTGCTTATGCTGTATAACGGAAAAAGAGGGCATAGCCCAAGGGTGAACCGCGTGATGAAATGGGCGTTTTATATCTATTACCCCTTACATCTTCTCGTGATCGGCTGGATCGGACTTCTTTTATAGATATGAAAAAAGGCCCTCCGCCTATTTACTTTTCATAGGTCTTGTGGTATAATCTGTCTGTATTTGTTTTTCCCGGGGTGGAGGCCTTTATGAAGAAAAAAAGAGTGTTTTATACGGAGCTTGCTTACGCTGTCGGTATTTTTATATTGGCGCTTGGCACGGCTTTTATAGAGCGAGCGGATTTCGGTATGTCCATGATCGTGGCGCCCGCCTATCTTTTACATCTGCGGATATCCGCGTTCTTTCCGTTTTTCTCCTTCGGTATGTCCGAATATCTCTTCCAGGCGTTGCTTCTCGTTTTGCTTGCGATCGTGATGCGCAGGGTGAAGAAAAGCTATCTTCTCTCCTTCGTGACGGCGGTGATCTACGGCGTGACGCTGGATCTTGTGATGGGCGTTGTTGCTCTGATCCCCTTTGCGGGACTTGCGTGGCGGATCGTTTATTACGTGGGCGGGCTTTGCTTCTGCACCGCAGGCATCTCCCTTTTGTTCCATACATACCTTCCGCCCGAAGCGTACGAGCTTGCGGTGAAGGAAATTTCAGGAAAGCTGCATCAGCCGATCAGCCGCGTCAAGACCGTTTACGATCTTTTGAGCTGCGCCTTGGCGGTTGCGCTCTCGCTTCTCTTCTATGGCCGCTTCGTCGGCATCGGCTGGGGTACCTTCGTTTGCGCCGCGCTCAACGGCGTTCTGATCGGGCTTTTCGGCAGACTTTTTGAAAGATTTTTTGATTTTAAGGACGGACTCGGACTGCGGTCCTTATTGGAATAAGAAAATGAGGATATACGAGATAAAGGAAAACAAGAAGCAATTTCTTTCGCTCCTATTGCTTGCGGACGAGCAGGAGGATATGATCGACCGCTATCTTGAGAGAGGGCGGATGCTTGTGCTGGAGGACGAGGGCGTCGCCTGCGAATGCGTGATCACCGACGAGGGGGACGGCATTCTTGAGATCAAAAATCTCGCCACCGCACCCGAGCGCCAAGGCAAGGGCTATGCGCGCGCTATGATCGAATATCTCTGCACGTAATACAAGAGAAAATACCGCATTCTGCAGGTCGGCACGGGAGATAGCCCTCTGACACTTCCCTTCTACGAGCGATGCGGCTTTGTGCGCTCACATAGCATCAAGGACTTTTTTACAGAGAACTATGATCACCCGATCTACGAGGGCGGCGTGCGCCTTAAGGATATGGTTATTTTGAGAAAAATGCTGTGATTTGCAAATTTTTATTTACATTTAAAGGTATCATATGAAAAATATTAAAAGATGCCGCTGGTGCAATCTCAAGAATCCACTTTACATCGAATATCACGACAACGAGTGGGGCAAGCCCTGCTTTACAGACGCATACCTTTACGAGATGCTGATCCTCGAATCGTTCCAAGCGGGGCTATCCTGGGAATGCGTGCTGAACAAGCGAGAGGCCTTCCGAACGGCCTACAGCGGCTTTGATCTCGATGCCGTTTGCGCTTTCACGGAGGAAAATATTGCTTCGCTTTCGGAAAACAAGGGGATCATCCGCAACCGAAGGAAGATCCGTGCAAGCATTGAAAACAGCCGCATTTTTAAAGCGATCGTTGCGGAATACGGCTCGTTTTATTCTTATCTTTGTACCTTTACCAAAAACGAGATCCTATACGAGACGGACAGAACGGCAAGCCCACTTTCCGATTGGATCTCAAAGGATCTGATGGCGCGCGGGATGCGCTTCGTAGGCTCCACGATCATCTACTCCTATCTGCAGGCGGTGGGTATCATCATTTCGCACGAGAAGGATTGCTTTTTATACACGAAAAAATAAAGAGAGACTCAACGGCGTGCACAGTTAGCGGTAAATTGAACATCAATTTACGCCGTTCCGAAATATTCCTTGTTGCTTGAACAGCAACATTCCGCGAGCGGAAACGGAATATTTCCAGAACAAAGTGCAGACCGAAGGGGCTGTCGCATCAAGGCTTACTCGAATAAAAAACAGGGGTATTGTGAAATAAACACAGTACCCCTTTAATAGTAAGCACAAATTTGAGGAAATCAAGGTCGAAAACCTATGGTTTTCCTCGTTTTTATTCATGTTTTTTATTCGGTTATGCCTAAATTCTTAATGAGACAGCCCCTATATTCTACCCCTCCGAGGCGGCCTGGATCTTCAGCGCCCATTCGGTCGCGGAGAGCACCTCCTCGGTGGTGAGAACGGTATCTCCCTCTCCTCGGACGGCGGCAACGAAATCCTCCAGCATCGTTTTTCCGATCGGGGCGGGCACGATGCGCTCGACACGGTCACTCTCCTTGCGGTATAGCTCGACCGAATCGAGGTTTCTCCCAAAGCGGAGCATACCCGAAAGCCCCCAAAGCTCGAACTCCCAATAGAACGGAAGCGCGTAACGCATTCCGTCGGGGGAGGCGTAGGAGACGTCTGCCATCAGGCCGACCCCCTCCTCCATTTCCAGAAGCAGCATTCCCGAATCGAGAAAATGCGGCACATCCTCGGCGAAGGCATTCCAGCTTCTTGCTCCGACGATCCGCACGGGGCTTATGCCGCAGAGATAACGCACTGCGTCGATCCCGTGGATCGCAATATCGTTGATCGTGCCGCCGTGCTTCCCTTCCTCAAAATACCAGGAAGGGCGCTCATCCCTGAGCAGCGGATGCTGACCGCCGAAGCGGATCTGGGCGAGCTTACCGATCGCCCCCTCCGCAACGAGGCGCTTGACGGCACCGAATTTCGGATCGAAGCGAAGATCGAGCATCAGATACACGCAAAGCCCCTTTTCCCTTGCGAGGCGCGCGATCTGCTCTGCCTCACTCTGATCGGTGCAGAGCGGCTTATCCGAAATCACCTGCTTGCCTGCCTTAAGGGCTTCGATCACGCGCGCGCCGCGGATGGCGTAATAATCGCCGATCGCAACGGCATCCACCGTCTCGTCCGCAAGAAGGGCTTCGTAGCTCTCATAGGTGAAAACGACACCGCTTTCCCTCGCTGTTTTTTCTCTCGTCGCGGCGTCCGCCTCATATGCGCCGACGAGCTGCGCGACGGTGCTCTCCTTTACCGCGCTGTAGAGCGCCAGAATATGCGAATGGCGAAAGCCTGCAAATGCAATGCGGATCATAGCTTCTCCTTTTCCATTTTCATCCGTTTCGGCGTTATGCCGAATTTTTTCTTGAATTGCTTTATAAAGTAGGAGCAATCGCAGAAGCCGCATTCGTCCGAGACCGTCTGCACCTCAAAGCCCTGCGAGAGCATCACCTTCGCCTTACCGAGACGAAGATCGAGCATATATGCCGAGGGAGAAAGCGAGAGCTCGCGCGAAAAGAGGCGCCAGAGCGTTGCGTGGCTGAGGCCGAAATGCTGCTCGATCTCGCCGACCGTGACGCTATCGTAGGAGGACTCGATAAAGGCGAGGATATCCAAAAGCATTTTATCGGTGTGTGCGACGCGGACCTCTCTTTTTTCCGAGATATCCAAAAGGAGCACGAGCAGCTTTAAAATATCTGCAAATGCGGTGATATTGCGCGTGCTTTTATGACCGAGACGGATGCTGTTATCAATGCTCTGCAGCAGACCGTATACCCTTTCCTGCTGATGCTCATCCGGCGTGATGCGGTTCCCCTTGTATTTTTCGCGCCGAAAAATACCGTCAAGCCCGCGCACCTCGGGAAAATACGCAAGCGCCCTCGGCCATATATGCAAGCGATAGCGATCCAGCGTTCCGTGCGTAAGGCCGCCGCCATGCGCCTCCTCGGGCGAAACGAGAAACACCTCGCCTCCCTTGAAGTCGTACACGCGCTCTCCGACCTTGATGCTTCGCCTTCCCGCGATAAAGAAGCTGAACTCGTAATAATCCTGTGTATGCAGACCCGCGAAGGCTTCTCCCTTTTTTGCGTCGCGCTTCGGATCCACGATCTCGTGATAAAAATGGATCAGCGGATCGCTCTCGGTGCCGAGCACCGTATATGCGTTCAGTGCCATAAAAGCCTACCTTTTTCGTTTTTCTCCATAATGATGATAAGAAACCGTACCTCGAGGTCCTGTTTCGGCATCCGTTCGCCATTATTATAGCACACAAAGAAAAGGAACGCAATAGGAGCAGCAGAAATAATTTTAATTTCAAAGCAAATGCAGAAATTGAAACAAAAGCTCCTTTTTCGGAAATCTTGAATATATTTTTTCATTTCCGCTTGCGGTAAAATGATAGTATAAAATGCATCGGAGGTACAAATGATGATCGATTTTGAAAGAGCAGAGCTCAAAAAGATCAAGCGCGCAAACACCGATTGGTGGATCGGCGAGAAGGCGATCGTCGCCGAAAACGGAAAGACCTATATTGCGTATTATACCGATATGGGAGAGATCCACGTCAAGGAGATGGACTGTAAATGCTCGCGCGCACTGAGCCGCGACGTGCGCCTTTGTACGCTCAATCAGAACTATGCGGATGAGCATAACGCCCCCTCGCTCTGCGTTCTGGAGAGCGGAAGGATCCTCGTGATGTATACGGGACACGCAGACAACGGCTATATCAAATACCGCATCACCGAGCGCCCCTACGATATTGATTCCTTCGGCAAGGAGATCACGCTGAATTATGAGGGCAAGGTGACCTATGCGCAGATCTCCGAGAACACCCACCTCGGGCAGATCTGGCTCTTTACACGCGTAAACGGCTGCTCCTGGGAATTCCGCTATTCCGAGGATGAGGGAGAAAGCTTCAGCGCGCCGCGCAAATTCATCCGCTCCGAGCACGGCAGACTCTTTTATATGTGTATAAGGAAGATGGACGTTATCAAGCGGCCGCAGCCGCCCGAGGAGCAATGGTTCTTCGGCTTCTACGGCCATCCTACCTCCTCCGAGGATCATACGATCCGCAGCGGTATCTTTGACCGCGAGGGCTATCTTCTGACCACCGCAGGCGTGCGTACCGACTTCAATCTCTTCAAGGGAGAGGACACGATAGAGCCCGAGACGCTCGACACCGTTTACGCCTCCCCCGCGGGCACGACCGTCCGACTGCTCGAGGTCTCCGCTACGATGCCGCTTCGCATCGGCTTCGCCCCCTTCGTGATGGACGATATGCTCTGCCCCTCCACCGAAAAGCCGACCTATCACGTGGCGACCTTTACGGACGGAAAATGGCAGATCTCCGCCCCCATCTGCAAGGCAGGCGAATTTCTCGCTAAGAACATTCCCGACGGCTCCGCCACCTATCTTGGCGGTATGGCGTTTTATTACGGCGCGGGCGATGCGGCGCTCGGATGGCGCGAATGCATCACCACCGACACGAATCGCGTTTATATCGCGCGCTTTGACGGCAAGGACCGCGTGGTGGAAGGCTACCGTTCCACCGATTGCGGCAGGACCTATTTTCTCGAGCAGGAGCTACGAAGAATTCCCGGAGAAAAGGATATTAAGGCATGGCGGCCGACCGTTCCGATCCATGCGCAGGACAATATGCCCGTATATTGGCACGAGGGCCGATACGTCGGCCATACGGGCGGGTGGCACAGCGATATTGTCACCTACGTGGAATACGATGACTAAGAGGAGGCGGCTATGATACGAATCGGTATGGTTGGCGCAGGCGGTATCGCGAGAAGCCACGCTGACGCAATAAAAAGCAACCCCGACTGCTCGCTTGTCTGCATTGCGGATATCAACCTTGAAAAAGCGGAGCAAATCGCGCGCGATCACGGTGCGCACGTTTTCTCGGATTATAAGAATTTTGACTGCGCATCGATGGATGCAGTGATCCTGAATCTCCCACATTATCTGCACCGTGAAGCAAGCATTTATTTTCTCGAAAGAGGTCTTGGAGTGCTTTGTGAAAAGCCCATGGCCTGCACCGTAGAGGAATGCGATGAAATGATTGCAGCAGCAGAAAAAAGCGGAGCAAGACTCGCGATCGGGCACGTTCAAAAATATTACACGGCCCTCGAAAGGGTGCGAGAGATCATAGAGGAAAAGCGTTTCGGTGCGTTGGTTATGATCCACGAAACACGCACAAAGGACTATGTTCCCGGGCGTCCCGCCTGGTTTTTGAGCAAGCAGATGGCAGGCGGCGGCATTGCCATGAACCTCGGTGCACACAGTCTTGACCGCATTCTTTACACGACGGGGCTCGAGGTGGAGGAAATCTACGGCATTACAGCGAATCCGATCACGGGTCACGATGTAGAAACCGCCGCGCAGTTCCTATTAAAGCTTTCGGGCGGCGTGAGCGCGAGCGTGACGCTTTGCGGCACGCATATACCGGCCACGCACGAGAGCATCTACTACTTCACCGACGGCATTGTGAAAATAGTTGGCGATGAGCTGCTGATCTACGAGGACGGACGGTTCGTCAGCCACGGCGGCACGCGCGATCTGTTCGGACGGCAGCTTACGGAATTTCTGAAGCTCCTTCGCGGCGAGGAGAGTACCGTTTGTACCCCTGCATACGGAAGAGAGATCATCCGCCTCTTAAAGAAAATTATTTGAGGTGAAGAATATGGAAAAAGTAAGAATGGCCGTGATCGGCCTCAAGACCTTTGGCAAAAATGCCCACGTAAAGGCGATCGTGGCGAATGAAAACGCAGAGCTTATCGCCGTTTGCGACATCGTGGAGGAGATCGCGAAAAAGGTAGCGGACGAATACGGCGTTCCCTACTATACGGATTATAAGGAGCTTCTCAAGCGCGAGGACCTCGACGCGATCACCATCGCAACGCCCGACCAGGTGCACAGAGAGATCGCCGTTTGTGCAATGGAGGCGGGCAAGCACGTGCTTTGCGAAAAGCCGCTGGCTCTCTCCGTCGAGGACTGCAGGGCGATGATCGAGGCATCAAGGAAATACGAGAGAAAGCTGATGGTCGGCCAGATCTGCCGCCTTGCGCCGAGCTTTATTCTCGCAAAGGAGCTGATCGAGCGCGACGAGATCGGCGAGATCTTCTTCATTGAATCCGAATACGCACACGATTACGCCAAGAAGGTCGGCCCGAACTGGCGCTTTGATCCGAAGAGCCCGCGCCATCCCGTAACGGGCGGCGCCTGCCACGCGATGGATCTGATGCGCTGGATCGCAGGCGATCCTACCGAGGTCTTTGCCTACGGAAACAAGAAAATGCTCGCCGCCTGCCCGACCGATGACTGCGTGATCGCCGTGATGAAATTCCCGAATGAGGTGCTCGGCAAGATGTTCACCTCCATCGGCTGCAAGCGCCGATACACGATGCGCACCTGCATATACGGATCGAAGGGCACGATCATCGTGGACAATACCTCTGCGGATCTCTCGCTCTTCCGCGCCGAGGCGATGGGAGAGGAGATGTTCTCCCCCTCGATCGAAAACCAGGCCGTGGAGCTGAAGATCCCCGTCCGTGCCGTGAAGCATAACATTCACGACGAGATGCGCATCTTCGTCTCCTGCATTCAAAACGGCACAGATCCCGAGACCGACGGCGTGGAGGGAGCAAAGACCGTAGCGGCGTGCTGCGCGATCGTGGAGTCTACGCTCACAGGTGAAAAGGTGAAGCCCGACTACAGCTTTGCAAAGTAAAAAGAAAGAGGATCGCTTATTGAAAGTGATCCTTTTTCTTATGGAAAATCAATTGACAACGCGGCGAAAAGGTGATAGAATAATGGTATCAAATTCCAAAGGAATGCTTATGCTTACTACATTTTTAGCAACACTTACGCCAATGCTGACGCTTTTTTTCTGTATGGCGATCGGCTACATTGCCTGCAAAACGAAAATATTGCCCGAAAACGCAGGCAAGGTGATGGCGAAAATGGAGACCTGGATCTTCTTCCCCGCCTTGAGCTTTATCACGATGGCGCGCAACTGCACGGTGGAGCGCATCGGCACGCACGCGGTGAACATTGTGCTTTCCGGTTTCCTGGTGGCGCTCGCTCTCACCGTGTCGATGCTTTTATCCCGATTCTTTGCGAAAAAGGATGCGCCCGACCGCGGCGTGTATCTCTACGCGCTTGCCTTTGCCAACTCGGGCTACATCGGCGATCCTCTGGTGCTCTCGCTCTTCGGCGAGCTGGCGCTCTCCTATTATAAGCTCTTCTGCCTTCCCATCTCGATCACGATCTATACCTGGGGTATCAGCGTGCTCGTGCCGAATAACGGCGAGAAGAAAAATCCCCTGAAAAAGCTATTGAACGCGCCGACCGTGGCGCTCCTTCTCGGTATCGCTACCGGCCTTACGGGGCTTGGCGCGCTCCTGCCCGCACCGCTCGTCGGCACGCTGGATTCCCTGCGCGCCTGCATGGGACCCGTGGGAATGCTGCTGGCGGGCTTCACCGTAGCAAGATACAGTATGAAGCGGATGCTGACGAACAAGCGCGTTTACGCGGCGAGCCTATTGCGCCTGATCGTGATCCCCGTGCTGATCCTTTCGGCACTCTTCGGTATAAAGGAGCTGCTTTCGCTCGTGCTTGGCACGGCGATCGGTGCGACGCCGCTTTTCCTCGCCTTCTTCGCGCTCGCCGCGCCGCTCGGGCTGAATACGGTCATCTTCCCCGAGGCGTTCGGCGGCGACCCCGAGACGGGCGCCGGAATGACCGTGATCTCACATACGCTTTGCGTTCTCACCATACCGCTTCTCTTCGCGGCGATGGTAGCAATATTCGGACCGTTTACCATTTAAGGAGATTTCAATGATTCAGGCTGCAATCAAAAAGCTTTTCCTCCCCTCGCTTCTCACCTTCAAGAACGGCAAGCCCGTAAAAACGAAGGAGGCCTTCGAAAGGCGGCGCGAGGAATTAAAGGATATCCTGCAAAAGGAGGTCTACGGCATTTTGCCGCCGAAGCCCGCGCATCTGCGCGTGGAGCTCACGGCAGAGGAGACACTCTATCTTGCAGGCTTTGCGACCTACCGCGAGCTCTGCTTTCACTGCGAGATCGACGGTGAGGATGCGACCTTCCCCGTCACGCAGATCATGCCGAAGGGCGAAGGAAGATTTCCCGTTTTCGTTTGCGTGAACTTCGGCACGGATGTCGTGCATAAGTATCTGCCGCTGGAGGAGATCATCCAACGCGGCTACGGCATTTTCGTGATCAAGTATCAGGACGTGGCAAAGGACAGCGCGGACTTCCGCTCCGGTATGGCAAAGCACCTTTGCAAGAGCCGCCGCGCACTCTCCGCGCCCGGCAAGATCGCAATGTGGGCTTGGGCGGCCATGCGCGTGATGGATTATATTCCGCTTTGCGAGAACGTGGATGCCGAGCAGGTCGCCGTGATCGGGCATTCAAGGCTTGGCAAGACCGCGCTTTTCTGCGGCGCGATGGACGAAAGATTCCGCTACGTGATCTCCAACGACTCGGGCTGCACCGGTGCGGCGCTCTCCCGACAGAAGGAGGGCGAGAGCATCGCGCAGATCACCGAGCGTTTCCCTTATTGGTTCTGCCCGCGCTACCTGCGCTATGCGGGTAAGGAGGACGGGATGCCCTTCGATCAGCATTTCCTGCTCTCACTGATCGCGCCGCGCCATCTGCTCATCGGATCGGCGGAGGGCGACCGCTGGGCGGGACCCGAGAACGAATTTCTCGCTACGGCCGCCGCCAACGAGGCCTATGCGCTCTACGGAATGCAGGGGCTCGTGCATCAAAATGAATTTCCTGCCCCCGACACCGAGCTTGACGAGGGCGACTGCCTCTATCACTACCGAAGAGGCACGCATTATCTTTCGAGACGCGACTGGAATGCTTATATGGACTTCATCGATAAAAAAAGAGTAAAATAAAGAGAAAGCACCGCGCTTCATTGGAAGCGCGGTGCTTTCCGGTATAGGATACGAGCATCCTTTTTCTTCGTCAGCAGGGATTATAAAGGCTCTTTGCGGGAGTGATGGAAAGCGCGGTCTCCACGCCCTCACGCAGCACCTTGAAGGCGATCGACTCGCCGGGGCGAAGGTCAAGGATCGCATCCAGAAGATGGTGCATCCTCGTGATCTGCACCGTCCTTTCGGCAACGGTGACCGAAACGAGAATATCTCCCTCGAGGAATACGCCGTAGGCCGCCGTTCCCTCATCCACGCCGATAACGGCAACCGTCTCGGTGATATCGATCAGACCCTCACCGTTCACGCTCGCCAGGGAATCTGCGATCTGCACGGTGATACCAAGGGTGGGGCGCAGGGGGGTGATATAATCGCCGTCAAGGCAATGATAAACAATGTTATCCACCAGGGCACGCACCTTGTTTGCAGGCAGGGCGTAGCCCACGTTTTCCACGTTGGTCTCGATGCTCTTGGCGTTTACGATGCCGATCAGCCTGCCCTCGCCGTCGAAGAGACCGCCGCCGCTGTTGCCGCCGTTCACGGCGGTATCGATGCGGATCACACGCAGAGTCACCTCGGTCCTGTTATCGCAGGCAACCGTATCGAGCGACTCGGTGGGAACGTTGACCTTGCCGTAGGTGGCGCTGATGCCGTAGCCCAGAGGATTGCCGATCGCGATCGCGGTATCGCCGGGATAGATCGCATCGGAATCCGCAAGGGTGGCCGCCTTGGCAATGGAGCTCTTCAAAAGCTCGCTGCCCGTGACACGGAGGACGGCAATATCCTCACGCATCGAGCCGCCGATGAACTCGGCAGGAATCGTATACTTTTCCAGGCGGCTGCCGTATACGTATACGCCGATCTCGTTTGCGATCGCGCCGCTATCGTCATATACAACGTGATAATTTGTGATGATCAGGGCATCTCCCGTCGTTTTATCGAGGGAGTAGATCACGCCCGAGCCCGCGCTCTGTGCAGCGGGATAGACGTTGGTGAATTTGCAGTACACGCTCACAACGCTCGGTGCGGCGTACGCCACGGCGGCGGTCGCACTCTCGGCGTTGCCGCTGACGTTGATCTCAACGTTCGTGGGAGGCGCATCGGCATCCTCTCCGTCCTTGCCGACAACGACACCGAGGTTCTCCTCCGTTCCGTCCGAATAATAAAGGATGAGCTCGCCCGACGCGTTGATCTGTGCGGCGCTTACGCGCACGGAGGTATCCACGCCGTCCTTACCGACAACGACACCGAGATTCTGCTCCGTTCCGTCCGAATAGGTAAGCACGAGCTCGCCCGACGCATTGATCGCAGCGGAGGTGACGAGCACGGAGGTATCGATACCGTCCTCACCGTCCTTGCCATCCGCACCGACGACGATTCCGAGATTCTCCTTCCTTCCGTCCGAATAATGGACGATGAGCTCGCCCTCCTCGTTGATCTCGGTCTTCGTGATCGAAACCGCCTCGGGCAGCTGGATCGGCAGAGCGGAAAGATCACAGGATGAAAGCGTGAGGACCGATGCGAACACAAGGATCGACATCAGAAGAAGAGAAAGTATTCTTTTCGTTGTTTTTTTCATATCAGTCTCCATTATGTAAATATATATTTGCAAAAACTATTTCAATATCCAAAAAAGAGATCTTTTATAGGGGGCCGGATCCTCTTCGGTCGGTCGGATCTCCAAGAATATCGGGGCTTTCTTTATTCTGCCTGCGGCAAAGCTTCTGAAGAAGGCGGCGTAGGAGATCAGGGCGCCGTAGGGCTCGGTGATCGGATAGTGATTGACGAATTTTCCATCCTCGAGGAGGACCTGGTGGATATGATAGCCCGTGATCTCGCTGCCGAGCTCTGCCATCCATACGCTCTGCGTATAGACCTGCGAGAGGGGCATATTGTTGCGCGCGTGCCCCGTATCAAAATGGAAGCCGATCGCTCGCTTCGGCATTCTCTCCCGCAGCATATTTATAAATAGGCGGCACTCCTCGGGCGCATAGCCGAAGCAACGGTCCTTTGCGGTATCCTTGGCGGTCATATGCATATTCTCAACGCCGACACAGACCGTGAGGGGCAGCGAGGAGATCACCGCGGCCGCAAGATCCGCAATGCGCGGAAGAAGCGAGGGATCACTCTCTATGAGGCGCAGGGGGACCGAGGGGGCGTGCACCGTGATGCGATCGGCAGAGAGCGCACGCGCAAGGCTTACAAAGCGCAAAAGCGCATCTGCCTCTGCGAGGCTGCCGTCGCGCTCGGCAAGGTTCGGGAAATGGAAGGAAATGCACCTCCCTCCCGCTTCGCGGAAGCGGCGGACACCGTCCTCCAAGGCCTTTATATCCTCGGTTATCACGGAGGGGCGGAATTCCACGGCGTAGAGCCCCTGCTCTGCGGCATAGAGAAGATCGGGCAGCGGACGGAAGGCGGAAATGCCGATATAGTTCTTCAGATCCTCGGGGATGGGACAGGGAAAGTGCGTTTTGGAGAGAGACTTCTCCTCGGTATCGTAATAATAGATGCAGGGCTCCTCACCGATCGCCTTATCGGGATCGGCGGCGTTCAGATACAGGATATTTCCTTCCCTTTTATCGATATGCGCGTGACCGACGAGGATCGGGAGCGCGGGATGCGCCGCGGCGAACGCCGAAAGCACGGAGCGCGCAGGCTCGGCAAGGGCGCTGATCGGGTGGTGCAGAAAAACGAGCGTATTTTCGTCCGCTCCGTCAAGAAGCGCAAGATCCGCGGGGGAAACGGTGCCCTCACCGTCACGCAGGGTGAGCAGCGTATGGTTGCCGAATTTATGAAGGGGCGCAGCGGTCACAGAGCGGAAATACTCCTTCGCAGAGGCGTTTCTGAAATCGGCATTCCCCGTCATCACGATAGAAGGGAGAGAGAGAGCGGAGAGCACGGAAAAAAAGCGCTCGGCGGTTTCTCTATTGCCGTCCGCGGTGAAATCCCCCGGTACGACGAGAAGGTCTGCCCCGCTTCTTTTGATATCCTCTATATAAAAGGCAAGCGCCTCGTACTGCAAAGCGCCCGTATGATAGGGCAGATGCAGATCCTCCATTATACAGATCTTCATAGCATTTTTCTCCATTTCTCTTTCTTACAGTATACAATATTTTTGAAGGAATTGCAAGTACGAAGCGGACAGAATTTCGAATATTTACAAAACAGAAAAAAATCAAAAAATAATCAAAAAAGGGCTTGACAAAACGAGAAAGTTCTGTTATAATAATATACGTTCGAATGCTGGTGTGGCTCAATGGCAGAGCAGCTGATTTGTAATCAGCAGGTTGATGGTTCGACTCCGTTCACCAGCTCCAAAAGAGTTCCGGTATTCGACGTGAACTCTATATGGGGGAATTCCCGAGCGGCCAAAGGGGGCAGACTGTAAATCTGTTGTCACTGACTTCGCTGGTCCGAATCCAGCTTCCCCCACCAAAAAATCCATCGCTTTGTCGATGGATTTTTTCATTTGTATCCGCAGGATACAACATCATTTATCCGAAGGATAACATCATTTTTAAAGCGAAGCGAGAACATCATTGCCGCTGATAAGCGGACACAAATGAACGAGGTTGAGGCTTTGCCTCAAATGAAGTTGCCTTCGGC
>JAGBBQ010000049.1 GCA_017938425.1 Clostridia bacterium | reverse complement strand
CGTAAAATTCGAGACGGTCAGCTGCTACGACTTCCTGCTTGCAGAGACGCAGCCCAAGGTGGAGGGTGAGTATCAAAGAGATAACTATTCCCGTCTGCTTGTGCGCTTGAACGGACGGAAAAAGTTTAACCTTTCGATCGTGGTTGAGCCTGTAGGCGATGCGGCACAGTACGCACTTCCCTTCACGGAGTGGAAAAATATTTGAAGGTGATACGCCATGTATAATTTCGAAAGACATCCGAATCTCGTCCTGAAGCTGAAGGTGCCCTTCGCGCTGAAGGACGGCGAGAAGATCGCGCTCGACTATGCGCCTACGCGCAAGGCGGACGGCACCGTGCTCGTTCCCGCTTTTATCGAAGGCTTCGGCGGAAAGACCGAGGCCTTCGAGGGAAAGAAGTATTTTACGCTCGAGAGTCTTGATTGCTATAAGAAATTCGACGAGATGGGATGCATCATTCTTGATAAGGAGATTGATCTTTCCTCTATCAACAGAGAGGACGATCTTGATCTGATGCTCCGCTGGATGGGTGAATTTATTTTCGATATCGAAAAGATCCCCTTGGCGAAATATTACGCGCCTGCCACGCCTGAGGAACGAGCGGGTTTCAAGAGAGTGGGCGAGGATATCAAGGCAAGACTGCTTGCAAGAAACAATCAGCACCCCTATCTCGTTTCAAAGCCCGGCATTCTCGATGCCCTTCACGAGATCTATAGGACGAATTCCAATCCTACACTGAAGGGATATATGGACGTGCTGATCCAAAGTGCTGACGAGGTTTTTTCAAAGGAGATCTTCAAAACAAACGAACAGATCACGGCATTTTTGAAGCCCATCGAGGATCCTCAGTTGGACGGATACGACGTCGGCGGACGCGCCAACTTCCAAAACACGTTCGGAACGGCGGCCTACCATCTCGCGACGGCATACCAGCTTACGCGCGATACGAAATATGCGAAGCTCGCCTACCTCATTCTTAAGGAAATGCTGCGCTTCCCGCATTGGGGCCCCGGGCACTTCCTGAATACCGCTATGGCAACCTACGACTACTGCTTCGCCTACGACTGGCTTTATAATATTTGGTGCGAGCTTGGCTACAATCTCAAGGACATCACCTGCGGCATTTACTCGCACGGTGTTTTGCAAAGCTACAATTCGATGATCTATGATAAGTGCGACTATCCCTCGCCCCGCCAGGGCACGGGCTGGCGCTTCAAGCTCAAGCCCGATAACTGGAACGCCGTTTGCAATACGGGCGCTATCTTGGGTGCGGCTATGCTCATTTGCGAGGGCAAGGGCGGCTATATCACCGATCAGATCCTTGACATTTGCACAGAGCAGATCGGCGCATCCCTCTCCTCTCTCACGCAGGACGGACTCGTTTTGAAGCAGTATGCGCCCGACGGCTCTTACGTGGAATCCAAATCCTATTGGTCCTACGGAACAAGCAATCTCTTCAAGACAATAGCAACCTTGCACAGTATGCTCGGTACGGATCTCGGCCTGCACTACACCTGGGGACTTGACAAGACCTGCTACTATGCGATTCAGACCGAAAGTGCAGAATACGTCGGCTGGAATTATCACGACGGCGCGATCGATGAACAAAACACTTGCTCATTCTATAAATTCGGATATATATCCGGAGACAAAAACCTCTACGCGATCCGCCGAGAGCATCTGAGACGCGGCAAGGAAATCAGCATTGACGATCTTCTTTACGATCCTGAGCTTTTAGGAGAGGAGATACCAAAAATAGATGCTCTGCCCCTGGATTACTTGATGGAGGGCATCGACGGCTTTACCGTACGCAGTGGGTGGGAGATCGGCTCAATTTATGCCGGACTGCTCGGAGGAAAGAACTTTGGCGGACATACACAGATCGATGCAGGAACCTTCGTTTACCACAACCACGGCAAGCTTTGGTTTACAGACCTCGGCTCGGATTATTACAATCTTCCCGGCGGTTATTTTTCCAATAACAACCTCTTCCGCAGAAATGCGGAGGGTAATAACACCCTATTTCTTTCTTCTCTGCCACACGGCCAGGTGACGATGAGTATTTCGCCCATCACCGAATGGAGATCCTCGGATGCGGCTTCCTACGCGATCCTGGACACCACGTCGGCATATGGTGAAAAGGCCGTTAAGGTCACGCGCGGAATGCTTCTGACGGCTGATCGCAAGACCTGGGTGCTTCGCGACGAGGCGGAATTCAAGGAAGCTGAAAACGCATGCTGGGTTGCAAACTTCGAGAGCGCAAAGATTGGGTGCGAGATCGCAGAGGACGGTAAGTCCTGCAAGATGTCCTATGAGGACGGCACGGCGATCAACGTATATCTTTTCTCTGATGCAGATGTGAAGTTTGAGATCGTCAGCTGCTATGACTTCCTGCTTGCAGAGACGCAGCCCAAGGTCGAGGGCGAATATGACCGCTCCGCATACTCCCGTCTGCTCGTACGCTTTAACGGACGGAAGAAGTTCAATCTTTCGATCGTTGTTGAGCCCGTGGGCGATGCGGCGCAGTACGCGCTTCCTACCGCGGAGTGGAAGAACCTCTGACATAGGAGAATTAATATGTACAATTATGAAAGACACCCGAATCTGGTGCTGAAATTAAAGGTTCCCTTCGGACTGAAGGACGGCGAGAAGATCGTGCTCGACTATGCGCCTGCACGCAAGGCGGACGGCACCGTGCTCGTTCCCGCTTTTATCGAAGGCTTCGGCGGCAAGGCTGAGACCTTTGAGGGAAAGAAGTATTTCGCGCTCGACTCTCTGAAGGCAAACACCAAATTTGACGAGATGGGCTGCATTATGATCGATAACGAGATCGATCTGTCGTGCATCAATCGCGAGGACGATCTGGATCTTATGCTCCACTGGATGGGACAGTTCATCTTTGACTTTGAAAGAGTCCCTATGCAGCGCACCTATGCGCCCGCCACGCCCGAGGAAAGAGCCGGCTTCAAAAGAGTCGGCGAGGATATCAGAGGCAGACTCCTCGCAAGAAACAACAAGCACCCGATGCTGGTTTCAAGACCCGGAATTCTTGATACCCTGCACGAGATCTATAGGACGGGCTCCAACCCCACGCTGAAGGGATATATGGAAAGGTTTGTTGCAGATGCGGACGAGGTCATGGCAAAGGATATGTATCGGATGAACGCCGATATGACCGCACTTCTCGCGCACGTCAAGGATCCGCAGGATGCCGGCTATAACCAAGGCAGGCGCGCGCACTTCCAGGAAGGGCTCAGCGGTGCGGCCTCAACGCTTGCCATTGCCTACCAATTCACGCGCGATGTAAAATACGCGAAGCTTGCTTACCTGATCCTGGAGGAGATGATCCGCATCCCGCACTGGGGACCCGCGCATTTTCTCAATAACTCCATCTCCACCTATAACTATTGCTTTACCTACGACTGGCTCTACAATATCTGGTGCGAGCTCGGCTACGATCTGACATTTATCTATTACGGCATCTATACGCACGGCGTTCTTCAAAGCTACAACTCTGTAATATACGATAAATGCGACCATCCGACGCCTTACGGAGGCGCGGGACGCTTCAAGCTGAAGCCCGATAACTGGAATGCGGTCTGCAATATGGGCTCGATCGTTGGCGCAGCGATTCTGATCTGCGACGGCAAGATGGGCTACGTCACCGACGGCGTTCTTGATATGTGCGCCGAGCAGATCGGCGCATCCCTCTCCTCGCTCACGCAGGACGGCCTCGTTCTGAAGCAGTACGCGCCCGACGGCTCTTACGTGGAGTCCAACTCCTATTGGTCCTACGGCACAAGCGCGCTCTTCAAAACGCTCGGCTCTCTGCACAGCCTGCTCGGAACGGATCTTGGCTTGCACTACTCCTACGGTCTTGATAAGACCTGCTATTTTGCCATCAACACCGAGAGCGCCGAATACATTGGATGGAACTACCACGACGGAAATCTCGGCGCGCAGGGTACGGGCATATTCTATCTGTTCGCATATCTATCCGGGGATAACAATCTCTACGCGCTCCGCCGCGAACAGCTGAGAAGAGGAAAGCGCTCCGGCCTATTCGATATCCTATACGATCCCGAGCTGCTCGGCGAGGAGGTGCCCGAGCTGAAGGCGATGCCGCTTGACTACCATATGGAGGCGATCGACGGCTTTACCGTCAGAAGCGGCTGGGAGAAGGGCTCGATCTACGCAGGTCTGCTCGGCGGCAAGAACCCCGTCAGCTCAAGCCATCAGCAGATCGATGCGGGCTGCTTCGTTTACCACAACCACGGGCATCTCTGGTTTACCGACCTCGGCTCGGATAACTATAACCTGCCCGGCGGGTATTTCGGCAATAACCGGCTCTTCCGCAGAAACGCGGAGGGCAACAACACCCTCTTTATTACCTCCCTGCCCTTCGGTCAGGAGCTCGGCAGCAATTCCCCGATCACCGAGTGGAAGTCCTCCGACAAGGCATCCTATTCCATCGTGGATACCACCGCGGCTTACGGCGATAAGGCAGTCAAGGTAACGAGAGGTATGCTTCTCACCGCTGACCGCAAGACTTGGGTGCTGCGCGACGAGGCAGAGTTCAAGGAAGCAGAGGAAGCCTATTGGGTCGCAAACTTCGAGAGCGCAAAGATCCGGTGCGAGATCGCGGAGGACGGCAAGTCCTGCAAGATGTCTTATGAGGACGGTGCGGCGATCAACGTTTACCTCTTCTCGGATGCGGACGTAAAATTCGAGACGGTCAGCTGCTATGATTTCCTGCTTTCGGAGACGCAGCCTCCCATAGAGGGAGAGTACGATCGTTCGGGATATTCCCGCCTGCTCGTTCGCTTGAACGGACTTAAGAAGTTTAACCTTTCCATCGTGGTTGAGCCCGTCGGCGACGCCGCACAGTACGCACTCCCCACCGCGGAGTGGAAAAACATCGGAAAATAATTTTCATTTTCGCTTTTTACGGTCGCCATTGCGACAGATTGGAGAAAAAATATGTACAGCTTTGAAAGACATCCGAATCTCGTTCTTAAATTAAACGTTCCCTACGCGCTCAAGGACGGCGAGAAGATCTCGCTCGACTATGCGCCCGCTCGCAAGGCGGACGGCACCGTGCTCGTGCCCGCCTTTATCGAGGACTTCGGCGGAAAGGCTGAGACCTTTGAGGGAAAGAAGTATTTTGCGCTCGACTCCTTGACGGCAAGCACCAAGTTTGACGAGATGGGATGCATTATGATCGATAAGGAGATCGATCTCTCCTCTATCAACCGAAAAGAGGATATGGATCTCATGCTTCGCTGGATGGGTGAATTTATTTTCGATATTGAAAAGGTTCCCCTCGAGAAAACCTATGGGCCTGTTACGGCAGAGGAAAGAGCGGGCTTCAAGAGAGTGGGCGCGGACATTCGTGCAAGACTCGAGGCAAGAAAAAATAAGCACCCGATACTGGTTTCCAAGCCCGGCATTCTCGACACCCTGCACGATATATACAAAACAAATTCCAATCCCGCTATGAAGGGCTATATGGATCAGCTTGTGGCTACCGCGGATAAGTCATTCGAAAATGAAGCCTACCGGATGAACGCGGAGATGACGGCCTTTCTCAATCCGATCGTTCCATCCATTCCTTATGCATACGGATACGACTCGGGCGGACGAGCATCCTGGCAGTCAACGCTTGCGAGCACGTGCTCTCAACTTGCGATCGCATATCAGCTTACCCGTGACTCAAAATACGCCAAGCTCGCTTATCTATTGCTGAACGAGCTCATCCGTCTTCCTCATTGGGGTCCCGGGCACTTTCTCAACACCGCGATGGCTACCTATGACAGCTGTTTCACCTACGACTGGCTCTACAATATTTGGAACGAGCTCGGATACGATCTCCACTACATTGCCGGCGGCATTTATTCGCATGGTATCGTTGCGGGCTACGACTCCGTCATCTATGACAAATGCGACTATCCCTCTCCTCCGTTTGGCACTTGGCCGGCATTTCGCTTCCGACTGAAGCCGGATAATATAAACGTCGTTTGCAACACCGGTATGATCGTTGCCACGGCAATGCTCATATGCGACGGAAACGGCGGATATATTTCCGATCATATTTTGGATCGCTGCACGGAGCTGCTCGGCGCTTCGCTTACATCCTTGATGCAGGACGGACTTGCATTAAAGCACTATGCGCCCGACGGCTCTTACGTGGAGTCCAACTCCTACTGGTCCTACGGAACAGGCCATTTTTTCAAAGCGATGATCGCACTGCAAAGCATGCTTGGAACGGATCTGGGATTACATTACACGTGGGGGCTTGACAAGACCTGCTACTACGCGATCAACACCGAGAGCGCAGAATACGTTGGCTGGAACTATCACGACGGCTCGCTTTCCGCGCAAGACACGAGCACGTTCTATCCTTTTGCCTACATTTCGGGGGATAAAGGGCTCTACGCGATCCGCAAGGAGCATTTGCTTCGAGGAAAGAAGGCCGGTATCCATGATCTGCTTTACGATCCCGCGCTTCTCGGAGAGGATGTCCCCGCTCCCGAGGCACTCCCGCTTGACTATTATATGGAAAATATCGATGGCTTTACCGTGCGTAGCGGCTGGGAGCGCGGCTCAATCTTTGCGGGAATACTCGGCGGCGAAAATTCCATCGGCGGCGGCACTCATATGCAGATCGATGCAGGCACCTTCGTTTACCATAACCATGGGCATCTTTGGTTTACCGACCTCGGGGCGGATAGCTACAACATCAAGGGCGGATACTTCGGAAACGACCGCCTTTTCCGCAGAAATGCAGAGGGCAATAACACGCTCTTCCTCCCCTCTCTTCCCTACGGACAGACACCCGGCAGCATTTCTTCGATCACCGAATGGAAGTCCTCGGATGCGGCTTCTTACGCGATCATTGATACTACGGCGGTTTACGGCGACAAGGCCGTCAAGACCACGCGCGGTATGCTTCTGACCGCTGACAGAAAAACCTGGGTGCTTCGCGACGAGGCGGAGTTCAAGGAAGCGGAAAACGCTTGCTGGGTTGCTAACTTCGAAAGTGCGAAGATTGGGTGCGAGATCGCAGAGGACGGCAAGAGCTGCAAGATGTCCTACGAGGACGGCGCGTCCATCAACGTACATCTCTATTCCGATGCGGACGTGAGGTTTGAGATCATCAGCTGCTACGACTTCCTTCTTTCCGGAACGCGCACCTTTGAGGGCGAATATCCCAGAGATAAGTACTCTCGCCTGCTCATCCGCTGTGGCGGACTCAAAAAGTTCAATCTTTCCGTTGTCGTCGAGCCTGTCGGCGATGCGGCACAGTACGCACTTCCCACCGCAGAGTGGAAGAATATCGGATAAACAGCTTATTCAAGTTAAAATATAGAAATTCGGCATTGATCCTACAAGGATCGCGACGCTTTCCTACTCCGCGGGCGGCCATCTTGCCGCTTCACTCGTCGGCTATCACGCACCGCTTGACGGCGAGGGCGCGGACGAGATCGCGCTCTATCTCTCGCTCGGCTTTGAGCCCTATATCACCCACGAAAGCCACGAGGCGCGCTGGAAGGCCGTAATGCACGAGCTTGCGCGCAGAGCGGAAAAGAAGCAATAGCTTGTCCGAAAAACAAAAAAATAAAAAACGCACACCGCATTTTTTCTGCGGTGTGCGTTTTTCTCTTACGAATTTTTGATCAGTCGGATATAGAATTCCGCCGCCTTGTGGATCGTCTCAACGGGAATGCGCTCGTTGTTGCCGTGGATGGAGGCGCGCTCCGCGCCGGAGAGCTTCATAGCGGAGAAGCGGTAAACGCGGTCGGAGATCTTGCTCCAATGTCGGCTGTCCGAGCATTGCACCATCAGATAAGGGGAGATCATCGCACCCTGCCAGGTCTCGCCGACGGCGGTTGCAAGTCGGTCGTAGCCCTCCACGTCGGTGCGGGAGATGTTGCTGGGATTTTCGCCCATCATCAGGGTGATATCCACCTTATCGTCGCCTACGGTCTTTTTCAGATACGCAAGCGCATCGTCCACGTTATCCAGCGGATTCAGTCGCATATTGGAAACGAGGGATGCCTTCGGGGGCAGAACGTTCGCGCCCGCCGAGCCCTCGCTCTGCGTGAAGGCGACCGTCGTGCGCAGCAGCGCGTTCAGCTCACCGCCCGAAAGGCGGCAGATGAGATCGAGAGCGCCCTTGAAGAGCCAGAGGTTGGAAAAGATCATACGGTAGAGGAAGGTCGATTCTCTTGCCACGGTGTCGAACATCTGCATCGCCGCCGCATTCGGATGGAGAGGGAAGGGATGCTTTTCCAGTCGCAGGCAGGCCTTCGAGAGGCGCACGAGCGGAGAGCCGGGCTTCGGCGCGGAGGCGTGACCGCCGCCGGAGGAGACCGTGTAGCGCACGTTCATCATACCCTTTTCGGCAATGCCGATCATCGCGCAGGAGCGCTTCACCCCGGGGAAGAAGTTTTCCACCACGGCGCCGCCCTCATCCAGCACGAGCGCGGGCTTGATGCCCTTTTTTTCAAAGTAAGCAACGATATTCCTTGCGCCGGGACCGTTGACCTCCTCGCCGCCCGAGAAGGCAAGGTAGAGATCGTTTTTCGGAACGAAGCCCTCCTTCAGAAGCGTATCCGTTGCAAAGAGCGCGCTGTGGAAGGTGATCTTCGTATCCAGCGTGCCTCTGCCCCAGAGAACGCCGTCCACGATGTCACCCGAGAAGGGAGGCCTCTCCCAGTCGGATTCCTGCACGCTGACGACGTCGTAATGTGCCATCAGCACGGTGGGAGCGCCGTCCTCGCGCCCCTTGATATGATAGAGAAGGCCGCGACCGTCAAAGGTCGTGAGCGTTGCTTTTTCGTATACGTTGGGATACAGCGAGGGAAGCGCCGCGATCAGCGCGGCAAATTCCCCTTCGTCCTCCTTCGAGGGATCAAGGTCGGAGATCGTCTTGAAGCGAACGAGCGTCTGCATCGCGCGCACCGCCGCATCCTTATCGAAGGAAACCGCGTCTCCCTCGTAGCTCTTGCCGGAAAGCGGACGGAAGCGGAGCGTGCGGATCAGCACGGTCAGAATGAGCAAAAGCAGCGCCGCGCCGAGCCCGATCAGAAGATAATGGTACCACTCCATCGCTTATTCCTCCTCGGGGATAACGGTCTTCTTCTCATCCAGAAGCCCCTTCTTGTACATCACGCGGGAGACGATGAGCGTAAACACCGCGGAGACGGGAACCATAATGCCGACCGTGCCCTCGTTGAGCGCGGGAATGGAAATGAAGAGAATGAGCATCAGTGCGATCGGCGCGATCGCGATCTTCCAGCTCTTGGAGATAAATACGACGCCGAGCGCACCGAAGAGCGCGGGCAGCATCTGCGCGAAGGCGGGATCGAGCACGGGGTTTTGCAGAACGGGAGAGAGCGGGATCATAAGAAGCACGCCGAGGAAAACGATCAGAGTCGTTGTGATGGAGGAAACGGCGATCGAGATCGTGGAGATGATGTCGCCCTCCTCGGTGCCTGCCTTCGCACCGTATTTTTCCATGGCGGAGAGTGCGCAGGGCAGCTTCAGGTTTGAGATATTACCCGTAACGAAGGAAAGATACGAGCCGCCCGCGCCGAGCATCGGCACGTAGGTGATGACCTCGATCACGCCGATCGCCCAGTACATAGGCAGGGTGACGATGAGGCCCTTGAGAAGTCCGCCCCAGTTGGGAAGGACGCTGAAGACGATGCAAAGCAGAACGGGGAAGAGAAAGAAGAGAGCCGCCATAGAGTAGTTCCAGATCCTACCGTCCCTGTGTACCTGCTCAAGATAAGAGAGATTGTTCTTTTTCATAAACGCTTCCTCCTTTTCTTAACCGAGCCATGCCGTGTAGGGAATGGCAAGCAGCATACCGCCGACCATGCTGATCGGCAGCGCGTAGTCATTTAAGAATTTCCATCCGGTCAGCTTCATCAGCGCACCGCAGCCCGCCATCAGCACCGCAGAGGAGAGCATAACGAGCACGGGCACGAGGCCGGAAAGCTCGCCGACGAATACGCCGGAGAAATCGCAGAAAACAAAGCCCAGGAAGGCAGCGATCATACCCATAAAGAGTGCATCGGAAAAGATCGCGCTCCAGCGCTTGTCCCTCGTCTCCATCTTCTTAAGGCCGCCCTGGATCTTCTTGGAGGCGATGGGCGTGAGAAGCACGCCGGCCATAATGGAGATCGTCATAACGAATACGACCGTAACGAACTGCGATGCGCTAAGGCCCGTCACCTCGCCGAGCTTCAGTCCCATGCCCGAGAGTGCGTTGTTCGCCGCCACGGTCTCATAGGAGAGCGAGCCGACGACGGAGAGGCGAAGCCAGGGGAGCGCAACGCCGAGGCTCTTCGAGAGCGTCATCACGCAGATGATAATGGAAACGGCGGGTGCGATCGTGAATACGAGCGAGGAGAGAATGGTGGCGCGGATCTTCGCCTTGTCCATCTTCAGCTCCTTTGCTTTTGAGAGTGCGCGCCACAGAAAGAATATTGACTGCCCGAGCACGGCAACGATGGTGATCGCGACGAGCGCGTATATCACCGGGTGATCCATACGGAATTCCATAATAAAATCTCCTTTTTGTATATAGTTATTTGCATTTTAATCGGTTTTCTTTCGTATTTCTTCCTCCGCGGTTCTCGTGGCGTGGTAGTAAAGGCGGTAGATCTCCTCGGTAGCGAGCCGCGCCTTCGTCACAAGACTCCCATCCCCCTTCGGGAAGCAGTAGTAGAGTGCCGCGTGGTTGCCGATCGAGATCACGTCGCCGATCTCGTACCAGTTGTAGTCGGCGTTCAGGCTGTAGGAGGCGAGCGGTGCCTGCTTGTAGTCAAGCCTGCCGTCAAGCCCCGTCAGATGGAAGCCGAGCACGTCGTGCGTCAGCCGCCCCTGCCCGATCATATAAAGCGCCTTCGTGTCCACGAGCATACCGATCTCCACCTCGGCCTCCATACGGTAGGACTTTTCGAGGATCTCACGGCGTACCGCCTCCCTTTGCCAGGCGTACCAGGCGGGGATATGCGCAAACTCGGTCTCTCCCTCCGTCGCCCGCATCTCGCCAAGCTCGGTGAGCTCGTAGCCCTTGCCGCACGCGCCGCATTCGAGCAGCGTTCCGTGTCCCCTCAAGCGCCCCTCGGCTTTGCAGTGCGGGCACTTGTAAAGCACGCGCTCGAGGCCGTCTGCACGGAAGCCCTCGGTAAGATGAATATCGTTTTCCTTCTGCCAGCGGAAGCCGTCGAAGGAGAACTGCTCGTCTAGGATCTCGTTGATCTCGGTAGCGCTCAGCGCCTTGATCTGCTCGGGAGAGAGAATGTATTCCATCTCCGCGCTCACGTCCACGCGCCGCAGCTGCAGATTGTTATACAGCGGATCGCGTGCAAACGCGCCGTGGGTGCGGATCATCACCACGGGAACGTCCAGCATTTTAATGCATTTTCCGAGAGAGGTGGGCAGTAGCGTAGCCGTTCCGTCGAAGGTATAGCCGGCCTCGGGGTACATCAGCACCGAGCAGCGCAGGTTTTTGAGGGCGTGCATCATATCGCGGATCAGAGTAAGATCCGGCACGAATTTCTGTGTCGGGATGCAGCCGAGGTTGCGCATCAGCCATTCCTTGCCGACAAAGCCGTCCGAGGTGCAAACGATGTTGTAGGGGCGGGGATAGAGCAGCTTTGACGCGATCTTCAGGTCGATGAAGGAGGAGTGATTCATAAGATACAGGCAGGGCTCTTTTTTGCCGAGCCTCTCCATACCGATCCTTTCCGCCTTGAAATGGGTCGCCCGCAGATCGGGCTCGGAAAGAATGCGCATCAGCGTGCGAAAGAGTATGCTCGGCTTTTTCGGCCGCTTGTGCTTTTTCTGGGGTAGCTGTAAAACCTTTTCATACGCGAGCTTTTTGGATTTGATCTTCATAAACGTCTCCGCTATGTTGAATTTTTAAAAGAACCTTTTATATTTTACCACAACGCGCGCATAAAGTCAAGAAAAAAGATCGGGCCTGTCGCATTCGGGGATAGCCGATAAAAAACAAGTGGAGACATTTTCATCTGCCTCCACTTTTATTCTTTTGGTTATTGCATTGGTTTTTGGGCTGAAAATCGGTGATTGATTCTATCGTAGCTCGCCCACGGGGGGCTCGCTTTTTATCGGCTGCTTGCCTTCCTCTCGTAATTCAAGAGGAAGATGCCGCCGCTGATGAAGAGCAGCGTCAGAAGCAGGATCGGCCAGGTCACGCGGCTTGCCTCCTCCAGAAGAAGCGTCGAAAGGATAACACCCATAATGGGGGTGGAGAAGGAGAAGATGGTCACCTTCGAGACCGGATTGAACTTGAGAAGCATGCCCCACAGCGCGTAAGCCACCGCCGAGAGCAGAGAAAGATACAGCATCACGAGCACGCTCTTGAACGAGGGGAAGGCGATGTGTCCGCCGAGGATAAAGCCGACCGCCGTCATCACCGCACCGCCGAGGATGAACTGATAGCCCGAGAGCACCACGGGATCCTCAAACCTCGAGAAGCGCTTCATAAGCACCGAGGAGATCGCGAGCGAGATCGCCGAGAAGAGCACAAAGGTGTCGCCGAGCAGATTCATCTCAAAGGTCAGTCCGTTGATATTCACAAGGATAATACCCGTGAAGCCGAGCAGGCAGGCGACGATCTTTTTGAGATTCAGCTTCTCCATACGGAAGATCAGGCAGGAGACAAGGATCGCAAAGAAGGTCGAGGAGCCCGAAAGGATCGTGCCCTTTACCCCCGAGGTGTTGGCAAGCCCGATGTAAAAGAAGAGATACTGAATGACGGTCTGAAAGCAGGCGATGATGCCGACGCGCCCGAGATTTTCCTTCCTCGGATACAGCACACGCCGTCTGCCGACGCTGTAGATCAGCACGGTGAGAAGGCCCGCGCCGAAAAAGCGGATGCCCGCAAATACGAGCGTGGAGGGAACGCCGCCGTGCGGCATGATCAGCGCGTAGCCGATCTTGATGAAGGGCGTTGCGCTGCCCCAGAGCGCGCAGCAGAGAAGTGCGCAAAGCGTAATCACAAGCGGATGGGTAAAAAATTTGTTCTTTTCCATTGTCAAATACCTTTATTCGTCTATCATACTACGCCGCCTTGAAGGAGGTCAGCTTGGGAGGGCTGATAATATAGGACTGGCCGGTCAGTATTTCGTAAATGCTCGCCGTCAGTGTCGGAAGGCCGCCTGCCGTATCGGGGGCGGCGATCCCCATCGCAAGAAGCACCTGCGCGTATTCGCCGCCGTTTGCCGTCGCCAGCAGCCTCTCGTAGGCCGCAAAGCCCGTGCCGTCCGCCCTTGCCTCCATAGCAAAGAGCGAGAGCGCGGCGTAGACCGAATGCAAGTCGCCGTAGGACTGCATCGGTGCGGAAAACATTTCGGGGGAGAGAAGACCGTCCGTCACCATCGTGAGAGAGGTGACGTTGCCGTCCTGCAGCTCGAAGCAGCCAAAGCGCGTTGCCGCTCGTGCGATGATCTCATTGATGCGGTCCTTGCTGATGCTTGCGGAATCCAGCGCGTAGATCTCGCGCTCGATCTCGGTACGCATGCTCTGCGTGAGCAGCGTACGGAACAGGCTGTACATCTCGCTCTTTAAGAGCACCTGATAGGAGGAGATCTCAAGCGAGCTCTCGGTCTTGGAGAGAGCATCCTTCATACCCGAAAGAGTGAGCAGGCGCAGCGCATACGCATACGCGCTTCTCATCTCGGGTGTGCGCTGGTTGCTTAAAAAAGCAGAGCCGCTCGATGCGCCGCAGTAATGATACAGAGATTCTCCAAGAGCGCCCGCAATGCCAAGATAGTCCGCTACGGAATTATCTGCGCTTATGTAAATAAAAGATTGCTTTTTGTCAGCAAAATGCAGAGAAAACGAATTTTTGACTGCGCTTTTCTCGCTTTCGTTCAGAGAGAAGAGTGAGCGGTGTAAGGTGTAATTGTAGCCCTCGAAGATCTTGCCGCCGATGCGCTCGTAAAAGCGTGTCACGGTGTTCAGCATCGTCTCGGGGAACTTGATCTTTTCAAGCTTGCCCGTGTTGGCAGAGAAGTAGTCCTCTGCGCAAAGCATCTGGTAGATGGGCAGAATAAAGCTCTCCACATCCGCAAGAACGTCGCTGATGTGTGCGCCGCCGTCCTCGTAGCCGAGCCGTTGTGCCGCAAGTGTCGCGTAGGAGTCGTAGCCGAGTGCATCCGCGATTGCGCGCCGCACGCGTACGAGCGAGATGAATATATCTGCTCTCTTTTCTGCCGCCGCCTTGTTGTAAAGCGTTTGGCATCGCAGCTCGATGCGCTGGTATTCCGCGGAGCTCGTTCCGTAGATGCTTGCCATCTCGGAGAGGATGCGCGTCACGGTATCGGTCTTATCGTTCAGTGTGATCGTGACCGTGTCCTCACAGACCGTAAGAAGCGAGAGATTCAGACGGCATTCCTCCTCGAAAAGAGGGGTGGTCTGCTCGGTGTAGATACCGCCGTCGCGATAACGCTCGACAATATCGCTTGCAAAATACTTTGTGCCCGCCAGCGCATTCGCGTGCGGCGATGCCGCCACCGCGCAGAAAAGGCGGTCGATCGCGGCGGCCACGGTCGGCGTCGATTCATAGAGCCTCTTGTATTCCGCCGAAAAATAGGTGTCCGCATTGTTCCTTGCATAGGAAAGCTGTGCATAGGAGCGCATCGAAATATATTCCGCGTACAAAGCCTCTGCCGCCGCCACGGTATCAAGCGCCGTTTGGTAATCGGTCGCAGTATTCCTCAGTGTCGCCTCGGCGAGAGCAAAGGCGTTCACGGTAGCCTCCACGCTCGGCGCACTGTAAACGAAGCTGTCGAAGCTCTCCGATGACTGCCCGGTAAAGGTGCTTGCCGTCGGTATATAAAGCGCGGGTGCCTTCTCCTCGGGCGGCGGATTCGGTCCGCCGGCGGGTGGCGTGGTGCCTCCGTTTTTCTTGCAGGCAACGAATATCAGAAGGCAAGGTAGAAGCATCGAAACAAGCAAAAGCTTTGCAATCAGTCTGCCCATAGGATCTCCCATTCGTTTAATTTTGGAGAAGCGCGGCAGGGAAGCCCTTGCCACATACCTCTCCCATCTTACTCTTCTATTGTATCAGATAATTTCTTGGCGGTTATCAAAAAAGCATAAACGATTTGCAAACAAATAGTAAATTGAAGAGGAGAAAATACCCCTCTTTCCCCTTGACAAAAGGAAAAGAAAATGCTATAATGATGCATATATCTACCCGTAGCCCAGCTGGATAGAGCGACAGACTCCGACTCTGTAGGCCGTAGGTTCGAATCCTATCGGGTAGGCCAAAAATCGACAAGTTTCGACAGAAGCTTGTCGATTTTTACTTCTTCACTCTTCACTTTTCACTTTTCACTCATCCCTTGAAACTTGTCGATTAGGTAATAGGTAAAAGTGAATAGTGAAAAGGTGCTAAGGAAGCTTTTCTCCCGTCAGTCGAAAAGCATTCAATTATATTTGGATTCAAATCCATCGATTAAAAAGGTAAAAGATCTTTTTTTTGCCAAAAATCGACAAGTTTCGACAGAAGCTTGTCGATTTTTACTTCTTCACTCTTCACTCTTCACTTTTCACTCATCCCTTGAAACTTGTCGATTAGGTAATAGGTAAAAGTGAATAGTGAAAAGGTTCTGATGTAGCTTTTCTCCTTCCGTCAAAAAGCATTTAATTATATTCCTCTTCGGGAGGAGCGATCCCTCCTCCGCCGTACATCTCTTCACGCCTCTTTCGCGGTGCTTTTCGTATATATATATTATGGTTAGAAAAAACGCTTCCGTTTCGGGGAAGAAATGCGATGGGCGGCCTGTTTTTTGCCTTTTAATGAATGAAAAAAACGCCGTTCATATTCTTTATATATTTTGTACATTATGCATTT
>JAGBBQ010000048.1 GCA_017938425.1 Clostridia bacterium | reverse complement strand
CTCGGTGCGTAAAAGTTGCAAAGCAACTTTGCACGAACTTCACTGCAAAGCAACTTCACTTTCGCGTAAGCGAAAATTTCACTAAATTTGCATTTGTGTCTACAAATGCAGTGCTTGTCAAGAAAAGAGGACAGAGAATGTAAAAACATTCTCTGTCCTTTTCCTGTCGGTAGGTACTATATTCTATTGAACTCAAAACTGTCCTTAAGAGTACAGCCCTTTTCTCTTGCCTTTTTTATTTTTGCAAACAATTATTTGCTTTATATGAGTTTTATCTCAACGAAGCGCTCGCCCGTGCGTGCAAGCTCGTATGTGGAAAATCCCTCGTGCGTTTCGTAGAGAGAAAGGTGCGCGCCCTTAACGGCGGTGGGCTTCAGACCATTTTCAACGCTGATATGGAAGGTATCCGAAAGACCGAGCGCACCTGCACCGTCCACCGCGGAAAGATCGATCACAAGACCGTCCTTCTTAAAGTCAAGCGCGCTCTTCTTGCGATATACCGCCTGCGATGCGGCAAAGGCAATATCCTTTGAAAGCATCACGCCGAAGATCTCCGACTGACGCTTGAAATGCCGCGTCCAGGCATCCAGCGTATCCATATTGCGCTTCGGGTTGAGCTGCAAAAAGTTCGGCCAATGCGAGCCGTAAACCACGCGCTCGGCATGATCGATGCCGTTGTTAAACTCAAAAGAATAATCGCAGAGCGTATCGGGATCGATGCCGTACGCCTCCCACGGGATCGGCTGCTGCTTGATCGCCTTATTGATAAAGATCACCCCATCAATGACCTCGCAGAGATTTTTCACCGCGCGCCATTGGTTTGACCAATAGATCATGCCGTATTTTTTCATCATCGCGGTCATGTGGCGGTTCTCCTCGATGCCGCCCTGCACGGAGGAGGGAGAGGTGAAGGAGCGGATCTTCTTCTTGAAGCCCCAATCCTCGTAGATCTTGAAAAACACCTCAATGTGGCTCTCAAGATACGCATTGTCTACGGGCACGAGCCAGCTCGCGGGCGCGTATTTCGTTTTATAATCGAGGGAGCGAGGATAGGAAAACTCCTGGTCGGCAAGGCTGATGCCGTCCTGCCAATAGCCGTGCAAAAGACCGTGGAAGCCGTATTCAAGATATTCGGCGCTCTCCATCGTATCAAAGCAACGCTCCGCCTCGGCATAGTCGATCTCGGAAGCCATATCCCAGCCCTCTTCGTTATAGGTGGCGTGGGGCATACCGCGCAGGCGGTTTTTCTTGTCCCATTCACCGATCACGAGCGGCGCATTGATCTTCTGCCCGATGGATCTACCGATGGCGTTCAGCATCGCGTAATCCTCAGCACAATGCTTTCTCGGCATACCCGTACGGGAGGGGCCGTCCGAGCAGCGGATGTCGCGGCCGTTGAACCAACCGATATCATCCGTCACGATCTGGAGTGCTACAGGCAAAACAACCTTGTTTTCCATCCTTCTTCTCCTAATATGTAATGTTATTTCAAAGCAAGCTCTACCGTTTTCTCGCCCGTACGCTTCAGCGCGTAGGTGGTAAATGCTTTGTGCTTTTCATAGGGTGTAAGAATTGCGCCCTTCACCGCCGAAGGCGAAAGAGAATTTTCTACGCTGATATGGAAGGTATCCGAGAGGCCGAGCGCACCCGCGCCGTCCACTGCGGAAAGATCGATCACAAGACCGCCCTTCTTAAAGTCAAGCACGCTCTTTTTGCGATACACCGCCTGGGATGCGCCGAAGGCAATATCCTTAGAGATCATCACACCGAAGATCTCTGCCTGGCGCGCAAAATATCTTGCCCAAGCATCTACGGAATCAAGATTGCGCTTGGGATTGTACTGCAAAAAGTTTGGCCAATGCAGGCCAAGCACCGCCTGCTCGGCATACTGCACGCCATCGTTTCTCTCAAAGGAATAATCGGGCAAGGCATCGGGATCGATGCCATAGGCATCATACGGCACGGAGGCAGGAGTGAAGGCCTTGTTGATAAAGATCACCCCGTCGATCACCTCGCAAAGGTTCTTGACCGCACCCCATCCGTTGGCCCAATAGATCATGCCGTATTTTTTCATGATCTCAACCATATGGCGGTTTTCCTCAATGCCGGAGCGCACGCTGGAGGGAGAGGTAAAGGAGCGGATCTTCTTTTTAAAGCCCCAATCCTCGTAGATCTTGAAAAAGGTCTCCATATGACTCTCAAAATACGCGTTATCCACAGGCTCGTACCAGCTTGACGGCGCATATTTCGTTTTATAATCCAAGGATCTCGGACGGGAAAATTCCGTGTCTGCAAGGCTGATGCCATCCTGCCAATAGCCGTGCATCAGACCGTGAAAGGCATATTCCAGATACTCGGCGCCCTCCATCACCGCAAAGCAGCGCTCGGCCTCTTCGTAGTTGATCTCGGAGGCCATATCCCATCCTGCTTCGTTATTGGTTGCGTGAGGCATCCCGCGCAGACGGTTTTTCTTATCCCACTCGCCGATCACGAGGGGGCAGTTGATCTTCTGGCCGATCGCTCTTCCAATCGCATCGATCACCGCATAATCCTCGGCAACGTGCTTTCTCGGAAATCCTGTGCGGGAGGGGCCCTCGGTGCAACGCGTGTCGCGCCCGTTGAACCAGCCTATATCATCCATCACGACCTGCAAAGCAACCGGCAAAACAACCTTTTCGATCATAAAAATCACCTCTGATTCTTCAATATAGCATACAAACGCTTTTTTACATATCACATTTGCGTTTATAGTATAGCATATTGAAATCAAAAAAACAGTCCCGAAAAATGATGCGTTTTTCCGCTTTTTTTACCTTTTATTGCAGATCTCGATCTTTATACTCACTGTCCGCGGAACTGATATTCGTAAAGCTCCTTATACTTTCCGCCTGCGGCGATCAGCTGCTCATGCGTGCCGCTTTCAACGATGCCGTTTTTATCCAGCACCACGATGCGATCCGCGCCCTTGACGGTGGAAAGGCGGTGTGCCACGACGAGCACCGTGCGCCCAAGCGAAAGCTTATCCAGCGCCGCCTGCACCTGCATCTCGGTGGCGTTATCCAAGGCGGAGGTCGCCTCGTCGAGAATCAACAGCTTCGGGTTTTTGAGGAACACGCGCGCGATGGCAACTCTCTGCTTCTGACCGCCCGAGAGCTTCACACCGCGCTCACCTACGTGCGTATCCAGACCGTGCTCCAGCGCCATAATATCCTCGTATATATTTGCCTTCCTCGCCGCCTCGAGGATCTCTTCATCCTTGGCATCCGGCGAGCTGTAAGCAATATTATCACGAATCGTGCCGTCAAACAGGAATACGTTCTGCGACACCATGCCGATGTTTTTTCTAAGACAGGTAAGCGTTACGTCACGGATGTCCACGCCGTCGAGAAGTATCTCACCGCCCGTGATGTCATAAAAGCGAGGGATCAGATGGCAAAGCGTGCTTTTTCCGCCGCCGGATGGTCCGACAAGCGCAAGCGTTTGCCCCTCGGGAATGGAGAGCGAAAGATGCGAAAGCACCTCGCGGCTTCCCTCCTCCGTTCCGTAGTGAAAGGAAACGTCGCGGAAGGTGATCTCGCCGCGAAAATCGGGAAGCTCCACCTTTCCCGCATCCACCTCCTCGGAAAGCTCCATGATCTCCGAGAAGCGCGCAAAGCCGCTCATGCCCTCCTGCAGCTGCTCAAACAGCGTTGCAAAGCGGCGGATGGGATCCATAAACATTCCGATATAGAGAATAAACGCGGTAAACTCGCCCGCATCGATCTTGTGATCAAAAAGAAAGATACCGCCCGCAAAAATCACAACGAGATACAAAAGATCCGTGAGAAACTCCATCATAGAGTGATACGAGCCCATGGACTTCATCGCCTCGGAGCGATACGCGGCAAACTTCTCGTTGTCGCGATTGAATTTCGCGATCTCCAGCTCCTCCGCGCGATAGGACTTCGTTTCGCGAATGCCCGTGATCGCGTTTTCAAGGTTGGCGTTCAGCACACCGATCTGCTTTTTTGAGGCCTTCATCGCGCGGCGCATTCTGGCTCTGGAAAGCCCCGTTACCACCACGATGATCGGAATGATTGAAAACATGATCAGCGCCAGCGGCAGATAAATGTTCGTAAGGATCACGAACGAGCCGATCAGCATCAGCACCGAAAGAAATACGTTCTCCGGCCCGTGATGCGCAAGCTCGGAAACGTCAAAGAGATCGTTCACAAGACGGGAAAGAAGATCGCCCGTCTTATTTTCATCGTAAAAGGAGGTAGGAAGCGCCTCGTATTTGAGGAAAAGATCGCGGCGCATATCTCTCTGCATCCGCACGCCGACCACGTGGCCAAGATACCCCACCACGTAGTTGCAGACCGCCTTGATGATATAAATACCGAGCAAAACCGCCGACCAGAAGATCAGCGGCGTAAGATCCTCTCTGTGCGCATAATCATTGATAATATCCCTTGCAATGGTGGGATAAAAAAGTCCCGCGATCGCAACGAGAAGCGCACAGAACATATCCAGCGCAAAAAGCTTTGTGTGCGGTTTATAATAGCTTATAAAACGTTTTATCATTTTTTATACCCATATGTAAACAAAAGTTTTCTTTTCTCCTCGCTTGACGGTGCGTCGCCAAGCTTTTTCGCAATCAACAAAGCTGCATTTTTCGAAAAGTCAACATCGCCCCGCTGCATCGCCATATGGAGTGCAGAGCGGATATCCTCGCTCTTATACCCCTTTGCCGAAAGATCGCGCAGAATGCGATACGGGCCGAAAAGCCGATGCTCGGCGAGCGAGAGAACAGCATATTCCAGCTGCCGCGATTCCAGAAGAAGCCCCTCGCTGACCATATCCTCCACCGTTTTTTGTGCCACGGCAAAGGAGATCCCCTTGCGCAAAAGCTTCTCAAGAAGACGGCGGCGGCTGTTATCGGCATAGGAAAGCAGGCTCAGCGCCGCCTTTCTTGCACGGCGGCATTCGTCCTCGCGGCGAATGCAGGCAACGGTATCCTCGGAAAGAGCATCACCGCCGCGCACCTCCCCTATCTCATGATACAGGGCTTGCCCGACGGTGTATCTCTCTTCAGGATCCGAGAGCCCCAGCACGAAAGCGCCCTTCTCCCTTGCGGGACGGACGAACGCCACAATTCTTTGGCTCTCCATCATGAATTACAGATCGTCTCCCTCGTCAAAGTCCTTGATCTCGAACTCATCCGCATCAAGATCTTCAGCATCGGGATCGATCTCGGTATTCTGCATTTTTTCGCGCACGAGGCCCTCCAGCTTCTCAAGAAGCTCCTTGTCGGTCTCGATGAGCTTTCTCACATTATCCTTGCCCTGGCCAAGACGCTGGCCCTCAAAATAGAACCAGGCACCGCTCTTCTCAACGACCTCAAGCTGAATGGCGAGATCGATGATCTCGGTGGCCTTCGAAATGCCCGAGCCGTAAAGAATATCAAACTCGGCAGTCTTGAAGGGGGGTGCAACCTTATTCTTAACGACCTTGCAGCGCGTGCGCGAGCCGTAGATGTCCGAGCCGTTCTTCAGAGTGTCGATCTTTCTGACGTCAATACGCACGGAGGCGTAGAACTTCAGCGCGCGGCCACCCGTGGTAACCTCGGGGTTGCCGTACATCACGCCAACCTTCTCACGCAGCTGGTTGGTGAAGATCACGATACAGTTGGACTTTGCGATCGCACCCGAGAGCTTACGCATGGCCTGCGACATAAGGCGCGCCTGCACGCCCACGTGGGAGGCACCCATATCGCCCTCGATCTCCTGGCGAGGAACGAGCGCGGCAACGGAGTCGATAACGATGATATCGATCGCGCCGGAATTGACCAGCGTTTCTGCGATCTCAAGCGCCTGCTCACCGCAGTCCGGCTGAGAAACGAGAAGGTTATTGATATCCACGCCAAGCTTCTTTGCATACACGGGATCCAGCGCGTGCTCCGCATCGATAAAGGCGGCCTCACCGCCCTGCTTCTGCACCTCTGCTACAACGTGAAGCGCAATGGTGGTCTTACCCGAGGACTCGGGACCGTAGATCTCGGTAATTCTTCCCTTCGGAATACCGCCGATGCCGAGCGCAAGGTCCAGCGTGAGCGATCCGGTGGAAACGGCGGAAACGTTCATGCTCACGTTTTCGCCAAGGCGCATGATCGAGCCCTTGCCGCACTCTCTTTCAATACGGGAAAGGACGGTCTCCAGCGCGGCCTTCTTATCTGCCGCGGGCGAGGCCTTTGCCTCTGCCGCAGCGGTGGTCTTTTTGGTTGCCATAATTTATATCTCCTCTTTTTTTATTTCATTTTCATTCAGCCGACAACGCAGTATTTCGGAATTTATCCAAGCAAGCGACTTGCGCCGTGGGAAATTTTGAAAGACAAAGCGCAAGGTCGGGAGCAAAGTGAAGCCGTAGGCAACTACGGCGATCCGCGCGAGTCAGCCGACAACGCAGTTATGCGGAATTTATACCGTCAAAAAAGCTTTACACATCCCTGTGGGCGTACACGCAACCGCATCGTTGCTCCCTCACCAAGCACCGCATCCATATGCTGCACGTAGGACTCTACGTCCTCTGCCTTCACAAAGGCAAGGATCGTACCGGCGAAGCCGCCGCCGTGCACGCGGAAGGCACCCTCGTGCGTTTGCATAAAGCCATCGGTCAGCGCAAGCGCCAGAGAGAGACCCTGCTCGTCCACCGCCTTGACGGTGTATACGTTCTGCAGATATTCAAAGGAGGAATGCCCGGAGGCAAGGATCTCGGCAAAAAACGCCTTCAGATCCCCTGCGGTGAGTGCCGCCTTTGCCGCAAGCACTCTGCCGTTTTCGCGCAGAAAATGGATGGCACGCAGAAGCGCACGGTCACCAAGGCTCTCGCGGATCTTCCCCGCGTGAGAAAGAAGCTCCTTTTCATCCAGACCGCGAAGCACCTCTCTGCCGAGCAAAGCGGCAACGGCCTTCATTTCCGCAGGCACGGAGGCATAGTCCTCGTTCAGATCGGCGTGGTTGCCGCCGGTATTCACGATACAAAGCATATATCCCTTTTCGGAAAGCGAGGCATCGATCGGCTCGATCACAGGCTTTTCGGGATCCTCAAAGTCAATGAAAACGAAGCCGCCAACGGCGCAAGCCGTCTGATCCATCAGTCCGCAGGGCTTGCCGAAGAATACGTTCTCGGCATACTGCGAAAGCTGCGCGATCTCCACGGAGGATACCGCACCGTCGTTATACAAATGGTTCATGATATTTCCGATCATGACCTCAAAGGCCGCTGAGGAGGAAATACCGCTTCCCTTCAGAACCTCGGTGGTGCTGTACGCATCAAAGCCGCCGATGGCATGGTCGTTTTTCAAAAAGCCTGCCGCAACGCCCGCAACGAGGGCGGCGGAGGAATAGTTTTCAAAATGAGCGGGATCGTCAAGGAGCGAAAGATCCACCTCGTCCGGTGCATAGCCCTCGGAGAGCAGACGGATCACACCATCCTCGTTCGGCGAAGCCACGGCGATAATATCTCTGTCGATCGCAGCGGCGATCACGCATCCGCGGTTATGGTCGGTATGGTTACCGATCGTCTCGCTTCTGCCGGGAACGGAAAAGAGTGAGACCTCTCTTCCCTCTCCGTAAGTTTTCTCAAAGGCCTCCACGGCCTCGATCATACGGCGTGTCTGCCGTTCTATATCCGAATAAAGATGGGAATACGCAGAAAGCGCCCCCTCCGAAAGTTTCTTTTTCAGTTCTGTGCTTGTCATAAAGACTCCTTTGTAAAGATTACTTGCAAAAATCATAGTGTTCCCGTGCAAAGGGCAAAAGGTGCTCCATGGCTTCGGAAAACACCTCGCATGACGGGCGCATCTTTCCCTCATCGGTGTCAAGATAAATAGGGATCGCATCCGCTTGGCGGCGGAACCAGGTCTGCTGCCGCTTTGCATAATGGCGCGTGCCGAGGCAGATGGCCGCCTCCACCTCCGAAAGACTGCATTCCCCTCGGAAATAAGGGAGAAATTCCTTATACCCGATCGCGCCCATGGCGGCAGTATCGGTTGAAAGCAGGCCGGCCTCATACAGTGCCGTTACCTCGTCAAGAAGTCCCTCCTCCATCATCATGCGCACGCGGCGGTCAATGCGGTCGTAAAGCAGGTCGCGGTTTTTAAAATCCAGCGTCAGGTGGCAGAGGCGCACCGCCCCCTCCCCCTCACGGCTTTCCTTATCCCAAACGCTTTTGGGCTTTCCGGTGGTATCAAAGATCTCAAGCGCACGCAAAACACGGCGCACGTTGTTTTTATGTATGATGGCGGCGCTCTCGGGATCCACCTCGGACAGACGGGCGTGCAGGCGCGCTTTTCCCTCTTCGGTGGCGGCCTCCGCCTCATAACGGCGCATATATTCCTCACTGCGCCCGGGCGTCTCTTCCTCCTCTTTTCTCGTTAAGGCGGAGAGATATAGCCCCGTGCCTCCGACGAAAAGCGGCAGACAGCCGCGCTCAGCCACCTCTCTTGCCAAGGGCAAGACCATTTCCTTATAGGCGTGTGCGCTGAAATCCTCCCTGACGGAAGCAACGTCCAGCATCAGATGCGTAACGCCCTCCATCTCCTCGGGGCGGACCTTTGCGGTGCCGATATTCATTTCCTTATAGATCTGCATGGAATCCGCACACAATACGGTGGCGCCAAGCGCCTTGGCAACGCGCACCGAGAGCGCGGTTTTTCCCGATGCAGTCGGCCCTGTGATCGCGGCGGCGTATATCATCCCGTCACACTCTCCAGAAAACGGCAAAGATCCTCGGCAAATTCCTCTCGGTTGATCTCATTGAAGAGCTCGTGGCGCGCGCCCTCGTAGAGCTGCATGCTCACGTTGCTGCAGCCTGCAAGCAGAAGGCGGCGATACACCTCGGTGACCCCCTTGCCGTAGTTGCCAACGGGGTCCATATCTCCGCTCATCAGAAGCGTGGGCATATTCTTGGGATACTCCTTGTACCAGCGCCCCGAATTGCAGGCACCGAGCATACGGAATAGATCCCTATACGCCGAAAGCGTGAAGGTCACGCTGCAATACGGATCGGTTTTATAGGTCTTAACGCGCTCACGGTCACGCGTGAGCCATGCGGTAGCTCCCTCGGCGGGATCAAAGCGCTTGTTATAGCTGCCGAAGGCCATACCCGAAACGAAGCGGCTGCGATGACGGTCGCCGCAGAAGAGCGCAAGCAAGGAGCACAGAGCAACGCCCATCGGCTGCAGAGGATTTTTGCCCCCCGTGCCGAGGATCACGCAGGCATCCATCGAATGCGGATGCGCCGCGACGAAAAGACGGGCAATAAACGAGCCCATGCTGTGGCCGAGCACGATCTGCGGCTTGCCGGGATAGGCAGCGCGCAAAAGCTTATTCATACGGTGCATATCCTTCAGAAGGAAGGTAACGCCGTTTTTCTTTGCAAAATAGCCGAGATCCTCCTCGCGGCCCGCGCTTTTGCCGTGACCGAGATGGCAATGCCCCGCAAATACGTACCCACGAGCAGTGAGTGCGCCCGCGAGCCATTCGTACCTTGCAACGTAATCGGTCATCCCGTGCGCCAGCTGAACCACGCCGCGCACCTGTCCCGAGACAGGCTCGTAGATCTCACCGAAGATGGTATGCTTTTCATCCGCAGAGAGAAAGGATATTTCAGACTTACGATAGCTTTTCACAAATAACTCCTTTCAGCACAATGGCTTTTTAAAAGAGCGGGATCAGAACGGATTTTTCGCAAGGAAGGAAAGAACCTCATCCCGCGTTGGGATCGAGGCAGAGGCACCCTTCTTCGCAACCGTCAGCGCACCTGCGGCCGCACCGTAACGAACGGCATCCTTGATGTCACCGCCGTTTTCAAGATAGCGAAGCGTCATCGCCGCGGTGAAGGCATCGCCTGCGGCGGTGGTATCCACCACCTTTTCCGCACGGAAGGCAGGAATCATATCGTAGTGCTTTCCATCGTAGATAAAAGCACCGCGCGAGCCGAGCTTGATGACCAGATGCTTGCACTTCACCTTGCGGCAAAGATTCAACGCCGCACGCAGGCAGCCCTCCGTTCCGAAGGGAACGATGCCCGTATAGGTCTTGGTCTCGGTCTCGTTGGGAGAAAAGATCTCCAGCGGAGGCAAGGATTCCAGCGGATAGGATGCATCCGCAGGCGCGGCATCCACGAAAACGGGAATGCCTCTGGAGGCGGCCAGCCTTGCGGTGCTCACCGCAACGGCAAAGGGGATCTCAAAGCCAAGATATACGGCATCGGGGTTGCAGGACATGGCATCCTGCACGTTCTCCGCCGTCAGCATCGTGTTGGCACCGGGATAGAGGATGATACGGTTTTCGCCGCTCGCCTCCTTCATCACGACCGCAAGCCCCGTGGGGTATTCGTGATCCACCTTCACATAAGTGGTATCGATGCCACAGTCCTTATAATAGGAATAGAGCTTCTGCCCGTGCAGATCCGCACCGAGCTTGGTGCAGAACACGCACTGCCCGCCAAGGCGGGAAACCGCGACGGCCGCATTCGCGCCCTTGCCGCCGGGCAGATAGGCAACACCGCCGTCGTCCAGCAGAGTCTCCCCTGCATCGGGCACGCGGAGCATATTCATGGAAAGGTCCATATTGGCGCTTCCCACGAGCAAAATCTTCTTAGACATAGTTATCACGCCTTGGCCGGGCGGCCAAGTCCTTTCGCATTATTTTATTTATTCAAGGTCAGACGAGAGGATCACTCGCGGTGAGCTTATAGATCCCCGCACCTGCGATCTTTTCATTGGCAAGAGCAGTCTCTCTTGCACGGCAGGTAAAGATAAAGCTCTGCCTTCCCTCCTCCTCACAGAGATAGCGGATCGCCTCCATCATGCAGGCGGCGCGCACGTTGTCCTGATGTGCAAAGCTCTCGTCAAAGCAGATCGGCGGATTTTCCGTATACAGCATATCAATGAGCGCCATACGCACGGCGATATAGGTCATATCCTGCGTGCCGCCGGAGAGGAAGTCTGCAGACTTCGTTTCGCCCTCCGCCGTCTTGAAGGTCACGCGCATTCCCTCGGAAATATCCAAGGAGGTATACTTCTTATCGGTCATGATCTCCATCAGATGCGTTGCGTACGCACCGAGGCGGGGAGAGATCTCCTCACGCAGGCTCTCCGATGCACCCACAACGGCATCGTATGCGATGTAATACGCCTTATGATGCAGGCGCAGCTTATCGATCCGGGATTCCAGCGCCTGGATCTTCGTCAGAAGATCGCCGGGATCCTTGGCGCGCAGCTTCAGGGCGGCAAGCTCGTTCTCCACGTCTGCCGAAAGGCGATCCTGTGCCTCGATCACGGCCTTGCAGGCCTCAATGCCCTCGAGGATCTCCTGATGGTTTACGTCCGTCAACGCCTTACGCTTCAAGGGAGATACCTTGGCGCGGATGTCGATCTCGCTGGTATCGGCCAGGGAGCGGCGGATCTCCTTCATCAGGGTTTCCACGCGGCTCTTCTCCTCCGTCAGACGGTTCTTCTGCTCAAGAAAGGCCGAGATCTTTGCTTCCAGACGATCGAGAAACTCGTTAAGCGCAGAGGTCGGAGGCTCCTCGCCCCAACGAAGGATCACGCCCGTGAGCTCCTTCTTTGCCTCATCGTACTGCTGCTTGGCCTGCTCTGCGGCCGTTCTTGCATCCTGCGTGCTCTGAATAATGTTATCTCTCTTCTGGCGGTTTTCGGCGATCACGGCGATCTTAGCCGCCAGCTCCTCGGGATTCTGCGTGCCGAATTTCTCGCACAAGGCCTTCAAGCCATCCATACCCTTGCGCAGATCAAAAACGCCGTATATGCCAAGCAGCGCACCGCCGAGCGCAAGAACGCCGAGACCGACACGCGCAAGAATCGTGGCAAGCACACCCGTAGCAACGATCTGCGCAACGAGCGCAAACAGCGCAACCAGACCGCCCACGGCCGCAAACGCGATGCCCTTGATCTTTTTCTTCTGCAGCCTTGCAGACTCGGACAGCACGGCCGCTTCGCCGCCCGCCGTGTCCGAAAGAGCGATGGCCTGCTCAATGCCTGCCGTGATGCCCACGGCGTTCTTACGCTCGGAATACGCCTCTCTCGTCTCGATCATGCGGCGGTAGGTATCGTTCACGCCGCGGCGTGCGACCGCAAGATCCGTGAGATATTCCGGCGTGGGAATGAAATGGTTGTGCGTATTGGCATCCAGAAAATCGCTTAACGCCTCGCTTCTCTGCTCATACTCCTTTTCGGTATCGTGAAGCTTATCAAAGCTGCGGATCAGCATGACGTTTTTATAGCAGGTATCCAGCTCGTAAAGATCGTTCTTTTTCTTTTCTGCCGCGCTCCGCTTCTCGCGGATCTCGTGCAGCTCGGCCTCCTTGGCAAGAATGAGATGGTTTGCCTCGTTGGTACGGGCAAGCTCCTCCTCCAGCGCCTCCAGCTTCTGCTGCAGCTCGTAGATCGCGCCGCCGGTTCCCGTCTTGTGCAAAAGCGCCTCCATCTTATCGCTGATCTTGGCGGCCGCCTTCTGCGTGCTGAGCCTCTCGCTTCCCGAGAAGAGAATGTTTTCGATCGATTCCTTGACCGTGCCCTCTGCAATGCGTGCATCTCCGAGCGCACCGACGAAGGCGGTGTTCTCAAAAAGATCGCGCTTCACACCGAAGAACACCTCGCCCGCAGGCGATTTTCCGAAGGCGGGCGTTCCCGTCTCCAGATCCACGATGGCACAGTCCTCCTTGTACGTGCCTCTCGGAGCGGAGGGATCGACCAGCACGGTGGTGCGGTTGATCAGATAGCGGCGGCCGCGCACCCGCACGGTCATCGAGCCCTCAGCGCGACCGGTATCCCAGTTGATACGCTTTCTGCGCTCGCTGATGCTTTCCTCGCTGTCCACGCCCTCGAAGCCGTAGAGCATATATTTGATAAAGGCGGCAAGCGTGCTCTTGCCCGCCTCGTTCTGTCCCTCGATCACGTTCACGGAATCCGAGAACTCCATAGACGTATCCCGGAGCCTACCAAAGCTCTTAATGGTGATTTTCTCGATGATCATAGGCTAAGTTCCTTTCGTTTTTCGAATCAACTCTCTGTGTGCTTCTCATTCGATCTCTCCGTTATCCGAGGAGAGGAAGCGGATGCTCCGCTCGATGGAATCCTTGGAATTGTACCAGGGCTCCTCGTCATAGCGGTAATCAAATTTCTTGCAAAACCAGCTGACATCCTTTTGCAGCGCCTCAAGGTACGCACTCACGATCCCCTCCGCTACGGGGAAAAACTCCTTGAAATCGCGTTTATTCATCTTTTTACTCGCATAATCGATCATCATGCGGTAGTGAGGCAGGCAAAAATACGGCTGCCCCGCAAATTTCTTTCGGAAGGCCTCGTCCGTTTCGTAAAGGTAAACCGCCGTGGCGATCATGGCCGTGAGATTTTTATCGATCCGCGTGCAAACGTAGCAATCCTGCTCCAGCGTAAGCAGAGAATGTACGGAGGAAAGACGGGAGAGAGGTGTTCCCCTCAGGCGCTTCTGCACCTCCGGCAAATGGCTTTCAAGCATCAGTCCCATGCCGAGACGGCGCTTTCTTGAAAGCATTTTCTTGAAGTGCGTGGGACAGAAGCCCTGGCGATTGGTCATAATGCGTATATCCGGCTCCATCATGGACGCGCCGAGAATAATATCCAGCTCATCCTCCTGCAGCTTTTTATAAAGTGCGCAAAAGGGACAGGTGCAAGCGCCCTCTGCAAGCCCTGCATCAAACGCCTCGTTGACCGGTATGGTATAGATCTGTTCCACTCGCTTCGCCTCCTAAAAATATTTATAAGAATCCTATTATAAAATATTATACACTACTTTTTTGCGATTTGCAAGAGGTATGAAAAAAATATACGCGCAATATGCGCGCGCGAGCAAAAGAGGAAGGCTCACTCTTTTTTTCGTGTGCCCTCCGTGCATTTGGCCGCAGTGCGCCAAACGGCGTCTTTGGATATGCCGCGCCGCGGCATAACTTATAAAAAATGAGAAACAAAAAAGAAAAAACCGCGCATTCTCCACAAGGAAAAAATGCGCAATTTTTTCTAAAAAACTATGTTTTTGCAAATAATTATTTACAAAAATTATCTTGCAACCTCTTCCATCACGAAGGCCTCCAGGATGTCGCCTTCCTTGATGTCGTTGAATTTTTCGAGGCCAACACCGCACTCGTATCCTTCTGCAACCTCCTTCACATCATCCTTGAAGCGGCGCAGAGAGGAGATCTTATCCTCAAAGATAACAACGCCGTCACGCACAACGCGGATCTGCGACTGGCGCGTGATCTTACCGTCACGGATATAGGAGCCTGCGATCGTGCCAACGTTGGGCACGCGGATGGTCTGGCGCACCTCGGCATGGCCGAGAAGCACCTCTTTATAGGTGGGAGCAAGCATACCCTTCATTGCCGCCTCGATCTCATCAATGATCTCATAGATGATACGGTGGCAACGAATATCTACCTTGTTGCGCTCTGCGGAATCGAGCGCGTTCTTATCGGGGCGCACGCTGAAGCCAACGATGATGGCGTTGGAGGCGGCCGCAAGCATAACGTCCGACTCGGTGATACCGCCAACGGCGCTATGGATCACGCTGACCTTTACCTCATCGCCCGAAAGCTTGAGAAGCGATGCCTTCACGGCCTCGGCAGAGCCTGCCACGTCGGCCTTCACGATCACGTTCAAAGTCTTTGTACCCTCTGCGATCTGATTGAAGAGATCGTCGAGATTGACGCGTGCATTTGCGGCGAGGATCTCCTGGCGCAGTTTTTCTCTGCGCTGCTCGGCAAGATCCTTTGCCATGCGCTCGTCCTCAACGGCATTCAGCTCGTCGCCTGCCTGCGGCACATCATCAAGACCGGTGATCTCAACAGGAACGGAAGGACCTGCACTCTTGATGCTCTTACCCTTATCGTCCTTCATGAGACGCACGCGGCCAACCGCGTTACCAACGATCACGTAGTCGCCCTGATGGAGCGTACCGTTCTGCACGAGAATGGTGGCAACGGGACCCTGACCGCGGTCAAGACGGGACTCGATCACGAGACCTCTTGCACGCTTGTTCGGATTGGCACGCAGCTCCTTAACCTCTGCAACGAGAAGTACGCTGTCCAAAAGATCGGTGATACCCATACCCGTGTGTGCGGAAACGGGAACGCAGATCACGTCACCGCCCCAAGCTTCGGGAACGAGCTCGTGCTGTGTAAGCTGATTGAGAATATTGTCGGGATTTGCCGTGGGCTTATCCATTTTGTTGATAGCAACGATAATATCGATGCCTGCAGCCTTTGCATGGCTGATGGCCTCGATGGTCTGCGGCATTACGCCGTCATCTGCGGCAACAACGAGGATCGCGATATCCGTAGACTTCGCACCGCGCATACGCATGGCGGTAAACGCCTCGTGACCGGGGGTATCCAGGAAGGTGATGTCCTGTCCCTGTGCCTTCACGCGATATGCACCGATGGCCTGCGTGATACCGCCTGCCTCACCGCGCGTTACGTTGGTGTGGCGGATGGCATCCAGGATCGAGGTCTTACCGTGGTCAACGTGACCCATAACGCAGACGACGGGTGCTCTCGGAACGAGATCCTCCTCGGTATCCTCTGCCTCGGTGAAGAGCTTCTCCTCGATGGTAACGACGACCTCCTTGGTCACCTTTGCGCCGAACTCGTCTGCGATCAGCTCGGCCGTTCCGTAATCGAGAACGTCGTTTACGCCCTTCATTTCGCCCATCAGCATGAGGCGCTTGATGACCTCTGCGGCGCTCTTCTTCAGGCGAAGCGCAAGCTCGGAAACGGTGATCTCATCGGGCACGGTGATCTCAAGCTGCTTCTTTCTTGCAAGCTCGGCCTCCATGCGCTTGATCTTCTCCTGCGCGGCTCTTTCCTTATCCTTGGCACTCTTGCCGAACTGTCCGCGGTTATCCTGCTTCTTCAGCTTCTGCTTCTGTGCCTTGGAGTCGGTGCCGTTTGCGATCGCAAAGAACTGCTCGTTGTAGCGATCGTCGTACTTGGAGAGGTTCACATCCGAGGTGCGCATATCCACAACGCGGGTCTTCTGCTGCGTCGTATTATACTCGCCGCCGATATTCACGCCACCCTTGACGTTTGCGGTGTTTACGGTGGGCGTAATGGTCTTGAACTGCTGCTTCTGCGCCTTCTTTTCTTCCTTCTTGGGAGCCTGCGTCTGCACCGTCTGCTTGGCGGCAGCGGCCTGCTTCTGCTGCTTCTCAAGAAGCGCCTGCTGTGCGGGGCGTGCCGTGCTCGGCTGTGCGGGCTTCTGCGCGGGCATCTGCGAGCCTGCGGGCTTAAAGCCCTGCGCCTCGCGTCTCATATTATCCAGCTTCTTTGCGAAGGGGTTTTCCTGCGGACGTGCGCTGTATCCGTTATCAAAGCGGCGGCCGCCCTGGCGATTGTCTCTGCCGCCGTCCTGTCTTTGACGGTCAAAGCCGCCCTTCTGCCCCTGTCTGTCCGTGCGCTGAGGTGCGGGGCGATCGGATCTGCGAAGCTCCTCCGCCGTCATCAGCGGGCGGTCAATACGGCCGATCCTCGGCTGTGCCGCAGGCTCGGGCTTCTTTTCCTCGGGCTTCTTTTCTTCCTTTTTCGGCTCTGCCGCTTTTACGGGCTCGGCCGCCTTGGGAGCGGGCTTTTCCTCTGCCTTGGGTGCCGCCTTTGCGGCAGGCTTCTCCTCCGCCTTGGGTGCCGCCTTGGGAGCGGGCTTCTCCTCTGCTTTGGGAGCAACCGTCTCTGCAGGCTTTTCCGCAGGCTTCTCTGCCTGCACAGCATCCTCCACGGGCTTCTTTTCGGCACGGATGGTAGCCGTGCCCTTTACGTAATCGTCCAGATTTTCTATTTGATTTGCCTTCGTCACCTTCTGAAAGAAGAGGGCAAATTCCACATCGTCGGCGTTCGCGCCGCTTTTCTTTTCCAGCCCCAAGTCCTTAAAGGCATCGAGCACGTCCTTTGATTTCATTGCAAAGTCCTTAGAAAGCTGAGAAAGCTTGATCGTCTTTTTTGCCATATATATCACCGGTTTCCGCAGGGAGGAAACTTCCTTTCTGTGTCGTTGTTTCGTGCCATGGCGGCATCGATTTCTCTGGCGAAGCCGTCATCACAAACGCCGATGGCGGCAGGAGCGTAGGTCTTTCCGAGAAGCTTGCCAAGCGCCTCGATCGAGAGCGGGATCTCCCAAAGACCGACACCGTAAAACTCGCATTTGCAGCGCAGCTTCTTCTTCGTTGCATCCGATGCACTTTCGCTGACGAGAACGAGGCGAACACCGCCAAGATCTCTTGCGCCGAGCGCCTTGCAAACGAGCGGCGTTCCGATGCAGAGCCTTCCGGCGCGCATCGCAAAGCCAAGCATACCGCAAAGTCTTTGATTATGATCCGGTTGCACCGCTAAGCTCCTCCTCCAAACGGAGAAATACCTCCTCAGGGATCTCGCATTCCAGCGAGGTCTCAAGGCGTCTGGCCTTCTTCGCTTTTTTGAGGCAGGCGGGATCGTTACAAATATAAGCACCTCTGCCTGATTTTTTTCCTGTAGCATCCAAAACGATCGCTCCGTCCGGCGTTCTGAGAACGCGGATCAGCTCCATCTTCGGAAAATGCTCGGCGCAGCCCATGCACTTGCGCATCGGTACTCTGCGCGGCGTTAGCATCTGAGCCATATCTGACTTCCCTCCTTTTCTTTATCAGAGAAATTTATGCCTTGATATCCACCTTCATGCCGGTAAGTCTTGCGGCCAGCTTTGCGTTCTGACCCTCGCGGCCGATTGCAAGAGAAAGCTGATCGGGAGCCACCGTAACGCGGCAGGTACGCTCCCCGTCCATCTCGGCAGAGATCACCTTCGCGGGAGACAGCGCCTCGCAAACGAAGGCAACGGGATCCTCGCTATACTGAATGATATCGATCTTCTCCTCGCCAAGCTCGGAAAGGATCGCGCCGATACGCATACCGTTCTTACCGATACAAGAGCCGATCGCATCCACGTTTTCATCTCTGGATTCCACAGCGATCTTCGTGCGGCTTCCCGCCTCTCTGGCAACACTGCGGATAACGATCGTGCCGTCCTGGATCTCGGGGATCTCCAGCTCGAAAAGTCTCTTAACGAAATTGGGATGAACGCGGGAGAGGGTTACCAGCGGACCGCGGAGCTCTCCGGACTTCACCTCGGAGATAAACACCTTGATACGGTCACCCACCTCGTGGGTCTCGCCTGCGATCTGCTCGGACTTGAGAAGGGTTGCATAGCCCGTTCCGGTATCCAGGATCAGATTGCCCGTAGTGGTATCCACCTTGTCAACGATAGCGGTGATGATCTCTTCCTTCTTATCCTCGTACTCGCGCGTCTGTCTTTCTCTCTCAGCGTCACGGATAGCCTGGATGATCATCTGCTTTCCTGCCTGTGCGGAAAGGCGGCGGAAGGTTTTCGTCTTCAGCTCGGTTTCAACCACGCCGCCAAGCTTATGACGGCGGCTGATGGCCTTGGCATCGGAGAGAGCGATCTGATTTTTCACGTCCTCCACCTCGCCGTCCGGCACAACGGTTCTCTGCTGAAAAACCTTCATATCCTGCTTCACGGGGTCGATCTGCACGCGTACCACGGTGGTTTGGCCCACCTCCTTGCGGCAGGCATTCGCCAGAGCGGCCTCGATCTTCTCGATCATATACTCCTTGGGAATTCCTTTTTCCTTTTCCAAAAGGTCAAGGGCTGTGTAAAAGTCCTGATTCATTTTTATGTCGCGTAAAGCCTTACGCATTCCTTTCCTTATTATTCCTCAAAAAACAGGGTTGCAAGTCTGGATATCTCGTTTCTTTCAAGAAGAATTTCTTCTCCCGCATCCTCACGGATACAAACGGCACCGCCCTCCGAGAGCGAAAGCAGCGTGCCGCGAACAGCGCGCCTTCCATCCTTCGCGGAGAAAAGCCTTGCCTCCACACGCGCGCCGATAAACGCAAGGATATGCTCCTCGGTGCGAAGCTCGCGCTCGATGCCGGGCGAGGAGACCTCAAGATAATAGAAGCCCTCGATCGGATCTGCCTCGTCAAGAATCGGATCGATCGCGCGATGCACGCGCTCACAATCCTCGATCTGGATGCCGTTATCGCTGTCGATCGTGATCTCAAGATGATAATCCGCGCCGATCTTCGCATAGGTAATATCCCAGATGCGATAGCCAAGCTCGGTTACCGTGGGAAGGATCGCCTCTCTGACCGTATCCCTGATGCTTTTCTTCATTTCGTTTCTTCCTTATATTATAAGTACAGAAGGAAGCCGCTTCGCGCTTCGTTTTCCGCGCCGCTGTCGGCGGCGCGCCGCAGACAGGCGGACAACAAATGAAGAGTGACTCGCAAGCCACTCTTCATCCTTCCTATTCTGTTCCTTATCATTATACCATATTTTTTGAAAAAATCAAGTGTTTTTCTCAATTTTTATAAAAAAACGGTAAAACTTTAGTCCTCCAAGGTATCGTTGGGGCGCTGCCCAAGCCTCTTTGGATTTTTCATGCGAAGAGATTTTCCGCTTTTCTTTGAGGAAATCTCTGAAAGCAGATCCTCGATCGCCTGCGTAACCGTGAGGCGCCGCTTCTCCGACTCTCTCTGCATAGCTTCACGCTGTGCAAGAGTCATCATCTCCAGCTTCTCCTCGGAAATGCCGTTTTTTTGCGTTTTTTTCATTGCTTCGTCTCCTTAACCTAAGGGTAGAACAAATTGCAGAAAACTTGAGCTACCCTCGTAACATCAAGGGGCTCGGGGGATTTGGTTCGAAATTCTTCGTTCTCGCTAACGTAGGCGTAGTAATCTACGGTAGAGCGCGAGAACGGAGAAAGAAAATGACCTTGATTTTATGAAGAAATTCGCAGAATTTCAACATTATACCATATTTCTTAGCTCATTGGTTGATCCTTGAACTTTTACATTACCTTTCGGTCATTTTCGCTTGCGCCCAAATGCCCCAGCCCATAGCACCCTTTGCATTATTTCAGCTGCTCCATGATCTTGGGAAAATGCGTGTTCAGATAAGACCAGATCGTATCACCGAACTGATTCCAGAGAACCACGCCCGCTACCACGAGAACAGCAGCCACGAAGAGAGAGAGCAAGGACGTCTGCCAGAAGCTGCGGATATCCTCCTTGACTCTGGCGGCCTTCATCTTACGCTTCATGCTCCGCTTTGCCACCGTCACCTCTTGCTTCATCTCAAGAAGCTCCTGCTTATGCTGATAACCGGCCGCGCCCTTCAGATGCATCTTTTTTGCATGGCACTTTGCTTCTGCAATATCGGCGTATGCCGTTGCGATGCGGTCCAGATCGGCACGCAGCTTCTGCTTATCACCGCGGCTGAGATTCATCTCGTCAATTGCGCGAAGCTGCTTCTTCAGCTTTCTCTGCCAACGCTTCTTTTCACGCAGGAAGGCTTTATGCCAAGGCGTTTTCACGCCTGTTGCCTTCTTATAGGAGCCTGCAAGATAGAGCGAATACAGGCGCGCATTCTCGCGGTCTCTCTCCTCAAGCAAGCGGAAGAGGCGCTCGCGCATTTCTGCTAGAGCCGCTTTGTCCTCGCGCTTGTTTCTCGGCTGGATCGCAGCGGTGCGCAGGCAAGCAAAGTAACGCTTGTTATCCTCTCTTTCAAGACGGATCGCCCTGCTTCTCATCTGATTGAGCTTGCGGATCCTTCTCTTCGTTTCATACCGTAAGCGCTGGCGCATTGCGGGTGTGCAGGAAAGATCGCAGACTCCAAGCTCCAAAGCACGCTCCGCTTCTGCGATCGCGGCATCGTAGCGCGCATTCAGCATCTCCATATCACGTCTGCAGAACGCACGGATCTTTTGATCCATTTCGCGCTTGCTGATCGTGGCGATCGGGGTCGCGGGAGCGGCTTGTGCGGCAGGTGCTTGTTCAGAGGGGGCGGAAGAGGGCGCGGCCTTCTTGGCGGCGGCGATCCTCTCGCGATCCTGCTTATCCTGATGCACGGCCTCCGCATACGAGCGGCGGCGCTCCAGCATCTCGTCCCGCTTCGTCAGCATATCCCATGCCTTCGCATCGGCAAGACTTCTCTTATCAAGCTTCGGCACCACAGCCTCATCGGCCGTCGCTTGAGCATTTACAGGCTTCTGATCCTTGATCTGCGAAGCACCGCGGCGCCTTGCCCGCTCGTCTGCGCGGCGGATCTTCTCCTCCAGCTTCAGACGGATCCTTTCGCGTGCAAGCTCTGCCTTATCCAGCTTCTCCTGCAGCTTCATTTCCTTGGAATCGGGGGCAAGATCTGCCTTCTTGACCGTTGCCATTGCCTCGGCATCGTCACGGTCTATGCGTGTCTTTTCGGGGAGCGAGCGGTTGAGTTTTCTGCGCGCGGCTTCGCTCGCACTCAGAGCGTTGAGCTCCAGCTTTCTCTGCAGCTTTTCGTGCACGCGGTTGGCTCTATCCAGCTCGGCACGCAGCTTCTCAAGCTCAGCGTTCGTCTTGATCTGCTGCTTCTCGCCAACGGCGAGCTTGGTCCTCAGCTTGCTTTCCTTGGCCTGTAGCTTCTTCTCTGCCTTGAGGCTTGCGAGAGCGGCCTTATCGGCGGCGGCCATGAGCCGCTTGGTCTTGCGGCTGACGGGTGCGGCGGCAAGAGCTTTTTCCGCCTGCAATGCATCGGACTGTTCTCTTGCGCGCTCTGCCTCAGCTCTGTCAAGCAGAGCGGCCTCGTAAACCTTGAGCTTCTCCTTCTTCTTGCCCTTTTCGGTGGCAAGAAGCAACGCCTTTTTCTCGGAGAGTGCGGCCTTTTCCTCGCAGGCGCGTGCATACGCCTCTGCCTCCTGCGCATTCACCTTGCCCACCGTGGCAGGCTTCTTCGTTTTCTTGCCCAAGGAAGCAAACGCCATTTTTTCCGCACGGCGAGCGGCCTTTGCGCCCTTGCTCTCTGCGGCCATAGCGGCGGCAAAGGCAACCATAGCGGCCTCGGCCTCCCTATGATCCTCGGGACGGCCCTCGGCGGCAGCACGCTCCGCTCTTACACGCTCGGCAAGCTTTCTCGCCTTTTCGGCTCTTGCCTCCTCCTCTAACGCCTCGCGATACGCCTTGTGCAAAGCCTTTTTGCTTGGCTTTTCGGCAGGCATCGACTCGGCCTTCTTCTTAGCGGCAAGTGCGGCCTCCTCGGAAACGAGCGCCTGTGCCTCAGCAGAAGCAATGGATCTCTCCATCGTCTTGGAGGTTTTTCCGGATCGCTCGGCGGCAAGCCTCTCGGCCTTGGCCTCCTTCTTCGCAGCGGCGGCAGCCTTTTTCTGAATCTTTTCAACGAGTCTTGCGTTCTTCTTTTCGGCATCGGCGGCCATAACGAGAGCGAGCATTTCCGCCTTCTCATCGGAAGAAAGCGCCTTCGACTTTTCTGCGGCACGCTTCGCGGCCTTCAAAGTCTCTACTCTCTCGCCTGCACGCCTGGATGCGATCTCTGCACGCACAGCCTCCTCAAAGGCGGCCTTGCGCTCTTTTCTCGTTGCCTTTCTTGCGGCAAGCTCTTTCACTCTTTCCTTGGATGCGGCATCCGAAAGAAGCGCGGCCTCGTAAAGGCGCTCTGCCTCGGAGATCGCCGTTTCCACGGGTCTTTCGGACTTGGCGGGCGCGGTCTGCACGGGGAGAAGGGCCTTTCTCTTGCTTGCTCTCTCCTCTGCGGCATAGGCGGCGGCAAAGGCGAGCATAGCAGCCTTGGCCTCCTTATGCGACTCCTTGCGAGAGACAGAGGCACCTTGCTCTGCACGGCTCTGCTCCGCGGCCTTCTTGGCACTCGCCGCTCTGGATTCCTCCAGAAGCGCCTGCTTATACGCCTCGTGGAGCTCCTTTTTGTTGACTCTTTCGCTTGTCAGGCGATCTGCTTTCTGCTTTGCATCCATAGCAGATCTTTCGGCTGCAAGCACGGCGGCCTCGCGGTCCAAGCGCTCCTTTTCCTGCACAGCCGTCTTGGAAGCAAGTGCCTTGGTCATTCTTTGCTCGGCCTTTTCTTCCTTCTTTGCGGCGGCGGTGATCTTTTTCTTCAGACGCGCGGCGGCTCTTTCATTTCTCTGCTCTGCCTTGGCGGCCATAACGAGAGAGAGCATCTCTGCCTTTTCCTCGCGGGAGAGCACCTTGGATTTTCCGGTTGCCTCCTTGGCGGTCTTCAGGGTCTCGAGCTCGGCTCTTGCGCGCTCTGCCTCGGCCTTCGCATTGGCCTGTGCCATGCGAGCGGCGTTGCGATCCGATCTTCCCGTATGGCTCTTTTCTGCTTTCTCGGCCTTGGCAAGAGAGGTCATCTCGGCCTGCTCCCGTGCAGTGGCCTCATCCTTGAGCGCACGCTCGTAATGCGCCTCAGCGGCGGCGATTGCGGCATCCAGCTTGCGCTCCTGCCTCGTGACGGAGGAGGCACTTGCCTGCACCTTTTTCGCCTTTTTATTCTTTTCCTCAAGAGCAAAGGCGGCGGCAAAGGCAAGCATAGCGGCCTTGGCTTCCTTATGGGACTCTGCACGCTCCGCATCGGAATCGCGCTGATCCTTTACAGCCTCGGCGGCCTTTCTTGCACGCTTCGCCTTGGATTCCTCCAAAACTGCCTGCTCATACGCCTCGTGCAAGGCCTTCTTGTCCGCTTTTCTCTGCGCGAGCTGCTCGGCTCTTTCTCTTGCGGCAACGTAAGCCTTTTCCGCAAGCAACGCCTTCGCCTCGCTCTCGGCGACCCTCTTCTCTATACCGGAGGTCGCGGGCGCAGACTCGGATACGGTCCTTGCGGCAAGATCCTCTTTCTTCGCGGCATCGGCAATTTTCTTTTTCAGCTTCGCGGCGGCCTTGGCGTTTTTCTCATCGGCATTTGCGGCCATGACCAGAGCGATCATTTCCGCCTTTTCCTCGCGAGAAAGCGTCTTGGATTTTTCCGTTGCCTCCTTGGCGGAGCGAAGCGTATCCAGGTGATCCTCGGCGCGAACGGCTTCGGCACTGCGGCGCTTTGCTTCGGCCTGCGCGGCCTTATGTGTTGCCCGCTCTTCCTTCTTAGCAAGAGCAGCCGTCTTTTTCGCCTCGCGCGCAGTGGTCTCTGCATCCTTTTTCTCAGCCTTTGCGGCGGCAACGAGAGTGAGCATCTCCTCCTTCTCCTCGCGAGAAAGAGAGGATCTCTTGATCTTTTCTTCTACGGCACGGATCGCCTCTTCGCGATCCTCAACATGAGCGACCTTCGCTTGATCCGCGGTCTTCGTCTGCTTCTTTGCAAGCACGACGGCCTTTTTCGCTTCACGCTCGGCAGCCTTGGCCTCCTTCGTTTCCGCATTCGCGGCAGCAACAAGGGCGAGCATCTCGGCCTTCTTTTCCTTCGAAAGCTTGGACTTCTCGACCTTATCCTGAACGGCGCGAACGGTCTCCTCGCGCTCCTCGGCAGCGGCGACCTCTACGGTTTCGGTGGTCTTCGTCTGCTTCTTTGCAAGCACGACGGCCTTTTTCGCTTCACGCTCGGCAGCCTTCTTTGCCTTCGTTTCCGCATTTGCCGCGGCAACAAGGGCGAGCATCTCGGCCTTCTTTTCCTTCGAAAGCTTGGACTTTTCGACCTTATCCTGAACGGTGCGAACGGTCTCCTCGCGCTCTTCGGCGGCAACAGCCTCTACGGTTTCGGTGGTCGCCTCTTCCTTCTTCGAAAGCGCGGCGGCCCTCTTCGCCTTGCGCTCCTCGGCCTTCTTTGCCTTCGTTTCCGCATTTGCCGCGGCAACGAGAGCCAGCATTTCTGCCTTTTCCTCTGCCGAAAGCTTAGACTTCTTTACCTTTTCTTCAACGGTGCGAACGGTCTCCTCGCGCTCTTCAGAAACAACGGCCTCAACGGTTTCGACAGGCGCCTCTTCCTTCTTGGAAAGTGCGGCAGCCTTCTTCGCCTTACGCTCCTCGGTCTTCTTTGCCTTGGTTTCCGCATTCGCGGCGGCAACGAGAGCCAGCATTTCTGCCTTTTCCTCTGCCGAAAGCTTGGACTTCTTTACCTTTTCTTCAACGGCGCGAACGGTCTCCTCGCGCTCTTCGGCAGCGGCAACAGCTTCAACAGTTTCGGTGGTCGCCTCTTCCTTCTTGGAAAGTGCGGCAGCCTTCTTTGCCTTACGCTCTTCGGCCTTCTTTGCCTTCGTTTCCGAATTTGCCGCGGCAACAAGCGCAAGCATTTCAGCCTTTTCCTCTGCCGAAAGCTTAGACTTCTTTACCTTTTCTTCAACGGCGCGAACGGTCTCCTCGCGCTCTTCAGCGGCAACGGTCTCTACGGTTTCTTCTACCGTTTCCTGCTTCTTGGAAAGTGCGGCGGCCTTCTTTGCCTTGCGCTCGGCAGCCTCTGCCTCTCTCTTCTCTGCTCTTACCGCAGCAACGAGAGCCAGCATTTCCGCTTTTTCCTCACGAGAAAGCGGAGATTTCTTAACCTTCTCCTCAACGGCACGAACAGCCTGCTCGTACTCCTCGGAAACGACCGTCTTGGACTCCGCGGATGCAGACTTATGCGCTGTCTTTTCTTCCTTCTTTGCGGCAGCGGCAATCTTTTTCTGCAAGCGCTCTTGTGCTTTGGCATCCTTTTTCTCTGCATTGGCAGCGATGACCAAAGCAATCATTTCGGCCTTTTCTTCCTGAGAAAGCGCTTTGGATTTCTTTATCGTCTCCTTGGTGGAACGAATATTCTCCAAACGCTCGTCGTTTGTGGCCTCAATGGTTTCGGTGGTCGCCTCTTCCTTCTTGGAAAGGGCGGCGGCCTTCTTTGCCTTACGCTCCTCGGCTTTCTTTGCCTTGGTTTCCGCATTCGCGGCGGCAACAAGCGCAAGCATTTCAGCCTTTTCCTCTGCCGAAAGCTTGGACTTCTTTACCTTTTCTTCAACTGCACGAACGGTTTCCTCGCGCTCTTCGGCAGCAGCGGCCTCCACGGTTTCTTCTACCGTTTCCTGCTTCTTGGAAAGTGCGGTAGCCTTCTTCGCCTTGCGCTCCTCGGCCTTCTTTGCCTTCGTTTCCGCATTCGCGGCGGCAACGAGAGCCAGCATTTCTGCCTTTTCCTCTGCAGAAAGCTTGGACTTCTTTACCTTCTCCTCAACGGTGCGAACGGTCTCCTCGCGCTCTTCAGCGGCAACGGTCTCTACGGTTTCTTCTACCGTTTCCTGCTTCTTGGAAAGTGCGGCAGCCTTCTTCGCCTTGCGCTCCTCGGCTTTCTTTGCCTTCGTTTCCGCATTCGCGGCGGCAACGAGAGCCAGCATCTCGGCCTTTTCCTCTGCCGAAAGCTTGGACTTCTTTACCTTCTCTTCAACCGCACGAACGGTTTCCTCGCGCTCTTCGGCAGCAGCGGCCTCCACGGTTTCGGTAACCGTTTCTTCCTTCTTCGAAAGGGCGGCGGCCTTCTTCGCCTTGCGATCGGTAGCATTGGCAGCTTCTGCCGTTTTTGCTTCCTTCTTTGCAAGGAGCGCAGCCTTTTTCGCCGCGCGTTCAGCGGCCTTGGCTTCCTTCGTTTCCGCATTCGCGGCGGCAACGAGGGCAAGCATTTCTGCCTTTTCCTCGCGGGACAATGCCTTTGCGGCTTCCTTCGCCGCCTTGGCACTCAGCAGGGTCTCATAGCTTGCAATTGCGCGCTCATAATCGGCCTCGGCATTCACGTATCTCTTACGCGTTGCCTTGCGCTCGCTCTTCGTGACGGACTTTTGAGAAGAAAGCGCTCTTACGCGTGCCTTCGCATTGCGATGTCTGGCCTCCGCGCGCTCCATGCGCTCGTTCGCCTCTTCGATCGCCTTTTCAAGCTCACCTGCACGATTTTCGGCTTTCTTCGCCCGCTTATCCTGCTTCTTATCCTTTTTGTTAACGGCATAGGCCGCGGCAAAAGCAATCAAAGCAAGCCTTGCGGCTTTCTTGGATTCCTTGCGATCCTCCTCGGATTGGCGCTTCTCCTCGATCTCCTCGGCGGTTTGTCTTGCACGCTTGGCCTTAGCCTCGGCCTTCATGGCCTCCTTATACGCCGCGTTCAGCTCCTTTTTATCTGCCTTTCTGTCAGCAAGAGCCTTCACGCGCTCCTTGGCGGCGGTTGCATTTTTCTCAAGCAGAAGTGCTTCTGCCTCTGCCTTCGCTTCCTTCTTATCCCAAGAGGAGCCATCCTCGGCATTTGCCACGTCGCGAATATCGCGCTTGGTCTTCTTTTCGGAGACCTCCATCTTCTTTTTCAGCTTGGCGGCAGCCTTGGCGTTTCTCTTCTCGGCGTTTTCGGCCTTCACAAGCGCCAGCATCTCTGCCTTCTGCTGTGCGATGGCCTCTTGCTCCATAGCACGCTCGTAATGCGCCTCAGCGGCGGCGATCGCGGCACTCAGCTTCTGCATTTGCGCCGTAGGCGTTTTCCGATCCTGCGGCTCTCTCTGCTCTGCCGTAGCCAGCGCACCGGCAAAGGCGAGCATGGCAGCCTTCGCCTCCTTATGCGACTCGGAACGGCTACGCACGGCATCTCTCTGCGCTCTTGCCTGATCGGCGGCGCTTCTTGCATTCTTGGCTCTTGCCTCTTCAAGGATCGCCTGCTCATACGCCTCGTGCAAAGCGGCAGCTTCTGCCTTTCTTTCGGACAAAAGCATAGCCTTGGCCTTCGCGCCCTCTGCGGCGCGCTCGGAAACACGCGCCTGCGCCTCGGCATCGGCAACGTGCTTTTCAAAGCGCTCCAAGGTGCGAGCCATCTCTCGCTCTGCCTTTTTCTGTGCGCGCTCTTCCTTCTCTGCCGCGGCGGCGATCTGCTTCTTCAAGCGCTCCACCGCATCTGTATTATCCTTTTCGGTGGTGGCGGCAGCCAGCGCGAGCATTTCGGCTCTTTCACGGCGCGTCATCGCCTTCGAACGTTCGGTTGCTTCCTTCGCGGCACGCAGGGCGTTCAGCTGATCCTCCGCATAAGCGGCATCCTGCCTGAGCGTTTCGCTGCGGCGGCGTGCCTCATTCACCGCATCTGCGGCTGCACGCTTATCTGCCAAGCGCAAAGCCTTGGCATCCGCCTCTTCGGCGGCGCGCATAGCACGGTCATAACGGCGTTCCGCATTTGCGATCGCGGCATCCATTCTGCGGCTTTCGCGCTTAGGAAGCGAGGCCTCGCGGCATACCTCCTCCTCTGCCCCCATAGCGGCGGCAAAGGCGAGCATGGCGGCCTTCGCCTCTTTTCTCTGTGCAGCACGGGAGCGCTTCTGCTCGCGATCCTCCATGATCGCATCCGCCGTGCGCCGTGCGCCGATCGCCTTGGAATTTTCGCGAAGTGCCTCACCGTACGCCTCATGAAGCGCACGCGTATCCTCCTTCGCGGAGCGCACCTGCTCAAGCCTTGCAACGGCGGCCGCGGCAGACTCCTCGGAAAGACGTGCCTTCGCCTCGGCGCTCGCAAGAGCCTTCTCCCAAAGCTCGATATTCTTCTGATCTCTCTTTTCCGCTCTTGTGGCGGCTCTTCCTTCCTCTATGCCGGCGATAACGCTCTGCTTCTTCAGCTCCTCGGCGGCCTCGGTGTTATTCTTATCCGCCGCCATAGCAGCCACAAGCGCCAGCATTTCCGCCTTGCGTGCCTTGGAGAGCGTGGTCGATCTCTCGGTAGCCTCCTTGGCGGTGCAAAGCGAATCCAGCCTCTGCTGCGCCTCGTCTGCCTCTGCGCCCCGAGCCTCTGCATTCTTGGCGGCATCCTCGGCGGCAGTACCGCTCGCTCTGAGCTCAGCCAAATGGCGTGCCTCAGCCTTTGCCGCAGCGTATGCACGCACGGCCTCCTCATAATCCCGCTCAGCACGCGCGAGCTCCTTGCGGAAGGCACGGTCCGCTTCTGCATACGCGCGCGTATCCTCCGCATACAGAGAAGAATCCGTGCCGAAGGACGCAAGACGGTCTGTATCCGCAGGGGGCTGCATACCTCTCGTCATGGCGCGATCCAGCTGTGCAAAGGCGGCAGCAGTGGTATCGATTCCGCCGGCAAGAACCTGCGACGGCAAGATCCTGCTCAAGGGCTCAACGCATCTGTCCGTGCCCGAAAGCCCCGAGATCTGACGGTTATATTCCTCAATATCCTCCGTGCAAAGCTGCACGCATCTGCTTGCGATCCGCTCGTTGGGATAGCGATTCAGCAAGCAAAGCAATGCGATCTCATCACGGATCACGTCCAGGCGGCGCTCGGCGGCATCCGTCCTGCGCGCCTGCAAGGACATATACTTTGTGTCATCCGAAGCGCTCATCATCTGGTCGCGCTTCGTTTCGATCATCGCCATGCGATTTTCATAATACGCAAGGCGTTGAACCTCATTTTTCAAAAAGGCTTCATCAGATATGGCGCGCAGATAATCATCCTTTCGCGCAACGAACGCGGGGTTGTCCTCCGCGCGGCTGACGGTGACACCCTTTCCCGAAAGAGCGGCCTCATATTCGGCCAGCAAGCGCTGCTGGCGTGCCGCAAGCGCCGCGGCGCTCGGAGAAAGCGTGGGCGCGGCCTGCACCGCGGAGATCGCAGCCTCCTCTTCCGTGGCGGACTCTGCCTCCACCATATCTCTGATTGCTGATGCAACGGCAGGATTCCAGGTCATAGCGTGCAAAAGCATCTGCTTCTGCATCTCGGCTTTGAATGCATCCTGCTCTATCTGTCCCTCGTTCTTAGAGCCTTCATTTACGCCGCCCGTCAGGGCTGCATCATGCCCCGTGGCGGCCGAACCAAAAGGGAGGTTTTCCGGCAGCTTCCCTTCTTTTGCAATTTTCGCAATGATATTTTCCGACAGCGGTGCAACCGGCTGATCGGCGGTTCGATTGTATTTTGCAACGCTCTTATTATAATCGCGAACACCGGCGACGGCATCCTTCTTAAAGCTCTCCGCCTCGTCTGCGTGTCCCTTATGCGACAGCAAAGCGATCGCACCGAACTGCACGCCGAGAACGGCGGCACGGCGCTCTATGCGGCGGCGCTCAAAGTCCTCCGCGCTCTCGTCGCTTTCCTTTTTTACTCCGTTCAGATCCTTTTTCTTCTCGGAGATCTCCTGCTTCGTGCTTTTCATGTACGCACGGAGCTCTTGGGTGTCAAAGCGCTTTGCGCCGTAGGCTGCGGGAAAAACAGCTGCGCCCGCCTTTCCGGCGGCAACGGCTGCAGCCGCCAGCTCCGCATTGGTGCGCGGTGCTTTTTTTGCCACGCCTAATATTTTCTTTTTCATTTTG
>JAGBBQ010000010.1 GCA_017938425.1 Clostridia bacterium | reverse complement strand
TTACTTGATTATCAGCCGACGATTTCTGCTCTAAATCAAGCAAGCCCCCAAAGGCGCTTCGCACTAAGAATACAGATATTCGCGCTTATATACTCTATAAAGCCTTGTTCTCTCTGTATTCTTAATGACTCAGCGCCTTTTTTCTTTTACTGTGCTATAATGAAGATCCTCTTCGTCACCGGGAAGAAAAGGCGATGTATATACAGTCGGTTTATAAGAAGTATTATAAATGAATGCGAGAGCCCGAAAGCTTTTTTCCGCACGCCCCGCGCGCTGACCGAAAAATCCACCCTTTTGAGGAAAAAATCCATTTGCAAACGCGCGCCTTTATGATATACTGTAAAAAAACGAAGGGAGCATCCGTATGATCTTTCATCCGAAAAACGAAAAGCGAGGCGCGGGGGCGTTTATTCTCCCGAAGAAGGTGAGCGCCGCCTGCCACCCTTGTCTCGATAAGCCCGTCCTTAAGGAATTTTTCCAAAGCTTCGCCTTCGGCGCATCGGTGCTTGATACCCGACCTGCCGACGGCTATACCTTCACCGTGGGAGAAACGGCAGCCCTTCCGCTCGACGGCTGTGCTTATTCTCTGCGCATCGACGAGAGCGGCATTGCGCTCGCGGCAGAGAGCGAGCAGGCACTGATCCACGGCTTTATGACGCTGCTGGACCGCTTCACGGCGGTAGACCTTGACGGCGGTGTCGGCGTGGAGATCGAGGCCTGCGAGATCACCGACCGCGCCGCGATCGGCAACCGAATGGTGCATTTCTGCGTATTCCCCGAAACCGAGCTTTGGGAGATACAGCGCTTCGTTCGCCTGGCGGGAGCGCTGAAGTACACGCATCTCGTGCTGGAATTCTGGGGGATGCTCCGCTACGACTGCCTCGGTGCGCTCGCCTGGGACTCTGCCTTCGAGAAGGCGCAGATCGCGCCGATCGTGAAGGAGGCAAACGACCTCGGCCTCGAGATCGTGCCGATGTTCAACCAATGGGGACACGCGACCGCCTGCCGCGTGATGCACGGCAAGCACGTGGTGCTCGATCAGGATCCCTCCCTGCAGACCTACTTCACAGACGACGGCTGGTGCTGGGACATCCGCAAGCCCAAGGTGCGCGCGCTGCTGCGAAAGGTAAGGGAGGAATTATGTGCGCTTTGCGGCGAGGGTGCTTACTTCCACGTCGGGTGTGACGAGGCGTATAACTTCTCCTTCTCCGAGGAGAGCATGGACTTCATCACGGATTTTCTGAACGAGGTCGCCGAAGAGATGCGCGCAAAGGGCAGAAGGATCATTGCCTGGGGCGATATGTTCCTTTACCGCCGGCCATCATTTAACAAGGACAACGTCTATTGCTGCGGTGCGCCGAGCGCCGAAAAAGAGGCATATATGCTAACAAAGCTTGACAAAAGCATCATTATTGCCGATTGGCAGTACGATGCCAAGCACTTCCCCGTGGAGACGGCGTCCGTCTTTGCGAAGGCGGGCTTTGACACGATGCTCTGCCCCTGGGACTGCGGCTTCGCCGAGACCTCGGCCTGCACAAAAACCGCAAAGGCAGAGGGTCTCTTCGGCATTCTGCACACCACCTGGCACACCCTCTCGCGCGGTATGCCCTACGTGCTGCTTGCCGCCGTGCAATGTCTGGAGGAAGGCTGCGCGATGGATTTTATCCGTGCACGCACCTGTACCGCCGCGCTTTTGCGCAAGGTGATGCCCGCCTGCGGTGACTACGTAAGAGCGGGATTTTCCAAAAAGCAGATCGGATTTTCGTGGTAAGCTCCGACCGTACCCGCCCAAAATACAGCAAGAACGAAGGTATCGAAAAAGTGCCTTCGTTCTTTTGTTTTTCAAAAAATGCACCGAAAGACAAGACAAGCAAAAGAATTTATGTTATAATAAAAGAAAAACGGAGACGGATATGTATAACGGTATAGAAAAAATCGAGGCCATCATCGAAGAGATCGAAGAAAAGATCACCGAAGTGATTGATTACGAAGCGCTTGCTGCTCATATGACGCTATCCGTTTATGAATTCAGGCGGATCTTCGCCTTTATCGTCGGATGCCCGCTTTCGGAATACATCCGCAAGCGCAGGCTTTCACTTGCCGCCTGCGAGCTGATGAACAGCCGCGCAAGCATACAAAGCATCAGCGAAAAATACGGCTACTCCACGCTTGCCGCGTTTTCCAAGGCGTTCAGCGAATACCACGGTGTCGCACCGAGTGTTTGCGGCCGAGGCGGATGCGAGGTAAAATTATTCCCGCGCCCGAAATTCGAGCTTCGCATCCGTGGCGGTGCTGAACAGCCGTTTCATATCCTATCCGATACGGCCTTCGCCGTGCGCGGCTTTCGCGCGATCTCGGATCACACCGACACACTTTGCTGCGAGGGGGTCTGGAATGATTTTTATGCAAAGGAAAGGGACAAAGAGATCTCGGGCGAGCAGATCTACGCTGTGTATCGGAACGAAAACGGCTTGGTGCAGTGTACGCTCGGAGAGCGCACCGAAGAAAACACAGGCATGGAAGAAACGGTACCGTGCAGCCGCTGGCTCTCTGTAAAAATGAATACCACGGAGGACAGCGCAGTGAACCGAAAATACAACGAGATCCTTTGTGAGATCCTGCCCTCGACAAAGCTCAAAAGGCACAAAACGCTTCCGACGGTAGAGGTATTCCCCCGCGATATGGAAACAGAAAATTTTGAATGGGAAATCCGAATTCCCATAGAAGGAGACAATAATATATGAAAAGAATCGTATTGATCACAGGCGCATCCAGCGGCTACGGAAAGGCCACCGCAAAGGCCTTCAAGGACAACGGCGATACCGTTATTATGACCGCAAGAAATGCCGAAAGACTGGAAGAAGCAAGAAAAGAGGTAGGCGGCGATCTTGCTTTTTCTATGGATGTAACCAACCCCGCGGACTGGGATAGGGCCGTCGAGACCGTCAAGAGCACCTACGGCAGACTGGATATCCTCGTCAACAATGCGGGCGGCGGCATCGCGATCAAGGAGGTCAGTGAATTTTCAACCGAAGAGATCGATGCGACCATTAAGCTCAATTTGAACAGCGTGATCTACGGCTGCCGCGCCTTTGCGGACATGATGAAGGAGCAGAAGAGCGGAACGATGATCAATATCTCCTCGGTTTGCGCAAGACAGTGCTGGCCTACGTGGTCGGTCTATGCGGCAGCCAAGGCAGGTGTGCTCAATTTTTCAAAGGGTATGTATCTCGAAATGCAACCGCACGGTGTGAGGGTAAGCTGTGTTGTTCCCTCCTCGGCAAGCACGGGATTTCAGAGTGCCTGCGGTATTGGAGAGACCACCGATCGGCTCCTGCCCGAGGACATTGCAGAAACCGTTCTTTATATCGCAAATCTCCCCGCGCGTGCCGTCGTGGAGGACGTGACCGTCTGGGGTATTGACAAGCAGATCAATCCGTTGTAAGGAGCACCGGGATGGCAGAAATATGGATCGAAGCCGAAAGCCTTGAAAATAAGGGCGGCTGGGTCGTCGACAGCGGTGCGGCAGAATGGATCCGCTCCGCATATCTGATGGCACACGGCATGGGTGTTCCCGTGGCAGATGCTTCGGGAAAATTGAATGTTGCAGAGGACGGAGAATACCGAGTTTTCGCACTCACACGCGATTGGACCGCACCGTGGAACGTGAAGGATCCCGCAGGGAAATTCGAGATCCGCATAGACGGCAAGGCGCTTCCCCATACGCTCGGAACGAACGGCAAGGATTGGGGATTTCAGCTTGCGGGAAAGATTTTTCTCACAAAGGGCACACATGCGCTCGCGCTTCACGATCTGACCGGCTTTAACGGAAGATGCGATGCGATCTATATCACCGATACGGAAGAGCCGCCCAAAAGCAGTCGTGATGCAATGGAGGCCATGCGAAAGCGCCTTGTGTGGAAGGAAGTGCAGGATGACGAAAGGGTCTATGACCTTGCCGTGGTTGGCGGTGGTATTGCGGGCATCTGCACAGCCCTCGCGGCCAAAAGAAAGGGCTGTAACGTAATATTGATCAACGATCGCCCGATCCTCGGCGGATGCAACAGCTCCGAGATCCGCGTTTGCATGGGCGGACAGATCGGCCACGCACCGTACGAAAGGATCGGTGATGTTGTGCGCGAGATCGCCCCTGTGATGGGTCACCCCACGGTCTATAAGGAGGAATACTTTGAGGATCACCGCAAGCGCTTCGCCTTTGAAGCTCCCTTGCGCAACGAGGGCACATGCGTTCTCCTGTTAAATGAGGCGGTCCTCGAAATCGAAAAGGAAGGCGACCGCATTGCGGCTGTCATTGCGACAAGTATGCAAAGCGGTAAAAAAACAAGAATCCGCGCCACGCTCTTTTCGGACTGCAGCGGTGACGGCATTCTTGCAAGACTTGGCGGTGCTGAGGTCATGTACGGCAACGATGCCAAAAGCGACTTTGGCGAGAATCTCGCGCCGAGCGAGCATAGGGATCTCGTTATGGGCCATTCCATCCGCTGGTATTCCGAAGAGACAGAGGAAGAAACGGCCTTTCCCGATATTGACTGGAATCTTCCCTTTGATGAGGACTCCTATCTTAACTGCTTTTCGGGTGACTGGGAGCAGGAAACAGGCTTTACACGCGATATGGTGAAGGATGCGGAATACATCCGCGACTACGGACTTCGCGCCATCTATTCCAATTGGTCTTACCAAAAAAATCACGCAAAAAGCAAAGAAAGATTTGCAAAATCGATATTAAAATGGGTTTCTCCTTTTGGCGGGAAGCGCGAGAGCTACCGCGTGAAGGGTGACTATATTCTCACACAAAACGATTTCAATGTGCCGATTGACTACGAGGATGCCACGGCGAAGATCACCTGGGGTATTGATATCCACTACCCGGAGCCGATCAACGAGGAGCGCTTTGGCGAAGCCTTCCGCTCCTTTGCTTACCATCGGCACATGCCCTTCGCTTGCCCCGTTCCCTATCGCTGTCTGTATTCCAAGGATATAGAAAATCTATTTCTCGGCGGCAGGCTGATCAGCGTCAGCCACATAGCTTTTTCTGCCGTGCGCGTGATGCGAACGCTCGGTATGCTTGGCGAGGTGGTCGGCATTGCGGCCTCGGTCTGCAAGAAAAATGGGTGCACCCCGAGAGAGGTTTACAAAGCGCACCTCGATGAGCTGAAGGATGGGATGAGGACGGGAATCAGCATTCCCGCTGCCTTCGCTTGCAACGGCATCGGCATTGGCGAATCCTATCATTTCAAGGACCTCGGTTGGTTCCACCTGCACACAAAAATCCATGCAGACAATGCGGCGGAGGCCACAGAAACAAGCGATGCGCAGATCAAAAAGTTTAAATTCTGTGTTGAAAAGCTCGGCATTGAGCACAAGTTTCCTATCCCCGAGGAGTGGAAATAAATATAAGGCAATATCATTACGGTATAAAAAGCAACCGATGCACAACGGTGCGTTGATTGCTTTTTTGCTTTTTCTGTGCTATACTGTAAAAAAAGACGAATGCGGAGGACAGATCATGCTGAAAAGCGAGATAAGAACAAAAAGCGGCACACCGCGCCTTTATATCGAGGGCAAGGAGACCACCGCCGTTGCCTATACGACCTATTTTGAAGAAAGAAGCGCATACCTTGACTTTCTCGCGGCGGGCTTCCGCATTTTCTTCGTCAACGTGCCGATGACGCGCCTGCCCATCAACAGCCACGAGACCGGCTTTACCCCCTTTCGCGTCGGCGTTTTCGACGAGGAGGGCAAGGAGGACTACAGCGAGTTTGAGGCGGCGGTAAGGAAGATTCTTCGCGCCTGCCCGAAGGCGATCATTTTCCCGCGCATCTACGTGAGTATGCCAAGATGGTGGACCGAGCGGCATCCCGACGACGTGGCGGATACGAACAAGGCGGGAAAGCGCGAGGTGCTCTTCTCCGAGGCCTTCCGCAAGGACGCCGAGGAATTGCTCTTAAAAATCGTACGCCATATAAAGAGCGCGGACTATGCCGCGCGCGTCGGCGGCTGGCAGATCTGCGGCGGACAGACGCAGGAATGGTTTTATCCCGATATGCGCGGCGGCCTCGGCACAAAGGCGGCAGAAAAAGCCTACGCGCGTTATCTGAAGGAAAACTATGGCGAGGACGGCATGCCGCCCGCCTATGAGGAATACGAGTCCGTGGGCAATGCGGTGCAGCGCTCGGAGAACGCAAGGCGCTACGCGGTCTTTGCCAATCTCGCGGTGGCAAAAACGCTCGAGGGCTTTGCCGCGGCGGTGAAGCGCGAGACCGACCGCACGCAGATCGTCGGCTCGTTTTACGGCTACGCCTATCATTCGGGCAATACCCCTCTCTTCGGCTCGCACGGCATCCGCAGTCTTCTGGATTCCGAAAGTCTTGACTTTTTCTCCTCCCCGAACGCCTATGCGGAGGGCCGCCGCCTCGGCATTGACTGGGCGGATATGATCCCCGTGGACTCTGTGAAGCGCCACGGAAAGCTCCCCTTTATCGAGTGCGACATCCGCACCTACCTCACGTGCGCCATTCAGGAGCTGCGCCCCGGAGAATATGCGGACGATATGTACCGCACGGGAGACGGCGCCTCGGTCTGGGTCGGACCGCCGACGGCACAGCTCTCTCTCTTCGCGCTTCGCAAGTGCTTCGCCCATCAGCTGACGAGGGGCTCTGCGATCTGGTGGTTTGATATGTGGGGCGGCTGGTATGACGATCCCTGCCTGATGGATGCGCTGACGGAGATGAAGGCGATCCAGGAAACGGCACGGACGAAAAAACACGAAAGCGCGAGGGAGCGCGTTGCCTTCTTTGCGGACGAGGAGGCCTTCGCAGGTCTGCTTGCAGGCACACCCGAGATCCTCGGCATTGAATATTCGAGGACCGAGGTCGGCTCTCTCGGAGTCCCCTGCGACTTCCTTTTGGTCGAGGATATGGAAGCGCTGCGCGAGGGCTACGCCGCCGCGATCTTTCCCTCTCCCACCCCCTCCGAGAGAGGCAGGGCAGCGATGCGCCTTTGCGAGTCTCTCGGCATTCCCTACCTGACTGCAACGCCCGCGCACTACGCGCTGACGAAGGAGGAGATGCGCGCGTTTTTGGAGAAAAGCGGCGTGCACCTTTACGCAGGTCTCGGCGAGGTCGTGTATCTTGGCGAGGGCTATATTGCCCTGCATTCCGATCAGGGCGGAGAAAAAACGCTCTCGCTCCCCGCAAAGCACCTCGTGCGCACAGTCTTCGGCACAGATCTCCCCGATACGGTGACCGACTGTATACGCTTCACGCTCGCGCCATGCGGCACGGCACTTTTTGAAATCGATCCTGTATAGAAAAAACCGGCCGGACCGATCTGCTGTATTTTCAGCATTCGGTCCGGCTTTTTCTTTGTTTTTTGTAAATAATTATTTGCTTTTACGCAAGCTTCTTTTCAAGACGCGCGCGGATCGCCTTGATAAATTCGATCGTATTGACCGCCGTTGCCTTAAAACCGGGCTCTACGAGACCGACAAGGTCCTTGGTCATAATACCGTCATTCAGGGTATCGATGCAGGACTGTTCCAGCTTATCCGCGAAGGATGCAAGCTCGGAAAGCCCGTCAAGCTCGGCTCTCTTGCGCAGAGCGCCCGACCACGCATAGATGGTCGCCATCGGGTTGGTCGAGGTATCCTCTCCCTTAAGGTAGCGGTAATAATGGCGCGTTACCGTGCCGTGCGCCGCCTCATACTCAAACTTTCCGTCGGGCGAAACGAGCACCGAGGTCATCATTGCGAGCGAGCCGAATGCGGTGGAGACCATATCGCTCATCACGTCGCCGTCATAGTTCTTGCACGCCCAGATGTAGCCGCCCTCGGAGCGGATCACTCTTGCGACCGCATCGTCGATCAGCGTATAGAAGTAGCTGATGCCAAGCGTTTCAAATTTTTCCTTATAGCACGCGTCGTAGATCTCCTTGAAGATCAGCTTGAAGGTCTGATCGTACTGCTTCGAGATCGTATCCTTGGTGGCAAACCAAAGATCCTGCTTGGTATTGATCGCATAGTTAAAGCAGGAATGCGCAAAGGAGCGGATCGAGGTGTCCTTATTGTACTGTCCCTGCAGCACACCGGGGCACTCGAAATCGTACACGGTCTGACGGAAGCTCTCCTTGCCGTCCTTATCCGTGAACACAAGCTCTGCCTTGCCCTCGCCCTCGACTCTGTACTCGGTTGCCTTGTACACGTCGCCGTATGCGTGGCGCGCAATGGTGATAGGCTTCTTCCAATTGCGGACCGCAGGGCGGATCGCATCGATCAGGATCGGCGCGCGGAACACGGTTCCGTCAAGGATCGCGCGGATCGTGCCGTTCGGGCTCTTCCACATCTCGGTGAGGTTATATTCCTCCACGCGCTGCTTATTGGGCGTGATGGTCGCGCACTTGACGCTGACGCCGTACTTCTGATTTGCGTACGCCGCGTCGAAGGTGACCTTGTCCTTCGTGCGCTCTCTTTCGGGAAGCCCGAGATCGTAATACTCGGTCTTCAGGTCGATAAAGGGAGTGAGGAGCTCGTCCTTGATCATCTTCCAGATGATCCTCGTCATTTCGTCTCCGTCCATCTCCACAAGCGGTGTTGTCATTTTAATCTTTTCCACGTTCAATACCTCCGAACTTTTTTTGAATAAAACAACAGGCGGTTATTGCGCCTTGGATATTGTATCACAAATCTGCGGGGATTGCAAGTGATTTTTTAAAAGAATACCGAAAGAGCGTGCGGATGCTTGAAAAGCCGAAGCCTCTGTGCTATAATAGGTATAAGAATCTGAGTTTTGGGCGGTAAAAGCATATGGAAGAAACGAAGGGGCGCATTTTTGCCGACGAGGCATTCCCGATGCAGATCGTCACCGACAGCGAATCATTTTTGGATACGCCCGAACGCGCGCGCAAGGCCGTGCACGAGGCGATCGAGATCAAATATTTTTACGAGGGCTCGTCCACACTTCTGATCGGGCGCAAGACCGTGACCGCCGAGGCGGGAGATCTGATCGTGATCAACCCTTATGAATTTCATACCACCGTGGACTACGGCGAGAAAAAGGGGCGCTACCATCTCTTTATGATCCCTCCCGACGTCTTCTCGGAGTTTGCGGACGATGCGGCAAGCCTCAAGCACCGCCTCATCTCGGGCGAGCTTTCCTTTATCACGAAGCCGCCCTGCACCGACCGCATCAGAGAGCTTCTCTCTGCCGCCGTGGAGGAGGCCAAGGGCAAGCAGGCGCACCACCGCCTCGCCCTGCGCGGCCTGATGCTTGCGCTTGCCGCACATCTGATGCGCGGCGGTATGCACGCGCGTGCCGAGGAAAATCCGCGCTCGAGCACCGCGAAAAGCTATATGCTCATCGAGCCTGCCCTGCGTCATATCCGCGATGCCTTTGCCGAGCATATCACGGTGGAGGGGCTGGCGGCGCTCTGCTCGGTCAGCAAATACCACTTCTGCCGCGTATTCAAGGCCGTGACCGCGATGACCGTCACCGGGTATCTGAACGATTACCGCCTGAGCATCGCCGAGACGATGCTCAAAAACACCGCGAAGCCGATCGCGGAGATCGCCTGGCTCTGCGGCTTTGAGGACGAGAGCTACTTCTGCCGCCTGTATAAGAAGCGCTTCGGCATTTCGGCGGGGCGGTACAGAGAAAGAACCCAATAGGAAGAGACGAGGATAAGCTTCTGATAATTACAAAAACGCTTCGCATTTCATAAAAAGGTCACCCGCTGTTTTCTGACAACGGATGACCCTTTTCTCTTTTATGAGGCTATGTCAATATCGGGTTGGCTCGGCTTTTTTCAGCCGTATCAGTTGGCGACGCCGTACCAGCGGCCGCCCTGCGACTTATCGTCATCGCCGACAAGAAGCTCCTTATAGCCTGCGGCTACCTTGCGGAAGGCATCCACGTAGCGCTCGATCCACTCCTTATCAAAGTGCTTGAACCACGGCACCTGGAAGCAAAGGATCTGCTCCGAGGGACGGCAGGAGGCATCCCCCTCGCGCACGTCGTGATCGTTGAAGGCAACGCGCGTGGGCTTGCCTATATTGAAGAGGTCGAAGTCCTTGAAGAAGGCGTGGGTATGCAGGCAGTAGTTTCCACCCTCCCAGCAGCAGTCCACACCCTCGGCGCGTACCGCCTCGCAGAAGCGCTTCACGGAGAGGCCGCCGAGCTGCTCGGGACGGTAGATGCCGTGCGGACAGTACCAGCCCGCCATATTCGAGCCCGTAGACTCGTCCACGCGGATCGCCTGCACGCCGGGGATCTCTTCCATCAGATCCCAGAAGTAGTTCATTGCTCTGCGGATCTCGGCGCAGCGCTCGTCGTAATACTTGAGCTGCACGCGTGCCAAGGCGGTGCAGAGCTGATTGGCTCTTCCCTTCATACCGCCGAGCGCGAGCATCGCAAAGGGCGCAAGCTCGGTGCATTCCTTAATATAATCGGGGTTATTTCTCTCGTAATGCGCAAAGGCGATGGCTCTTTCGTAGTATTTTCGGTTATCGGTCACGAGCATACCGAGCTCACCTGCGGCGAAGGACTTCATACTCATCATACTCATCGCCGCGATATCGCCGAAGGAGCCGACTCTTTTGCCCTTATACATACCGCCCTGCGCGTGCGAGCAGTCCTCGATCACGTAGAGGTTATGCTTTTTTGCAATCGCCATAATGCGGTCCATATCGCAGGGATAACCGAAATAATGCACGACCATAATCGCCTTGGTCCTCTCGGTGATACGGTGCTCGATATCGTCGGGATCGATGGATAAATGCTCATCAATGTTTGCAAAAACAACCGAAATGCCGAGGTTTTGTGCAACAGAGGCAGAGCCCCAATAGGTCTTCGTCGGACAGATCACCTCGTCTCCCATACCCAGACCGAGCGCGTAGTAGGCGGCAAGGATCGAGGCGGTGCCGTTGCAGAAGGCGAGGGCGTATTTTCTTCCCTGATAAGCGGCGTATTCATCCTGAAACTTCTCGGTGATATCAAGGCGCGAAAAGCTGTTTTTGCGGATGACGTCGAGCGCCGCCGCCTCGTCCTCCTCCGTGATGATCGGCCAGCCGAACAGATGCTCCTCGGGAGCTTCTTCCTTTTTGATGGCGGGCGTGCCGCCGAAATATGCAAGCGTTGACATAACGGTCTCCTTTTTTTCGTTTTATGCCTCCATTATAGCATATTTTTTCGCGTACCGAAACCCCTTGACTGCTGAAAAATAGGACGATATTGCTCTTTTTTGCTTTTCGCTTTATGAAATCGGCGAAAAGAGCGCGTGAGGAATTGGAAGAGAGTGCCGCCGCCGTCCGGGAGAAGCCGCAGCGCATCGGGGCAAACGATATATAAAAGTTAAAATGGGGACTTGCTTTTCCTATTTAAATATGCTATGATAGCCATAGAAATATTTTAAGGAGCGGTTCTATGAAGAAGATCACGGGACTTTCGCGCGGTATGGGCATCGGCGGCTGGCTGACCAACTACAAGCGCTTCAACGTTTTGCCTCCCGAGAGGAGAATGGTGATCACCGTCGGGGATATGGAGCATTTTGAAAGCTATATCACCGAGCGCGACGTTGCCTATATTGCTTCGCTGGGGCTGGACCACATCCGCCTCGGCTTTGATCAGATCGTGGTGGAGAAGGCGCCCTATGTCTACCGCGAGGAGATCGTGGCGATCCTGCACCGCTTCGTCGGCTGGTGCAAAAAATACGGCCTCACCCCGGTTCTGAATATGCACAAGGCGCTCGGCAACTACTGCGACATTCTTGAGGAAAAGGGCCTTTTCGAGGACGAGGGGCTGATGGACCGCTTTATTGCCGTCTGGCGGATGCTCGAGGACGAATTCCATACCGAAGAGAGCGTGATCTTCGAGCTTTTGAACGAGGTGGTGAACGCGAGCGCCGCGCAGTGGAACACGCTGGCGGAGCGCACCGTCGCTGCCATTCGCGAGAAAAACAAGACGCGTCGCATCATTCTCGGCTGCACCGAGTGGAACAACCCGCCCGGGCTTGCTGCCCTCACCGTTCTCGACGACGAGAACGTTTTCTACACCTTCCATTGCTACGCGCCGCACGAGTTTACGCATCAGAGAGGCGTTCTGCAGGCCGAGCAGCTCTTCTACAACCGCGTGATGGACTATCCCTCCGAGGATATCGAGCGCTACCGCGACTATCACCGCGTGGTCAACGGCAACGAGCACGCCTACGCGCATCTCGAAAGAATGGATAAGCAGTTTCTTTACGAATACCTCGCCCCCGTGAAGGCGTGGATCGAGGCACATCCCGATAAGGTCCTCTGGTGCGGTGAATTCGGCACCATCCGCCACGCAAGGCTCGCCTCGCGCGAGAACTGGATGCGCGATATGATCTCTATCCTTCGCGAATGGGACATTCCCTACTGCGTATGGAACTATCTCAGTACGCCCAACGACGGCAACCGCTTCAGCCTCGTGGATGACGATACGCGCCTTCTGCTGAGCGAGGAGCTGAAAAATATCATTTTGGGGAAGACTTAAGATGAACGGAAAAATGCTTTTTACGGATAAGGAACACGATCGCACGGCAAAAGAGGTGTTTCCCTCTCTGCACGTACCGAAGGCGGCACGTCTTTGGATCGCAGAAGAGGCGCAGAGCGGCTGCCTCGGCTTCGGCGTTGCGATCACGCCCTCCTCCTGCTATATACTTTCGAGGATGGAGGCGGATGCGCGCCGCGCGCTGATCGAGGACGTATTCACGGCGAAGGGGCTGAACCTTTCCGTGGCGAGGCTCTGCATCGGCTCTTGCGATTATTCGCCCGAGATCTATTCCTATGATGACGTGGAAGAGGATACGTCGCTTGCGCATTTCTCGGTCAAGCGCGATGAGAAATATATTATTCCGATGATCCGGGAGATCCTGGCCGTGCGCCCCGACCTCTACCTCTTCGCCTCTCCCTGGAGTCCGCCCTATTGGATGAAGACGGGCGGCAGCATGTGCGGCGGTCATATGCGCGAAAAATACCTTGACTGCTATGCCGATTATATCATCAGATTCATAGAGAGCTACGCCTCCTACGGCATTCATATTTCGGCGATCACGCCGCAGAATGAGACCGAGACGCATCAAAACGGCTCGATGCCCGCCTGCCTCTGGCATCCCGAGACCGAGGCAAAATTTATCACCATTTTGAAAACAAAGCTTTACAATAAAGGGATCAATGTCAAGATCTGGATGCTCGATCACTCGTTTATTTACACAGATCGCGTGCTTTGGTCTCTGAAGAACTGCGAGGGTCTTTCCGAGGCGGCGGACGGCGTTGCCTTCCATTACTACGCAGGTGCGATCGAGCAGACGCGAAAGATCAAAAAAGAGTATCCCTCTCTTGCGCTTCACTTCACGGAGGGCGGCCCGAGGCTGACCGATCATTATGACCGTGACTTCTGCAAGTGGGGCTTAATGACGGTCAAGGCACTTGCTTTGGGCTACAAGTCCTTCACAGGCTGGAACCTCTGCCTTGACGAGCTGGGCGGTCCGAACGTCGGCCCCTTTCTCGGCATCTGCGGCGGCCTCATCACGTGCGACAGCCGCGACGGCGCACTTTCCTATAGCGGCCAATACAAGGCATTCTCGCATATCGCACCTTATATTACCCCTGCATCGAGGCTTCGGAAGATCTCCGTAACGGAGAGCTTCGCGCAGGATATGTCGGTATACCCCAAAAGGAACGCACCGATCGAGGGCTTACTGATCGAGAACGGCGAGGAAAGAATCGCCGTGCTTGTGAATCCCAATGAAAACGGGCTTCAGACCGAGATCGAGATCGCGGGCAGGCTTTATTACATTGAAATGCACGCAGAAAGCATAGCAACCGTTATTTTTGGAGATTAATATGAAGATTCTGTTTCTCGGAACGGGTGCGGCCGATTGGCCGAAAAAGGAAGAAAAGGATATGAAGGCGGGCGAGCGCCGCTTCTCCTCTATGCTGATCGATGGCAAAATTCTGCTTGACGCGGCGCCGCAGTCCTTTGCCTTTGCGAAGCGGCTCGGCACCGATCTTTCAGAGATCACCGACTGCTTTATCACGCACACGCACAGCGACCATTACGATAAACAGGCGCTTCTTGCCTTCGCAAAAGAATGCGGTGGTCTGCGCCTGCATCTGCACCGCCTCGCGGTGGAAAGGCTCGGACTCTCCGATGCGGAGAAGGCGCTGTTCGATATCCGTCCGATGGGAATCTTCGACGATGCGCGCGCGGGCAGCTATACCGTGACCGCCTGCTCTGCCAACCACCTCGTGGAAAATTCCCCCGAGCAGCCCCTGCATTTCATATTTGAAGGCGAGGAGGGCAAGCGCTATCTTCTCGGCGGCGACGGCGGTCTTTTTACCGCGCGCACCTGGGAATATATGCGTACCCTGCAGTTCGACGGCATTCTCTTCGACGCCACCGTAGGTGACTCGGACGATGACTTTCGCCTCGGCACGCACAATTCGATCCCGATGCTCCGCCTCGCAACCGCGGCGATGCGCCGCGGAAAAATGCTGCGCGAGGGCGCGACTCTGATCGCGACCCACCTTGCCATGACGCTGCACGCTCCCACGGAAGAGACCGAGCGGCTCTTTTCTGCCCTCGGCATCACCGTCGCCTACGACGGAATGGAAATTGAGTTATAAAAAAATCCCATACGGAGGATCCGTATGGGATTTTTTTACCTTCGCGCGGCTCTGTACGCACTCGGGGTCTCGCCCGTGTACAGGCGAAAGGTCTTCGTGAAGTGGGAAAAGCTCTTGAAGCCGACGAGCATAGCGATCTCGGAGACCGGCCGATCCGTGCGCGTAAGATGGGGCTTGGATTTTTCCACACGGTACATCGCGAGATACTCCATAAAGCGCAGGCCGAAGGCGGAACGGAAGCGGCGGCAGAAATAGGCGTGGCTCATAAAAAGCCGCGCGGCAACGGCCGAGGAGGAAAGCACCTCGCCGTATTCCTTATCCAAGATCTCGCCCACACGCGCTCGGAAATCGTCTCTCGCAGCCTCCCCTCTCTCACGGATGAGGCCGCTCTGCTTCAGCGCGGCGAAGGCTAAGGAAAGATGTCCGACGACCGTAAGCTCCCAGCCCGCCCCCGCCTCACGGCAGGCCGAGACGGCGGCACTGATATGCGAATAGACGGCGGCTGTGACCGCCTCACGTGCGTGCAGGACGGCGGGAAGCGTGAGCGTACCGCTCCCGAGCCCCTCGGCAAGCGCGCGATCGGCGAGCAGGGAGAGATCGAAGCACACGCAGTCGTGCGAAAGCGAGGCGTCCACCTCCTTGGAATAGCAGTGCGGGAATAGCGGCGGGATCATCACCACGTCGCCCTTCTCGAGCGGCAGCTTTCCCTCCTCTCCCTCGATCTGCACGGCGGCGCGCCCCTCTCGGATGATCAGAAGCTCCGCCTCCTTATGCTGATGGAAGATACGGTTGCCGTGGAGGTGGTTATCCTCCCGCTCATAATGATTGGAGACGTAGGCAAAGGGAATGGTCTTGTATCTGGATTTAAAGTGATCGTCGAACATTTTCTTCCTCAATGTCAAATTTATTATAGTGAGAGGCAAAATACGGATTGTTTTTGCCCTGTTTTTGCATTATAATTGTATCATAAATACAAATTTTGTCAAGGAGTTTTTTTATGGCAGACAAAAGACAGTGGAAAATTATCTACTCGTGCTACGAGGGGACGGAGAAAAAGGCAGTCGATCTCATTTCCTCCGAGCTCGGCTCGTACGTGATCCGCGATGCGGGCGTATATTCCCTGTACGTGCTTCCCTGCGAGCGCGCCGACGAGGCAAAAATCGACAGCCACGCCGTGATCCTCGGTGTTTACAGCGAGAACGCGCTCATCCGCCGCTATATCGGCGAGGACGAGATCCCCGAGGGCGGCTATATCGTAAAGGTCATCCGCGATCCCGAATGCGAAACGCGCACGCTTGCCCTGATCACCGCAAGGGCGCCGCAGGAGGTCTTTTACGGCGCGGTCGACTTCGTGGACGATTACTTTGCCAAGGCGATCCCCGCAGACGGCTGCCTGCGTATGCTCCACACGATGTTCGACGAGGACTACGGCACGCTTCCGCTTTACACGCACGCCACCGCACCGAAGATCAAGCGACGCTGCGTTTTCACCTGGGGGCATCCCATCAATGACTACAGAAATTATATCGAGAATATGGCACGCCTGAAGCTCAACCAGCTGATCATCTGGAACGACTTCGTGCCGATCAACGCCAAGGAGATCGTGGACTACGCGCACGAATACGGCATCCAGCTGATCTGGGGCTATGCCTGGGGCTGGTCGCCGGAGTCTTGTAAGGATTTTCGCGTAAAGGATCTTGAAAAAATCAAGGCGGGCGTGCTGGAAAAATTCGAGCGCGAATACGCGCCGCTCGGCGTGGACGGCATCTACTTCCAGTCCTTCACCGAGAACACGGGTGCTTACATCGAGGGCAGGCTCGTTGCCGATATGGTGACCGATTTCGTGAACGAGACCGCAGACGCGCTGCTTGCGCGCTATCCCGATCTCTACATCCAGTTCGGTCTTCACGCACAGTCGGTCAAGGATCATCTCTCCTTCATCTCCAAGGTAGATAAGCGCATCGAGATCATGTGGGAGGATTGCGGCGAATTCCCCTACAATTACGTTCCGAAGATCCCCGACCCCACGTATTTTGAAGAGACCAAGCAGTTCACGACGCGCATCGTGCACCTGCGCGGCGATGCCAAGGTTTCCATGCTGATGCGCGGCTTCACCACGCTTGCCTGGAAGCAGTTCGTGCCGCAGAAGGGCTCCTTCGTGCTCGGCAAGAACCACAAGCGCCTGATCGACCACGACCGCGCGCTGATGGAGCCGATGTGGCGCCATCTGCAGACCGAGTGGATGCTCGGCGGCGGCAAGGCGGTCTACGATATGACAAACCATATTCTCGCCGAAAACCATCCCGATATCGCGCTCGGCATGGCGGGGCAGTTCGCGGGCGGCCTTTGGTACAACGAGGCCTGCTGCGCCGAGATCCTCTGGGATCCGACCGTGCCTTACGATGTGATCTGCGAACGCGTTGCACGCCGCAGAAGCGTGGAGATCGTATAAGCTATATCCCAAATTCAATAGAAAAAGACGGAGATGCGCTCATGCACCTTCGTCTTTTTCGTTATATATGCCAATATTAAGTGGTATACGGATTGCTTTTTACCGTAAACAAATGCGATAATGCAGAGAACGTCATCAGGTGATCGTAATAAGGCTGCATAAACACCTCGTGCGCACCGTAATTTTTCTCAAACTCCTTAAAAAGCTCCAAAGCGCATTCATCATTTCCATGCCATTTTTCCCGGATGGCGTCCGTGAATTGCTTGATGTAATCAAGATGTCGCTCAAGAAGTCTTACAGACACGGTTTCAACGCGATTTTCGGAATTGTAATGCGATTCGACGAGCTGCTTTCCAATGGCAAGAACGCCCTCAACCGCATCCAAGCGTGCAACGTCCTGTGGGAAAATGTCCCACGTTTTCCGCATTCCCCCCTCTGCCTTTTTCGGCGACATAAGCCTGTAAGGAAAAATCTCGCCCAGCTTTTCTAAGTAATGGACAAATTCTCGGTAATCACTACCGTAAATATGAGAATAATAATCCTCTGCGATTTTTTCAAAGCTGAGATCCTCGCGATACATACGCATAGCATACGTATAAAACGCCATACCGTTGGGGAAAAATCCGCGAATCGTGCCGTTTTCGATGAGTCCCTTCAGGCCGATTTCCCCATAATACTCAATATCCTCATAGATACGCCTTGCGATCTGCAATCCGCTCATATCGTAGTACGAATTGATCCAGAAATGATATTCGAAGGTAATTCCATCCCCCGCAAAGTTCTTTTTCCATTCCTTATAGCATTCAACAACGTTTCCAAGTGAGGCTGTACCCTTGATATGGTTTCTCTCATACGGCGGAACGGCGTATTCTACGCCCGCCTGCGGCCGCGTGTAAATATATCCTCTGGATATGGGGGCAAGTAACAGAGAAAAGCGATTCGGATTTGCTACCGTATCAACCGTTGGCGGAAAAACGGTATCAAGATACGCGATAAAGACGATACGGGTGCTAAGATTTCTCGCCGTCAACGCAGCGTCCACGTCATTCATCAAGAGCATATAATAATCAGAGGGGCGTTTTTTTCTGCACTCCGAGCATTCACAATGATTGTTTACGTTATCAGCAAGCCAAACGTGAAGAAAATCAATGTTTGGATGCTCCTCTGCATACTTTGCAACAAAATCAGCAAAAAGCTTTCTTGCCTTAGGATTTGACATGCAAAACTGTGTGTTGATCGGTCTCCCCTCAAAGAGGCCGCGCTTTCCGTTTATCTCGGCAAGATACTGCACCATATCCTTTGGCACAAGGCTTTCATCAATTTCATCCCAAGCGTATTTTGAATCAATTCCAAAGGGATCAACCGTCCATCCGTGTCCAATGTCATGAAATTGCAAACCTCTCTTTGCAATTTCCGCTTCATTGTGACGTTTCCATTGCAAGACGAGCGTATCGCTGATGGGTTCCGGCGCACGATGAAAATTGTTTCTTGCATGTGTATAATATTGCTCGTAATAGCTTCGCGGAAGACGAAATTCGATCATATAGGTATTCATGCCAACCTTTGGCAGAAAATCCAAAAAATCTTGTTCCGCCTCTCTGTAAGGAGCGCCCTCCGCCGCAAATCCTCTGTATCGCATCGGAGGAACATGGCGCAGCTTAACGGGCTCAATATTCTTATTCGGGATAAACTCGCCGTCAATACCCGGATACAGCCAACGGCAACCGTTTCTTCGGAGGTATTCGTATACCGCCAAAAGTACGGACCTGGGATTATCTCCCGCAATGATACCGCCGCGCTCATCACAATCAATAAAAATAATATCGTCAAGCTCCGTGCTTTCCACATCAGAGGTATCCAGACCAAAATCCTGCATAAGTCCAAGGCGAAAACCTTCTTTTGCCTCGGGCACATACGCAATCTTCACATCGCCGCCCTCCGGCATCATCATGCGGAGATATTTTTTTAGTTCCAAGGCGGCAAAATCGATCGGCTCTGCCAAAGAAATTTTGTTTATGTAATACATAGGATCTCCTTTAACGTTTCTTCATATCGCGTACGCATTGGCACGTATCTCGCCCATACCGTTTCTTGTAAATCTCACGGTTCTCTCCTCGCCGGGGAGAAGCGAAAAGAAATTATCTTCAAACACGGCATCGGCGCATAGCTCCAAGGCATGGATATACGCATTGGCTTTCACCGTGACGCGATCCTCCTTTACGGTTAGATACTCAATTCTTTCGCTCGCGGGGTATATATCCAGCCTTCCTTTTTTATAGAAAGCACGATCCTCGCCCGTCTCTGCCGCGATAAAACAGTCCTCCGGGATTTCGTCTTCGTTTACCTCCATTGCCACAATGGATGCGTTTTCCGGGACAGAGATCGTTTTTGCCTCAAATCGGTACGCAACCTTCCCCTCCTTGGATATTACGTAGTACAAAAGCGAAGTTTCCAGTTCTTTTCCGTCATTGCAAAGATGGAAACGGTACTTGCCATCCTCTAAATCCACGGACACGATCAACGGCTTTGCTGAGCGCTTAAAGGAATAATACGCAGCCTTTGGTCTTGCATAATAATCAATGATCGACCATCCTGCGGCCGCGGGCCAGCAATCGTTCAGCATCCAATAGATTACGCCGGAGCAAAACCATTTTTCACGTCTTACCCGCTCCATCGACACGCGCAGCCATTCGTATTGCAGATACTGAAGCTTGAAGAAGCGATCCTCTCCGCCCTTAAAATCTCCCAGAATGCCGCGCGCAAAGGCAAGGATATAGGCGAAGATCTCTTCCTTCAAGCCCGGATTGGTTTTCGTGTGGTAAAGCCACATCGAAAGATCCTCGCCGTATATATCCTGCGCCGTCATAAACCGCAAAAGGCAGGCCTCGGTGGCCGCACCGAGGATCGGCTCCTCCGCGATAAATCTTGCGCTGTACTGCTTCAGATCATCCTTGTAGTTGCTCACATCCCCGCGCATAACGTAATCGAAAAAGTCACCGAGAAACTGCGTATTGTGCGTAGTTCCCTTGGTGTTGGATGCATATTTTTTTCCACCGTAGGGGCTGGAGGCCAAAAATCTTCGGCTGTAATCCTTTTTATAAATAACAGGTGCGATCGCCTTATAAGCAGATGCGCGTCCGCTATATTCCCTGTCTGTATCACAGCCGTTCACGGCATTTTCGTTATCCCCCGACCACCAAACGAGGCACGCCTTGTTTCTGATAAGCTTTACGACATATTCCGCTTCCTTTTTCAGCTGATTTAAAAACCAAGACTCTTCCTCGGGATACTCTCCGCAGGCCATCAGAAAATCCTGCGTTACCATAATACCAAGCCTTGCGCATTCGTCGTAAAAATGTTCGGTTTCAAAATCACCGCCTCCCCAGACGCGAAGCATATTTACCCCGGCCGCCTTTGCAAGCTCCAAAAGTGCAGTGACCTTTTGATCGGTATTTCCACGCGCAAAGGGCTCACAGGGAACCCAATTCGCGCCCTTGCACAGAATTTTTTTGCCATTGATTTTTAATATAAAGCCGGAAAAGCTTTCATTTTTATCATAAGCCTTGGAAAAGGGCGTTTGCTTCAACGCGGCGCATCGGTTATAGCTTTCGCTTCCCACCTCGTCTGTAAGCTCCAAAATTTTAACGGTTCGAATACCGATTTTTTCGCTATACAAAACCCGATCCTCGCAACGGATCACCACCGTATACAAAGGGGATTCTCCATAGCCGTTCGGATACCAAAGTCTCGGATTTTTCACATCCAGGTGTATCCTCATGAAGGGCTCTTCGTTGTAGCGTGAGCACTCTGCTACCGACTGCCCATCGGGATCTATAATATCCACCCAAACGACCGCGCCGTTCTCAAAGCCGGAAAAATCAAGATCAACCACAAGCTCGGCCGCATCCTCATCAATGCTTTTCGTGTAAATATAAGAAGATTCGACCTTCATTCCCTCTTCGGCGGCTTCAAGGTATACGTTTCCAATCCCACAGGTAACGAAGCGCATCGTCCAATCCCAGCCATAAGTGCATTGCGGCCTCCTCGTATACAGCCTTTCATAGGAACCAAAGGCACAAGGCCTTTCTTTACCCTCGCGCCCGATGGGAACGGGAGAACAAAAGCGAATCTCGACCGTGTTCTCACCGAGTCTTGCAAGCCCGCTGATATCAAACGCATGAGAAATGAAGGCATTGTCGCAGGCAGCAAGATGCTCGCCATTTACGAAAATGTCGCAATAGGTATCCAGCTTTTCCAATACAAGACACAGTGGCCGATCCATATCTTTAAGCACAAATGCTTTGCTATAAATCCAGTTGTAATTCTCGTATTTTTGAACACTCTCCGCATGATCCCTATAAAAGACGTCGAGATCCTTCTCTACGTTGGAAGACAGCACCGCTTGTAATGCGCTCCCCGGAACTTCTGCATGTATCTCAAAGCTTTCATTCTCGGGAGAAATTCCCACAAGCTTCCATGTTCCATTCAAATCAATTTTCTGCATTTTCACACCTACATCCATATGATATTTTAACTCACGTTATTATATCAAATCATAAGGTGAAAAGCAATGGCAAAAACGATCTTTTTGTCATATTTGACACAAAAAAGCAAGCGTCAAGCAGCAAGATCACCGCGAAATTATTTGCGGATCAAATCTCCGAAAAGCGCCTCTGCCGCCGCCATCTGTGCATCGGTCGGCAATGCCTCGGGCAGGGTGTTTTCCATTCCGAGCGCCTCGTATTTTGAGCGCGCGTAGTTATGGTATTTCAGCACGCGCACGCCGGTGACCGAGGAAAGCGTTTTCACAAGATCGGCAATTTTTCCGATCTCGCCATCGTTATACCCCGGCACGTAGGGAATGCGGATCTCGATCTTTTTCCCAAGGGAATCAAGATAGCGAAGATTATCTAAGATCAAGCCGTTTTCCACGCCTGTGCAGCGCTTATGTACCGCGGGATCGATCGCCTTGATATCGTAGAGAAATACGTCCGTGTAGGGGATCACCTTGTCAAAGGCCTCGCGCGAAACGAAGCCGCAGGTATCCACCGCGGTGCGCACGCCGTTTTCCTTCAAGGCCCTCAGCAGCGCGGCACAAAAATCGGCGTGCAGAAGGCACTCGCCGCCCGAGAGCGTCACGCCGCCGCCCGAGCTTTCGTAAAACTCCTTATCCTCAAGAAGCTTTGGAAGAAGCTCCTCCACTGTCGTTTCTTTGCCATATAAAGTGAGCGCTTCGCCAAGGCAAGCATCCTCGCACGCGCCACAGCCGATGCAGCTTTCGCGCTTGAAAATGTGTCCGTTTTCTCCCATTTTGTGCGCATTTTGCAAACAACTATTGACACATTCGCCGCATCCAATGCATTTATGCGCAAAATACGCCAGCATCGGCTTTGCAGAAATCCCCTCGGGATTGTGGCACCAAACACACTTCAATGGGCATCCCTTAAGAAACACCGTTGTGCGAATACCGTCGCCATCGTGAACGGCAAAGCGCTTGATCTCAAAGACGGATGCCCTCATACAAGAGCCTCTGCCTGACGGATAAATCCGTCCTGCTCTTCCTTTGTGATGTTATTAAAGAGAACGTTCCAGCCGCAAACGCGGATCTGCAGATCGCGGTACTTTTCGGGATCCTTCTGCGCCTCGCGGAGCGTATCCGCGGAGAAAACGTTCATATGAATGGCGTGACCGCCGCGGCGCATAAAGGTGAGAAGAAGTCCTCTCATAGCGGCAAGTCCGTCCTCGCCCTGCACCGCCGTGGGATGAAGGGCAAAATCCAGGCAGGCATCGCCGCAGAAGGAGGAAGCATCCATCTTCGTGACCGAAAGGATCGCGGCTGTTGCGCCCGAGCGGCTCTGCCCCATCGAGGCGGAGGCATTCTTGGAAAGCTCCTCGCCCTTGCGGCGGCCGTTCGGCGAGGATGCCGTCATCGGTGCTTGTGTATAAGACATTCTCGCAACGTGGAAGCCGCAGCTCCAGATGCCGCCGCGCACCTCGGTATTTTTACGGCCGCTGACGTTTTGCGTGCAGAAGTCCGCAATATCCTTTGCAAAAAAGTCAGGAAGATCGCGGTTATTGCCGTACTTATCGGGATCGCGCAGAAGGCGAAGGCGCGTTTTTTCATTGCCTTCAAAATCCTCGTCCAGCATCCTCACAAGCGCATCGAGCGAGATCTCCTTTTTATCGTAAACGTACTTTTTGATCATGGCAAGCGAATCCGCGATATCGGCAAGGAAGCCGAAGTTCATCTGCGTGCCGTTTTCAAGAGCACCGCCCTTCATCGCATCCCTGCCCTTTTCAAGGCAAGAGGGAAAGGTGGCAGAAAGCATCGGCTGGGGATTCACGTATTCGTGATACGCCTCGTAGGCGTTGACGGTCTCGATGACATTGTCGATCACGTACAAAAGATTTCTTTTGTATTCTGTATAGAATGTATCAAAGCTTTCGTATGCAGATAAGGCGGGAGATCTTTTTCCGCAGAACTCACCCGTCACGCCGTCCTTCCCTTCGTGCAGCGTATACTCCAGGGGCTTCAAAAGATTGACATAGTTCATTCCCGAGCCAAACGAGCCCTGCACGCTGTATTCATAGCAGCCCGTTACGTGGCAGAGCCGTGCCTCTTCCTCAGTCGCACCTCTTCGCATCAGTGCCCTTCGCATCGTAGCGTCACAGACGAAAACGATACAGTTATGTCCTCTGCGGATCATATCAAGACACTTATCAAGGAAGGGCGCGGGCGTGCTTTCGGCAACCTTGATCTGAATCTTGGGGTTATAGATCCCCATTTTATCGTAAACGTCAAGGAAGAGATAGGACATCTCGCTATACTCGGTCGTTCCGTCCGCCTTTTCGCCGCCGAGATACACGGGCTGATTCCAATAGTTTCCGATCGCGGTAAACTGCAAAAGGAAGTAGGCAAGGTCGGTGCGGATCTGCGCTTCGCTCACACCTCTTGCAAGATCCTTTTCATAAAAAGGAAGATAGAGGCGGTCAAAATTCGAGAGAGAACGCACCTGCAGCCCCTGAATATGCTCGCTGACCATAAAGTAAATGTAGGAGATCAGCAGTGCCTCATAGAAGCTATCCGGCGCAGAGGTCGAAAGATTTTTGAGTGCCTTTGCCATTTTCTCGCAGCCCTCGGTTTTTTCGGCGAGCGCACAAAGGCGACGAACGAGCATAAGAAGCGCCTCGTAGGTGATGCGCACGCTCTCAAAGAAGGCATCCTCCTCCGCGCTTCTCTCCTTCTCTCTGCGAATGCGCTCACTCTCCGAAAGAAGCCCTGCAAAGCCGAGCGAGAAAATGCGCTCCCATACGGGCACGCTATGATCGTAATCCGGCCACATCGTTGCGATGCCGCGCGCTTCAAAATGCGCGCGCTTCTTCCCTGTCTCAGGAAGGATCTCTTCAAAAACCTCCCTGCGCCATTTTGCAATCACGGTTTTATCCAAGGGTCGGTCGATCATACAGATCGCGGGAAAGGGATCGCGCGGATCTACGCGAAGTCTTGTGTTTTTCAAAACGATCTCAAAGGCAAGCGACTTGCGAATTGCGTGCGGCAGATCTGCATTTTCCGCATCTGTTTTTTCAATCAAGGCATATATTTCCTCACCGCTTTTGCCCGTTTCGGGCGAAAAGAGAGCATCGTTTCTGACAAAGCGGTTGCGCCGATGCACGAGTCCTTGAAAAGAATCACGATCGTAATACTTTTTCATAATATATTCTTCATCTTGCGGGCGAATGTATTGCATAACAAAATCCTCCTAAAGCAGGCAAAACGCCGTTTTTTCTGTTTTCAGTATATCACAGAGCGAAAAAAAGTCCATAAAGAAAACAAAACACTTGACGAAATCGAAACAAAAGATTATAATAAAAGAAAAAGGAGGGAAGAACATTATGTTTTCCGATTTTTTGGGCAGAGCGGTCACGCACATATATTTTGCAAGCTTCGTGCCGCCGAAAATGGGAAAGATCGTGCATACGAACCGCGCGTATCACGGCTTTGTTTTAAACGATCCCGATGTCAAGCGCGATTACATCTTTGATGATGGGAAAATTCTGCACACCGAGGGGAACACGCTTTTTTATCTGCCGAAGGGCTCAAGCTACCGCGTGAAGCGCCTTGAAGGCGAGGGCGGATGCTACGCCATCAATTTCGATATGGATCAAGCGCTTTCGGTCGCTCCTTTTATGCAAGCGCTCCGCGCCCCCGAAAATGCGCGCCGATTTTTCAAAGAGGCCGACCACGCCTGGAGCGCGCAAAGCAAAAGAGCGACCACGATCGCCCTCCGCTCCGTCTACGACATTATCCTTACGGGATATGATGAAGAACGCCGCACTTACGTCCCCGACAGCCGCGCCCTACAGATCGCACCCGCGATGGCAAAGATCCGCGCAGACTTCTATAGAAACGAGCTGCGCATATCCGAGCTGGCCGCACTCTGCGGCATGAGCGAGGTGTACTTTCGCCGTATCTTCTCTGCCCTCCACGGCAAGAGCCCGAAGGAATATATCATCGATATGCGCATAGAACGCGCCAAAAGCCTTCTTGCGAGCGGCCAATTCTCCGTGCGCGAGATCGCCGCACTCTGCGGCTATTTTGAGGAAACGCATTTTTCAAGAGAATTCAAGCGCCGCACCGGCCAGCGCCCCTCCGATTACCCAAATCATTTATAAAGCAAAAAAGATGCGCGGTGTATCCGCGCATCTTTTTTATATTTTTTCGTTCCTTTACGGAATAAATCTTTGAAAATTACCAAATATTCAATCTGAGCGAGCAGATTTTGGATGGAAATTTTCGCTCGCGACCCGAAGCCGTAGAAACCTACGGCGAGCCTTAAGCGAACGGGATCTTACGCCGAAATATGCCGCATAAGGCGCTTATAAGCTTCGATATACAATCTGAGCGAGCAGATTTCGGATGGAAATTTTCGCTCGCGACCCGAAGCCGTAGAAACCTACGGCGAGCCTTAAGCGAACGGGATCTTACGCCGAAATACGCCGCATAAGGCGCTTATAAGCATCGATATAAATCTGAGCGAGCAGATTTCGGATGGAAATTTTCGCTCGCGACAAGGAGTCGCAGTAACCTACGGTGAGCCTTAAGCGAACGGGATCTTACGCCGAAATATGCCGCATAGGGCGCTTATAAGCTTCGATATAATCTGAGCGAGCAGATTTTGGATGAAAATTTTCGCTCGCGACCCGAAGCCGTAGAAACCTACGGCGAGTCGGGAGCGAACGGGAATTTACGCCGAAATATGCCGCATAAGGCGCTTATAAGCTTCGATATAGTCTGAGCGAGCAGATTTTGGATGGAAATTTTTGCTCGCGACCCGAAGCCGTAGAAACCTACGGCGAGTCGGGAGCGAACGGGAATTTACGCCAAAATATGCCGCTCAGATCAGTTGTGGCAGCAGCAGCAGAATACAATCACGATCGCAAGGATCACGATCCAGGTGCAGTTATCGTCAAAAAGATGGCACAGGCAGTTGTTATTCATATATGTTTTCCTCCAAAGATGTTGCAGGGTTCCTTCCTGCTTAGTACCATCTTATGAAAAAGAAAAAGTTTGGTGAATTCCCTGTTTTTCTCTTTCTATTTACGCACCTATCTTTGTTTTTTACCATTATGCGCCTTTTGCCTCGAAGGCGGTGAACGGCAGGACAAAGCCGCCCTCGCCCGAGGCGCAGATATCGCCCGCGATCACGCGATGGCGGTAGACGATCACGTTTGCGTAAACGCTGAGGCTCTCATCCTTATAATTCTCTACCCGCAGCGTATAGCGCGTGACACGCTTTTTGCAATAGGGCGAGAGATCCAGCCCCTGCGATTTCTGTATCTCGTTATAGGAAAGAAGCACGCGGTCCAGCGTTTCGGGCAGGGTGACGGAGCTCTCCTCTACCGCCTCACCCGTGGCGCGGATGCCGAATTGCGAGAGGAACTCGATCACGTCCTCCTTGCTTGAAACGTCCGTGAAGCGGTATGTGCCGTCGCTCATCGCAAAAACGCTATCCTTGCCGGAAAACGCCATAATACCGATCAACAGGCACGCCGTGACCGTCAGAATACCGAAAAAACGAAGCGTGGATGCACGAACCGAATAAATAAACATACCGAAGGTCCTCCAAATGGGTTGTTTTGGTAGTTTAATCTATGCTCGTGTATCCACGCTTATGCTTGCTTTTAAGGTTTTTCTATCAAGGGAAATTGCGGGCCGACGTAGCAGCATCCCTGCCTGAGACCGCGCTCCGCCATTCGGCGGCGGATCTCGATCAGCACGGGGTCCTTCTTTCGCACCCACAGAGGCGCAACAAGAAGCGCGCCCGGCGAATCTCCCGTCAACCGATGGATCCAGAGATCGGGGCGCAGATGCGTCAGCACCGCGATGGCATCCTCCACGTAGCCATCGAAGGTAAGGGGGGTGTATTCGCCCTTCTCGTACATACGGCAAAGCACGGTATCGCGGCAAACGTAGGTAGAATGCAGCTTGACACCGAAAAGGGGAAAGCGGTTGACGTAATCGACCGTGCGTAAAAGCTGTGCTCGATCCTCCCCGGGAAGCCCCGCCATCAGATGCACGACGGCGCGCACGCCGTAACGCGAAAGCGTCTCTACCGCGCTTTCAAAGACCTCGGTCTTATAGCCGCGGTTGATGCGGGCGGCGGTAAGATCGCTTTCGGTCTGCAGACCGAGCTCGACCCAGACGTCGGTGCGGGACTTATAGGAAGCAAGCAGCCGCGCCACGTCCTCGTCAATGCAATCGGGCCGCGTACCGACCGTGAGAGCCACGATCCTCTCGTCGCATAGCGCGGCATCGTAGCGCTCCTTCAGCACCTCGATCGGTGCGTAGGTGCCCGTGAAATTCTGAAAATAAGAGATATATTTTTCGCCCGGCTTCACGCTCGCAAGCGCCCCCGCCATCTGCTGTGCAACGCCCTTTTTCTGAATGTGCTCACCGGCACCGCGCTCGCCGCAAAAGATGCATCCGCCCGTGCCGCAGCGCCCGTCACGGTTCGGGCAGGTAAAGCCGCCGTCGATGCAGAATTTGCGTATCTTCGCGCCGTAAAGACGTCTTAGCAGTGCGCTGAGATTGTTATATTCCATCGCTTACAAAGATCTTCAGGAAGCCGACAACGCCGTAGGAGGCAAGGCACATAATGACGCCCGCGCCGAGAACACCGAGCAGGATCGCCGGGAAGGAGCGGCGCTTCGGAAGATCGAAAAGAGATGCGATCAGAGCGCCCGTCCAGGCACCTGTGCCCGGAATCGGGATCATAACGAACAAAAGAAGTGCCAAAAATACGCCGTCAAAGCGCTTTTTCTTCGGCGCCTCTTCTACCGTCTCGGCATCCGTCGCATCCGTCCTGTGTGCATCGCTCTTCACGATCTTGCCGCTATGCTTATGTGCCTTCGCTCGCACCCACTCCACGACGGGGCGGAAAAGCTTGAAGCGCGCGAGGAAGTCCAAGATCCTCGGGATAAACAGAAGGATGAATGGCACAGGCAGCAGATTGCCGACGATCGCGGCAATATAATTATAATAGAAGGGTACGCCAAGTGCCGCGCCCGCGGGTATCGCACCGCGCAGCTCGATGATCGGAAGGATTGAAATAAGGAAAATGTAAATAATATTTTTCATTTTTGATCCTTTTTACAGTTTTTTGAATTCAAAAGAAAAGAGCATCACATATTTTTTTAAAGACTCGGAAGCTCGTTTTCGTGCAGGACCACGCCGCGTTTTTTCAAGGCGCTTTGCAGGACCGCAATATCCAGCGCCGAAAAATCGTCGGTCAGTGCCGCCGCCGTGCCCGCCGCCTCGCCCGTAACGGCGCAGCAGGGGATCACGCGCATCACGTCCCAGAGGCGCTCGTCCACCGAGGTGCAGCGGCCCGCAACCGCGAGATTCTTAAGCGCGGGGCTATAGAGCGTGCCGAAGGGGACCTCCCATACAGGGCCGCGCTCCTTCCAGTTAGAGACCATACCGATCGAATCGCCCTGATAGGTATGCAAGGCATCATAGGGCAAGGTTTTTTCACCAACGATACGCCGCGTCATACGGATCTGCGGGATCGACGGAAGCGTGGCAAGCGCGGTCTCGGGATGCTTCTCTCTTCTTTCAAGGCAGCTTTTCAGCGCCTCGGCATGGGAAAGCACCGTCATCTCGGAGAGCTCCTTGCCCGAAAGCCCCGAAAATCTTTTTGCCACCAGAGGGGCTGCCTCGCTTCCGTCTTGCTCCTCCTTCGGCTTATCGGCAAAGCCGTGCATGCAGAGGTGATAGCCCTGCCTGTCCGCATAATAGTACCAGGCGGCAAGCACGTTGCCCGCCTTATGCGTTTCGGTCTTCGCGCCCGCAAAATGCGCGATATCGCAATCTCCCGTGGCATCCACCGCACTTCTGACGAAATAGCGCGTGTGCCCCGACTTATTTACAACCGTGAGGCTCTCGATCCTTTGCTCCTTCACCTCGGCATCCACGACATACGAGCCGTAGAGGATATCCACGCCCTCGGAGAGAAGGAGCTGCTCGGCAAGGATGGCAAAGGTCTGGGGGTTGTATTGCACCTCAAAGCGCGGATCGCGCGCGGTGCGCGTGCCCTCACCGTCGAGGAAGTTTTTCGGATATCTTCCCTCCGCGCCGTGCCGGATGGATAGGCGCAAAAGCTCCTCGGCGATACCGAAGGAGACCTGGCGGCCGTATCCGTCGCACAGCGGCAGATAGATCGTGACCAGCCCTGCCGTGCCGAGACCGCCGAGCATATATTCCTTTTCAAGCAGAACGACCTTCGCGCCCGCTCTCGCCGCGGCAAGCGCGGCGCTGATGCCCGCAAAGCCACCGCCCGCGA
>JAGBBQ010000047.1 GCA_017938425.1 Clostridia bacterium | reverse complement strand
CTAAGTGCGAGCATCGCATTTGACTGGTCAAACGCAATATGGGCTAAGCCCAAACCCTTATATCAAACAGAAAGAGAGAACAAGTCGGTTTTATAGCCGAAAAGTTCTCTCTTTTTCTGCTCGTTTTAAGCTTAGAGTTATGAGACTCGCTTTGCTCGCCGTTATGAGCTTGCACAGCAAGCGTTATGATATGATTGCCCTATTAACCTTTAACTTGGCGTAGCCAATCATAACAATGCGTAAGCATTTCATAACTCATAACTTGCCCGCAAGGGCAATCATAGTTTAGCGTGATACTCCGTTAAGAGTATCACGCTAAGAGGGCGCGTTTTTTATTGTTGCACCTATATTTTGTTAAGAATTTCCTTTGTTTTTGTTATTGACAAAGCCGAGAAAAATATCTATAATAGAGATATTCAAATCAAGCGGTCGCCATAGGCGACGGGAGGGAGACTATGATGGAAATTTACGCCAATCTGCATCTGCACAGCACGCATTCCGACGGAAAATACACGCCCGAGGAGCTTGTCCGTCTTGCTAAGGAGGAGGGCTACGGCGCGATCGCTGTGACCGACCACGATACCGTCAGTGCCAATGAGGCGCTGATGCGCTGCGCGGAGGAAAACGGCCTTGAGAGTATCTTCGGGTGCGAATTCACCGTACCCGCAACGATGGGCGAAAACTCGGACTTTCACTTCGTTGCCTTCGATTTCGATCCAACCTATCCGCCGATGGCGGAATACATCCGCGGTATGGCAGTGCGGCAGACGAACAAGACCGAGGTCACGCTCGACCGCATTCACGCGGCAGGGCTTATGAAGGAGATCACGATGGAGGATGTTTATGCGGCGAACCCCGGCGTGGTCTGGCATTGCAACGAGCAGGTCTTCCGCGCGATGCTCGCAAAGGGGCTGGCAAAGCCCGAGGACTACGAGGATTGGGTGAATCAGGTCTTTTATTATCACGAGTGGCTCGCGCCGATCCCGCCCGCCTATCCCTTCAAGGATGCGCAGGGGATCATCGATCTCGTGCACGCCGCAGGCGGCATCGTTCTGATCGCGCATCCGCATAAGCAGCTGCATTTTATCGATCGACTGGCAGAGATGGGACTGGACGGTCTTGAGGTCTACCATCCCGACCTTGATCCCGAGGAGCAGACCGAGGCCATGCGTATCGCGTACGAAAAGAATCTTTTGATCGCGGGCGGCACCGACCATAGCGGCGTGCTCGGCGGCGAATATATTTCCTACGAGAACCCCGAGACCTGCCCCTATTATCTTGAGCCGCGCGTGTTCGGCACGATGGAGGAGCACTTCCGCGAGCTGAAGGAAAGAAAAGTCGGGAAGAGAGAATATAAGCACACGCACACCGCGCGCCGCGGCAAATATCTTTGATGAAGGAGAAAAAAGAAATGCGTCCTTATGCAAATCTTCATTTACATAGTACACATTCTGACGGGAAATTTACACCCGAGGAACTTGTTTTGCTTGCAAAGGGCGAGGGCTACGGTGCGATCGCGCTGACCGATCACGATACCGTTACGGGCAACAAAGAGCTTGCCTATTACGCAGAAAAGCACGGCCTTGAAAGCATCTTCGGCTGTGAGTTCTCGGTTCCCGATAACAAGGCGGAGGGGCTGCCCGATTTTCATTTTGTTGCCTATGATTTTGATCCCGCCTATCCTCCGATGGCGGAATATCTGCGCAGGATGGCACACCGCGAAACCGATCAAACGCGCATTGTTTTTGGCTGGGCGGTAGAGAAGGGAGATATTCAGGGGATCACTTGGGAAGAGGTGCTGGAATACAACAAGGGGATCGCTTGGCTTTGCAATGACCATGTCTATAATGCCATGCTTGCCAAGGGGCTTGTAAAGCCCGAGGATTATGACGATTGGTTCAATAAGAATTTCCGTATACAGCGCGGCCTCGTTCCTCCGGCATATGAGTTTTTGGATGCGCAGGGGATCATCGATCTCGTTCACAAGGCGGGCGGTATTATCCTCGTGGCGCACCCCTATAAGCGCTTGCGGTATATGGATAAGCTTATCGAAATGGGGATTGACGGTCTGGAGGTCTACCACTTCTCGGTATCGCCCGAGGAGCAGAAGGAGGCGCTTCGTATTGCTTATGAGAAAAATCTCTTTATCGCCGGCGGCACCGACCATGAGGGCGCGCTCGGCGGTATGTATGAGTCCTTTGAGAACCCCGAGGAATGCCCCTACTATATGGAGCCGCGTAGCTTTGGTACGATGGAGGAGCACTTTCGTGAGCTGAAGGAAAGAAGGATCGGCAAGCGCGGAGAAATCCCCGATTATGTTGCGATCAAGGGTAAACACAAGAATTGATCAAAAATACAAAAAAGAGCATCCGACCGAATCGGATGCTCTTTTTTTGTAAACAAATATATTCAAATGAGAGATTATTCTGCATTCTGCGCAGGATTTTTCCTTCTGCGGGGAGAGCGGCGGGAGCGCGCGCGGCGGCGGATGGTGCCCGCATCCAGCTTCTGCTTGTACTCGGCGATCTGCTCCTCGGTCGCGTGCGTGATCTGACGCTTTGCACGCCAGGTATCGTTGAAGTTTCTGTGCAGCTTCAACGTGAGGAACATCTCTCCGTCCTTCTTGCATTCGTAGTAATAGGTATAACGCTGCCCCTTGGAGTGCAGGGGCTTGCCCTTGGAGATCAGCGGCTTTTTGCAGATCGGGCAGAGCGGGCGGCAAACGGCAGCGTCCTCGAGCATCTCGCTGACGGTGACGTATCCGTCATCCCCCGCGTCGGCGTCACCGATCATCGAGGATTCGAGATACTGCCCCTGCGATACGTCGTAGGCACGGATGCCCTCCTTCACGTCAAGCTTCTGTGCGACGAGCGCGGTGAAGTACGCATCGTTCAGCGCATCGTGCGCGGGCAGGTTCTGCGGAATTTCGAAATATTCCATCGCATATTCAAGCGAGCGCTGCTTGGTGCCACCGTCGGTCTGCTTGTTAAAGATCACCTGCAGATCGTACGTGCGGTCGAGCCATTCGGAGGGCATATCGTGAATGTGCAGATTGTCCTTCAGCATCGGAATATCGTCGGGTCCCCAGGTGAGAAACGCGAAGTCCTCGCCGCAGAAGCGCTTGAAGTTCTCAGCGGCGGTGGGCAGGGGAACGCCCGCATCCATCATTTCCTGGCTGATGCCGGTCAGCTCGCTGACGTGCTTATGAATTTTTTTGAAATGCTTCGGTCTTACGATCACCGAATACGAGCCGCAAACGCGCAGATGCTTATCCAGCTTCACGGCACCGATCTGGATCACCTCGCCGCGCAGGCGGGCGCAGAGGCGGCGCTGGACGGCCAGCGCCTTTTGCGCATAAGCCTGGTTCCACTCTAAGTCTAAGGTAATATAATACATTTTTCATCCTTATATTTTTCGGTCAATACTTTGCCAAATAATAGTATACCACAAAACGGGGAAAAGTCAAGAGGCAAAATGCGCGCATCCTCGTGTGCAGCTCCCTCTCTTTTGACCGTTCATCGTTTGTACACATTTTCTCGCCCCACAAGCAAATCAAAAACGATTGTTATTAAACTAGGTCTCCCCACAATATGTTTGAAAATCGGTTGAAAAAGAAAAGAAGCACCACTTGTGCAAAAACTATTGACTTTTTCACGCGCTTAATGTATAATTGTAGCATAAAAAATCGGAGGCTTCTTTTTATGGAAAAGAACATTCGCATTCCCGAGCTGTTCGGCTCGCTGGTCTTCAGTGAGGACGTGATGCGCGAAAGACTTCCCAAGGACGTCTATAAATCCCTTGAAAAAACCATTGCTACGGGCAACGAGATCGATGCCACGATCGCGGACGTTGTTGCGGGCGCGATGAAGGATTGGGCGGTGGAGCACGGCGCTACGCACTTCACCCATTGGTTCCAGCCCCTCACGGGCGTGACGGCGGAGAAGCACGATTCCTTCCTTTCCCCCGTCGGGCACGGCAAGGCGATCATGGAGTTTTCGGGCAAGGAGCTGATCAAGGGCGAGCCCGATGCCTCCTCCTTCCCCTCGGGCGGTCTGCGCGCCACCTTTGAGGCGCGAGGCTATACTGCCTGGGATCCTGCCTCCTATGCGTTTGTCAAGGACGGATCTCTCTATATTCCCACCGCCTTCTGCTCCTACACGGGCGAGGCGCTGGATACGAAAACACCGCTTCTTCGCTCGATGGACGTGCTCAGCACCGAGGCGCTGCGCCTGCTTGCCCTTTTTGGGGATACTACGACGAAGCGCGTGCAGACCACGGTCGGTGCAGAGCAGGAGTATTTCCTCGTTGATTCCGCGGATTTCAAGGCGAGGCGCGATCTCTTCTATTGCGGCCGCACCCTCTTCGGCGCTCCGGCGGTAAAGGGGCAGGAGATGGAGGACCATTATTTTGGTGCTCTGCGTCCGCGCGTCAGCGCGTATATGCAGGCGCTCGACCGTGCGCTTTGGGCGCTCGGTATTTCCGCCAAGACCAAGCACAATGAGACCGCGCCCGCACAGCACGAGCTCGCACCCGTGTTCTGCTCTACGAACATTGCCGTGGATCAGAACCTTCTGACGATGGAATATATGCGCAAGCTGGCGCCCGAGTTCGGGATGGAGTGCCTGCTCGCCGAGAAGCCCTTCGCGGGCATCAACGGCTCGGGCAAGCATAACAACTGGTCGATCGCCACGGATACGGGTGAGAACCTTCTGAAGCCCGGCAAGATGCCCGCGAGCAACAAGCGCTTTCTTCTGATGCTTGCCGCGGTGCTCAAGGCGGTGGACGACTATCAGGATCTTCTGCGCATCTCTGCCGCCACCGCGGGCAACGATCACCGTCTCGGCGGTGCGGAGGCACCTCCCGCGATCATCTCGGTCTTTCTGGGCGAGGAGCTGGAGGAGATCGTGAACGCGATCGCAGACGGCTCGAATTACCGCAAGAAGGAAACCAAGTATATGTCGCTCGGCGTGCCATCTCTGCCCGGCATCCGCAAGGATAATACCGACAGAAACCGCACCTCGCCCTTTGCCTTCACCGGCAATAAGTTTGAGTTCCGTATGGTCGGCTCGTCGCAGAATATTGCGCTTGCCAATATCGTTCTGAATACCGCAGTTGCCAAGTCCTTTGCGGACTTCGCGGATATCCTTGGCAAGGCAAAGGATTTCGAGATGTCGCTCGATAAGCTGATCGCCGATACCTTCCGCGCGCACCGCCGCATCCTCTTCTCCGGCAACAGCTACAGCAAGGAGTGGGAGGAGGAGGCAAAGGCAAGAGGCCTTTCCTGCTTCAAGAGCGCGCCCGAGGCGTATGAGCATTTCACCGACGAGAAGAACATCACGCTCTTCACGCGCTTCTCGGTCATGAACGAGGCGGAGATGCGCTCGCGCCGCGAGATCTTCTTCGAGATCTACCGCAACGTGGTCGGCATTGAGGCACGCACGATGCTCGAGATGTCTCTGCGCGATTATATACCCGCCGTATCGAAGTACGTAAAGGAGCTTTCGGATGCGCTGATCGCAAAGCGCGAGGCGCTGCGCGGCGTGGATACCTCGGTGGAGGAGAGCCTGATCGGCAAGCTTTCGGATCTTCTTTCCAAGACCTATAGCGCGACCCTCTCGCTTGAGAAGGCGGAGGCGACGGCACGTGCGAAGGAAAACGACGAGCAGAGAGCGCTTTGCTATAAGGACGTGGTGCTTCCGCGTATGGAGGCGCTGCGCCGTGCCGTTGACAGTATGGAGGTTCTCACCGCGCGTGAGTATTGGCCCGTTCCCACTTATGGGGACCTGACGTATCGCGTTTAATACGCATTTTGTAAACAAACGATGTCAAAAACGCAGGATCATTACATAAAAATGACCGAAACACCGGTCGCAAAGCTTATCGTCACCTTGGGAATTCCGACTACGATCTCGATGCTGATCACCAGCATCTACAATATGGCGGATACTTATTTCGTCGGCGGGCTCGGCGAGAGCGCACAGGGCGCGACGGGGATCCTCTTCACCCTGCAGGCCATCATCCAGGCGATCGCCTTTATGATGGGGCACGGCTCGGGCACCTTCGTTGCCAAGGCGTTGGCGGATCGCGACGTGAAGGACGCAACGCGCTACGTTTCCACGGCGTTCTTCTTCGGCACGGGTCTCGGTCTGATCCTGATGAGCGCGGGACTGATCCTTCTGCGCCCGTTTATGCTGCTGCTCGGCTCGACAGAAACGATCCTCCCTCACGCGATGGATTACGGTATGTGGGTGCTCCTCTCCTGCCCCCTGCTCATCGGGTCGCTGGTGCTGAACAACAATCTGCGCTACGAGGGCAAGGCGTTTTACGCGATGTTCGGTCTGACCTCGGGCGGGCTTTTGAATATCCTTCTTGACTATATTTTCGTGCGCGTCGTACCGCTGGGCGTTTTCGGCGCGGGTATGGCGACCGCCATTTCCCAGGCCGTCAGCTTCACGATCCTTCTCGTGATGTATCAGACGAAGGCGCAGAGCCGCATCTCCTTCAGAGCCATTGCAAGGGAAAGCGCGGTCATTCTTTCCATTATGCGCGTGGGCTTTCCCTCGCTCCTTCGCCAGGGGCTCACCTCGATCTCGCACGGCATCCTCAACAATCTGACCAAGCCCTTCGGCGATGCGGCGATCGCCGCTATCAGCGTCGTCAACCGCTGCTCCTCCTTCGTGCTTTGCGTGGGGCTCGGTATCGGACAGGGCTTTCAGCCCGTGGCATCCTTCAACTATCAGATCGGCAAGCGCCGCCGCGTCAAGCAGGGCTTGCTCTTCACGATGGGGCTCGGGCTCGTGCTCAGCACGGTGCTATCGGTCCTGTTCCTGATCTTTTCGCCCGGCATCATCTCGCTCTTCCAGAAGAGCGCAGCCGTGATCGCGATCGGAACGAAGGGGCTGCGCTTTGCCGCGATCGGCCTGCTCTTTTTGCCGCTCGCAGTCCCCGTGAATATGCTCTATCAGAGCATCCGCGAGGCGGGGGTCGCATCCTTCCTTGCGCTTATGCGCTCGGGGCTTGCCTTTATTCCGGTGCTTCTTCTTCTCGGCACGCTGCTTGGGCTGGACGGTATTCTGCTTTCGCAGCCGATCGCCGACGTCATCTCCGGGCTCGTTGCCATCCCCTTTATGATCTCCTTCCTTCGCCGACCGGATGATCCAACGGCGGAAAAATAAAAAATTAAATAAAAAACAAAAAGACGGGGAATTTGAAATATTCCCCGTCTTTTCTGATAGATAACGCGTTTTTTGAAATGCAAAAGGCTTTGGTGCATACTTGTTTTTATATAAAGCGAGAAAGCTCGGCTTTTCTTGCATCGAGAACCGAGAGGAAGCGCTCCATTCCTTTTTCGTAATTTGCCTCGCGCCACAGGGCGGTGAAGCGCGCGCGGATGCTCTCTGTCAGAGCGGTCAGCTCTGCCGCTTTTTTTGCATCGAGCCTGCCGTGCATACGCAGCTTGCAGAGCTCTGCCGCTAAGATCACGGTATCCGCGCCGAGTGAGATCTCTTGCTTATAGTTCTCGTCGAAGGCGAGCGCTTTTACGTCCGCACAGACCTGTTCGATATAGCGGATGACGTTATCGAAATAAAAATCGTCACCGCAATCCTTCAGATCGAAGTAGGCGCCGTAGCCCGTTTTCCCGATCTCTTGCCAGAGCGTCATGCCGCACATCGTGCCGAGACGCACGCGCTCGGGCTCGAGAAGATAGTAATTCGAAAGGCGGTGCAGATGCCTTGCAACTCTTTCGCCGAATACGAAAAGATCTAAAAAGTCGCACGAGAGGCGCTCAAAGTAGGTCTCCATAATGCGCCCCTTTTGCTCCTCCTCCACGTTCCAGAAGTACATACCGCCGAGTGCGATCGGAAGATAGCTCCAGACGAGAGAATGCGGATGTCCCTCCTGATCCATGCTCCAATCGGTCAGCATACAGCCCCCTGCGCCGTAGATGCGCCCGAGCTCGGCGCTCGTGCGGATGTTGTAGGCCGAGGTCTCAAAGCGGCCGGTGAGGGAAAAATGCGTGTTGGCGGAGGGGCAGACGTAAAAGTCGATGCCCTTTTCGTGAAGATAGCGGCAATGCTTTTCCATCTTGCGCTCGCTCATCACCTCGTAGCCCCATTCCAGCACCGTTGCGCCCTCGGGCAGCTTTTCTAAGGATGCGGGATAGCCGATGATCATATCCGACCAGAACTGCACGCGCTTGCCGTGTCGGTCGCGGACGTAGGCGGCAATGCGGCTGAGATTTTCCATAAAGAGCGTGTCCTTGCCGTGCGTCTTGCAGTAGTCCTCGAGCTGGTATCTGCCGAGGCCGTACGCCTCGTCGAGCCCGATATTCACGTATTCCGAGCGGAAATAGGGAAGCAGCGAATCGAAGATCCTGTCCACCAGGCGGTTCGCCTCGGGGAGAAGGGGATTGATGGTGTAGGTGCGCTCTTTGCCGTCCGAGACCTCGAGGTGCTTATACTCCTCTCTTTCGAGCCAGGCGCCCATATGGCCGAAGCAGTTCTGATTCGGCACGAGGTCGATAAAGCGGTCGGCCGCGTATTTCTCCAGCGCCCGTATATCCGCGGGGGTCAGGCAGTCAAAGCCCTCGGTCACCTCGGGGAAGAGGGGATACTTGAAGCAGAAGCTCTCCATATAGAGCTGAAGCTCGTTGTATTTCAAGAGGGCGAGCAGGTCGATGATGCGCCGCACGGTCTCGGGCTTCGGCATACGGCCGCGGCTGATATCCAGCATATACGCGCGCCTCGCAAAGTCGGGCTTGTCCGAAACCGTAAGATAGCCGATGCTTCCGCCCTCGCGCTTATAAAGCTGAAAAAGCGAGGTGAGCGCGCGGAAGGTGCCCTCCTCGGTCGCGCTCGTCACCGTAACGCCCGCCGCGTCGACCGTAAGCAGGTATTCCTCCCTCGCAAGAGAGGCATCTCTTTCGAAGGAGATCTCGGGGCTTTTCATCGCATCCTCGCAGAAGCGGAGAAGCTCGCTGCTGTCAAGCCCTGTGCGGAAGGTGTAGAGGCCGTCTTTTGCCTCCGCCGTTTTCGGTATGGGAAAGATCATTTTGGACTCCTTTTTCGTGTTACTTTCCGAATACTTCCCCGATCGCATCGAGGTATCCGTAGCCGTAGAGCGTGTCGGGCTCGAGGTAGCTGCCCTCGGTCCATTCGTTCCAGCTGTTCACGGTGATCAGAGGGTGGCGCTCGGGATGCTTTTCAAGAAAGGCTTTTGCGCGCAAAAGTGCATCCTTGAAGCGCTCGGGCGTGTTGCCCGTGATGATATATTTGCGCGGCCTTTTGAAGCGGGGCGTATTGTCCCAGCCGACGCTCACCTGCGGAAAATACGGAACGGGGCTGTCCGCGCTCATACGCTCCCAGCCCGCCTCTGCGTAGCCGACCATCGCGGCGTAGTCGCGCTCTCTTTCCCTGCAGGCGTTGAGCATCTGATAGTTCGTCGTGCTGTCAAAGCCGAGCCGCCCGATCACCTCGCCGATCGGCAGGAGCCTGCCGTCCTCGTAGATCTCGTAGCAAACGGGGTGCTGATTGAGCTGCAGATGCAGGCCCGCAAGGCCTGCTTTTTTGCATTCCTCCTTCAGCCATCGCAGAGCCTCCTCGGTCTGTTTAAAGCCGCCGAGCCCCTTGATCAGCACGGGCAAAGAGAAGATCATAAGGACGGGCTTTCCGTCGATCGTATAGTAGCTCGGATGCTTGAAATACCGCTCGATCAGCCGCCTTCCCACCTTCTCGAAGCCCGCGCGGTCCACCTCACCCGTGTAGAGCATGCTTTTTCCAAGCTGCTCGAGGGTGTAGTCGCCCTCCATATCACTGTTGCGGATGTCCCAGCTATAGCCGATGTCGTGGTTTGCCCACATCAGATAGAATTTTACCTTTCCGTTGTTTTCGGCCTTGAGATAGCCGTCATTTAAGCAGTTTTCAAGGAAGGGGCGCCCGTCGTACCAATACCAGTCGTAAATGAATACGTTTACGCCGTGGCTTGCCGCCTGCTCGATCTCCATCTCCATCACGGACTTGTCCGCCTCGTTCACGTAGCCCCAAAGCGGCACGCGCGGCCATAAATGCCCCTCGAAGGAGGGCTTCGCGAGCTTCACGCTCTCCCATTCGCCGATGCCCTCGGGCCAGAAAATGCGGGTGCGAAGCTCGTCGCCCGTATAGGCGGGCCATACGAAGGCCGCCACGTCAATTTTTCGTTTCATATATCCTCCTGAAAAAGAAAGAATACGTTTTTTATTCGGTTTACTACCGCGCGGTGTGGATCATTATTGATGTACGCGAACGAGCGCACCGCCCATCCTTCTCGACTCCTCGGCGGCAATGCCCATCCGATGGCATTCCACGGATTTTGCAAGTGAGGTGCGGATGTCGCTCTCGCCCGTCAGCATACCGTAGAGCGCATCCACGATCGCGCCGTCGCCGCCGCCGTGACCGATGCCGCCCTTGATCAGGTCGCTGATCCTGATGACCTCGCCCTTCTCACCGAAGGGAAGGACCTGAATTTCGTCCATACGCTCGTCGAGCACGATCTCGCCGTAGGTGCCGTAGAAGGTGATGCGCCTTCCCGAGGTCGCCGCAAAGACCATCTTCAGCGAGGCGTGAATGCCGTTTTTGAAGGTCATCTGCACCATCTGATGGTCGATCATATCCACCCTCTGCTTGAAGGCGCATCGGCCGAATTCGTGGGTCTTGATGCCCTCGATAAGGTTTTCCTCCACGGTGGGGGAGATGAGGCTGATCTTGTTCCAGGGCCAGGTGAAGGCAGGCTCGCCCGCCTCGTGCCAGGCGTCGATATAGATGCGCTTTGCGCTGTAGGGGCAGGTGTCCTTATGGATGCAGTCGCAGCAGCGGTCCGCCGCGCCCGCGGGTGCGTTCTCTTTTTTGAAGAAGTCGAGCGATCCGATCGAGGAGAGCGTGTCGCATTCGCTGTCCGCATAGCCGACGAGAAGGTCGAGGTCGTGGCAACATTTGGCGAGGATCGCGGGGTGCGAGAGCTCCATATTTGCCCACATACCCTTCACGTAGGCCTGTGCCCAGTGCCAGTAGGCAACTCTTTCGTTTGCATCGATGGCGTAGAGCTTACCGATCCTGCCGCTTTTTATCAGCTCGTCGCACTTGACGAAGGCGGGCGCGTAGCGAAGCACGTGGCAGATCACGATCCTGCCGCCGTATTTCTTTTGCGCCTCCACGAGCGCCTCAAGCTCCTCGCGGCTGTCGCTGATCGGCTTTTCGAGCAGAATGTCGTAGCCGAGTGCCAGCGCGCGCAGCGCCTCGGGCACGTGCACTCTGTCGGGGGATGCGATGATGCATAGATCCGCGCGCCTTTGCTTCAGGAATTCGTCGGGATCCGTAAATTCGGAAACACCCTGCAGGGAAAGCACGCGCTTCATTTTTTCGAGCTGCGCGGGATTCGGATCGCAAAGCGCTACGATCTCGTATTTATCCTCCTTGGCGCACATCTCCTGTGTGTAGGAAAGACCTCTGTTGCCGCAGCCAAGCACCGCGACCGTGTATTTTTTTGCCATAAAACCGTCCTCCGTTTGGTTTTCTTCATTTAATGATATGAGTATGATTCACTTTATCCAAATGCATCGACTCAAAAAACGCTTTTCGGCGCTTCTGCATTCATTATAGCACACCCCGTATAGAACTAACCGAGAAAGATATATAACTTTTCGCTAAAAAAATTGACAACGCATACTGCTTTGTGTTATGATATAAATACGAACATTTAGGAAGAAATGCGAGGAAAATGCGATGAAGATCCTGCGCCCCGAGCAGCTCTACAGATATAATTATTCGGTACAGCCGATCAATTCGCTTCGGCAGTATTGGCGCTCGTTCAAGACCTTTTCCTGCCTGGGGCACCCGAAGCCCCGCAATATTTTCGTCTATCTTCACGGCTGCAGCGCCCTGTATACCGATGCGGGCGGGCGTGAGGTGCGGGCGGAGGCGGGCTCTCTGATCTATGCGCCGGAGGGAATGGAATATACGGCGAGATTTGATGATTTTGAGGATGAGACCTCCTCCACCGTCGGCATCAATTTTCGCATCTTTGACGAGGATAGCACGCCGATCGTGCTTGAAAATGAAATAAAGGTTTACAAAAACGCATCTATCCGCGCTCTCGTTGAAAAAATAGACGGTGCGGATAAGGGCGCCGTCCCCTGCTTTGCCGCAATGAAATCCGGGCTGTACGATATGATCTCCCTGCTCGGAAATGCCGAAAGCACCCTGGATGAAAAATACAGGATCATACGCCGCGGCATTGAGTGCCTTGAGAGCGGGGATCTGACGGTCTCTATCGAGGGGCTTGCCGAGATGTGCAACGTCAGCGAAAGCTATTTCCGTAAGCTCTTTGGGGAGTACGCGGGGATCTGTCCGATGCAGTACCGTATGAATACGCGCCTCGCAAAGGCCAAGGAGTACCTTTTGCACACCGCCCTGCGCCCCTCCGAGATCGCGGATCTTTTGCATTTTTGCGATACCTCGTTCTTTTGCCGCTACTTCCGGGCGGCGGTGGGGATGTCGCCCGAGCAGTTCCGTAAGGAAAACAGATAAAGCAAGCCGTCACGGCCGAAGATGTGCCGTGACGGCTTTTTTTATTTTGCGGTTTTCACGCTGATGCGGCTGAGCGCCCTTGCGAGCTTTGCCTTGGCAAGCGTGATCTCGTCCTTATCCTTTGCGTTTCTGATCCTCTCCTCGGCTCTTTGCCTTGCCGCTTCCGCGCGCGCAAGATCTACCTCGTCCGAGAGCTCGGCTGCGGTCGCCGCTACGCATACCTTACCGCCTGACACCGAGAGAAAGCCGCCGCTCACGCTGGCAAGCGTCTCGCTGCCGTCGGCAAAGCGGATGCGCGCACGCCCTGTGCCGAGCGCCGAGAGAAGCTCGGCGTGCCCCGCAAGGATCTCCACGTCGCCTGCGGCGGTGCGGATCAGAAGGCTGGTCGCATTGCCGTCAAGCACGGTCTTGTCGGGGGTGACGATCTGTAAGGGAAACTCCTTCATAAGCCCTCCTTACTCTGCTGCCTTCATTGCCTTTGCCTTTGCGACCGCCTCGTCGATCGTGCCGACGAAGAGGAAGGCGGATTCGGGAAGCTCGTCGTGCTTTCCGTCCAGGATCTCGCGGAAGCCGCGGATGGTCTCCTTCACGGGAACGTAGCGACCCTCCATACCCGTGTACTGCTCGGCAACGGTGAAGGGCTGGGAAAGGAAGCGCTGGATCTTTCTTGCGCGGCTGACGGTCAGCTTATCCTCCTCGGAAAGCTCATCCATACCCATGATCGCGATGATGTCCTGCAGCTCCTTGTAGCGCTGGAGGATCTGCTGCACGGCTCTGGCGACCTCGTAATGCTCGATGCCCACCACGTCGGGGGAGAGCAGGCGCGAGGTGGAATCCAGAGGATCGACGGCAGGGTAGATACCAAGGGATGCGATACCGCGCGAAAGCACCGTCGTGGCATCCAGATGCGCGAAGGTGGTCGCGGGTGCTGGGTCAGTCAGGTCATCCGCAGGAACGTATACCGCCTGTACCGAGGTGATGGAGCCGCGCTTGGTGGAGGTGATCCTCTCCTGCAGCGCGCCCATCTCGGTGGCAAGGGTCGGCTGATAGCCGACGGCGGAGGGCATACGGCCGAGAAGCGCCGAAACCTCCGAGCCTGCCTGCGTGAAGCGGAAGATGTTGTCAATGAAGAGAAGCACGTCCTGCCCCTCCTCGTCACGGAAGTATTCTGCCATCGTCAGTCCCGAGAGGCCGACACGCATTCTGGCTCCGGGCGGCTCGTTCATCTGACCGTACACGAGCGCGGTCTTGGCAAGCACGCCGGATTCCTTCATTTCGTTATAGAGATCGTTGCCCTCGCGGGTCCTCTCTCCCACGCCGGTGAACACGGAGATACCGCCGTGCTCCTTGGCGATGTTGTGGATCAGCTCCATAATAAGCACGGTCTTGCCGACGCCCGCACCGCCGAACAGACCGATCTTACCGCCCTTGGCATAGGGCGCGATCAGATCGACGACCTTGATGCCGGTCTCGAGGATCTCTGCCGTGCTCTCCTGCTCGGTATAGGCAGGGGGCGCCTTGTGGATGCACTCGCGTCTTGCCTCGGTCAGCTGGGGGCCGTTGTCCTGCGCCTCGCCGAGGAGGTTGAAGATGCGGCCGAGCGTCTCGGGTCCGACGGGCACGGTAATGCCCTTACCGGTATCCACCGCCTCCATACCGCGGCTCATACCGTCGGTGGAGGACATCGCAATGCAGCGCACCACGTCGTCGCCGACCTGGGTCGCCACCTCGCAAACGACCTTCTGCCCATCGTGCATGATCTCGATGGCGTTCAGAAGATCCGGGACCTTGCCCTTCTCGAACTGAATATCAAGTACAGGACCGATGATCTGCAGCACCTTTCCCACATTCTGGCTCATAAGTATTCCTTTCTCCGCGATACGAAAAGCGCTTAAAGCGCCTCCGCTCCGGAAACGATTTCTGTAATTTCTTGCGTGATCATTGCTTGTCTTGCGCGGTTGTAGCTGAGGCCGAGAGACTCGATCATCTCCTCTGCGTTCTTGTTTGCCGCGTTCATTGCGGTACGGCGCGCGCCGCTCTCAGCCGCAAGCGACTGTGCGATCGCTCCCCAGATCAGGCCGCCGAGATAGGGGGGAAGAAGCTGCGCGAGCAGCTCCTCGATATCCTCGTCCGTCACGGGATCCTGCCCGCCCTCGCCTCTTTTGAGAGGCAAAAGCTCCGTATAAGTGGGGACCTGCGAGATCATAGAGACGAAGCGCGTATAGACAAGCACCGCCCGATCAAATTTTTCCTCGTCGAAGCCGCGCACCAGCAGCTCTGCCATCCGCATCGCCGCGCCCACCGTCATATCGTCGATGGGAGAGAAGGCGTCGCTCAGGCACGTGGCACGCGTGCGGTAATATTCCACCGCTTTTTTACCGACGGGAAGCACCAGGGCGTTTTCAAGCCCGAGCGCCGCAACCGTGCGGAAGATACCCGCATTGAAGCCGCCCGCCAGCCCGCGGTCGCCCGCGATCACGACGTAGAGGACCTTGCCGCCCGCGCGTGTCTTGGTATAGGGAGACTCGGATACGCCGGGGGCGCGAAGGATCTCATCCATAGCCGCCATCGCGATCCTTGTATAAGCCTCGCTCTGCTCGGCGCGCAGCTTGGCGCGGCGCAGCTTCGAGGTCGCCACAAGCTCCATCGCCTTCGTGATCTGCATCGTGCTGTTCACGCTTTTGATGCGAGCCTTGATGTCATTCATAGATGCTCCTGCCACAGATCTCCCTCCTTTTCATCATTATTTGCAAATTTTTGTTTACTTGTAGAGATTTTTCTTGCAGGTGGCGACCGCGTTTTTCAGCGTCGCGATGCCCTCGTCGGAGAGCACGCCCGTCTCTCGTATACCGGCGAGAAGGGCATCCTCGTTTGCGGTCAGCTGCTCGTAGAGCGCCTCCTCAAAGCGCGGGATATCCTCCACACGCACGTCGGAGAGCAGATTGTTCGTCACGGCGTAAAGGATGCAGACCTGCAGCTCCACGGGCACGGGCGCGTTCTTGCCCTGCTTTAAGACGGCAACGATCCGCTCGCCGAGCGCAAGTCTTGCCTTGGTGTCGGCATCGAGATCCGAGCCGAACTGCGCGAAGCCCTGCAGCTCGCGGTACTGCGAGTAGAGCAGCTTCAGAGGTCCCGCTACCTTCTTCATTGCCTTGATCTGCGCGTTACCGCCGACACGGGATACCGAGATACCGGGGTTGACCGCAGGACGAACGCCCGCGTGGAAAAGCTCGGTCTCAAGGAAGATCTGCCCGTCGGTGATGGAGATCACGTTCGTCGGGATATAGGCCGAAACGTCACCCGCCTGGGTCTCGATGATGGGCAGGGCGGTCAGCGAGCCGCCGCCGTATTCGGGTGCGATCCTTGCCGCTCTCTCAAGAAGGCGGGAATGCAGATAGAATACGTCGCCGGGGTAAGCCTCACGGCCGGGGGGACGGCGGATCAGAAGCGAAAGCGCACGGTAAGCAACGGCGTGCTTGGAAAGATCGTCGTATACGATCAGCACGTCCTTGCCGTGGTCCATAAAATACTCGCCGATGGTGCAGCCCGCATAGGGTGCGATATACTGCAGGGGCGCGCTCTCCGAGGCGGTCGCCGCCACGACGACGGTATAATCCATCGCGCCGTTTTTGTAGAGCGTATCCACGACCTCGGTCACGGTGGACTGCTTCTGTCCGATCGCAACGTATACGCAGATCACGTCCTTGCCGCGCTGGTTGATGATCGTATCCGTGGCAATGGTGGTCTTACCGGTCTGTCTGTCACCGATGATCAGCTCACGCTGACCGCGGCCGATCGGGATCATAGCGTCGATCGCCTTGATGCCCGTCTGCAGAGGGACGGAGACCGATTTTCTTTCAATAATGCCCGCCGCCTTCTTTTCGATGGGGCGAAGCTCGGAGGAGTCGATCGGGCCCTTGCCGTCTCTCGGCTGACCGAGGGCATCCACCACGCGGCCGATCATTTTATCGCCCACGGGAACGGAAACGACGCGCCCCGTTCGCTTAACGAGGCTGCCCTCCGTGATGCCGACGTCCGAGCCGAGAAGCACGGCGCTCACCGCGTTCTCCTCCAGGTTCAGCGCCATACCGAAGGCGCCGTTTGCGAACTCCAGAAGCTCGTTTGCCTTGCATTTTTCAAGGCCGTGCACGCGGGAGATACCGTCGCCGACGGAGATGACGTAGCCGATCTCGTCCTGCTTCGTTCCCACGCTGTAATTCTTGATCTGTTCTTTTATGATCTTACTGATATCACTCGTTTTAGACTGCATGTGGTATCACCGTCACTTTCTACTGATTTTCCATACCGAGGGCGGCTCCCTGCAGGGCGCTGCCGATGGCATCCAGGCGGCTTTTCAGGGAGGCGTCGAGCTGCTTTCCCATATAACGAAGCTTCACGCCGCCGAGCACCGATGCATCCACCGTGTTTTTGAGGATCACCTGCTTGCCCGTCTGCGCCGCAAGCCGCGCCTTCAGCCTTTCGCTCTGCACGTCGCTTAAGGGAACGGCCGTGATCGCCTCGGCGCGGATGATGCCCATTGCCTCGTCGCAAAGCGCGCGGAAGGCATCGGCCGTGCGCGCAATGGTATAGAGCGCATGCTTTTTGCAAAGGATCTTTAAAAAGGAGCGAAGGTCCGTGTCAAGACAGGCGAACGCCTCGTCGATCAACGCATCCTTTTGCTCGCCCGAAAGCGCGGGAGAGTCAAGCAGCGAGATATAGTCGGGCGCCTCCTTCAGGGCGGCGGCGGCCGCCTCGAGATCCGAGAGCAGCGCTCCGATCGCCCCTCTCTCCTGTGCGAGGAGAAAGAGAGCCTCTGCGTATTCCTTCGTATCAATCATTTTTATCACCCATTTCGGCGATAAAGCCGTCGATCAGCTCGGCGTGCTCCTCGGCTGCGACGTCGCGCGCAACCACAGCCTCTGCGATCTGAATGGCGATCGCGGAGACCTCGTCCTTGATATCGTTCATTGCCTGGCGCTTCTCCAGCGCGATCTGCTCCTCGGCACGCTCCTTGGTGCGGCGCGCCTGCTCGGCGGCCTCCTTCAGGATCTCTTCCTCCTTCAGAAGCGCGCGGCGCTGCGCATCGCGCAGCATCTGCTCGCTCTCCTCGGCGGCGTTTTCAAGCCTTTCCTCGTAATCCTTGCGCATCGCCTCTGCCGCGCTTTTGTCCTTTTCGGCACTTTCGTACATATCGTCGATCTCCTTCTGACGGCTGTCGATCATGCCCTTGATGGGACGGAAGAGAATTTTACGAAGCACGAGGTAGAGGATCAGAAGGTTTGCCCAGGCAAAGATCAGAGTGAAGAAATTGACACCTACAAACGATTCGAATTTCTCAAATATCATAATCTGTTTACCCTTCTAAAAATGTTCCCACGCGGGGATTTTCCGTATTAGCCCTTGAATACGAAGAGAAGAAGAAGGGAGATAACGAGCGAGTAGATACCCGTGGTCTCGGTGATCGCACAGCCGAGGATCATATTGGTACGCAGGGAGCTTGCCATTTCGGGCTGGCGCGCCATTGCCTCCAGCGCCTTACCGACGGCGTTACCCTCACCGATCGCGGGACCGATCGCGCCAAGACCCATACAAAGACCTGCACCGAGTGCTTTTGCTGCTTCGAGATTCATAATTAAATCCTCCTTGGAAATGTTTTATGTTTTTTTATTTTGCTTGACTTAAGAATTCTTTTTTCTCTTCGCCTTCTTTTTCTTGACGGGCAGCTCCTCGGCGGGGGGATTGGCCGCGCCGACGTAGATCATCGTGAGCAGGCAGAAAACGAACGCCTGCACAAATCCCGAGAAAAGGTCGAAGTAGATCGAGAGAATGGCGGGGATGCCCACCTGGAAGAAGGGGATCTGACCGATGATGCCGGGGATCCATCCGAAGATCACGGAGGAGAGCGCGGCAAGCGCGGCGTAGATCACGCTCATCAGCACCGAGCCGCCCGCCACGTTACCGAAGTGACGGAAGGCCATGGAGATCGGGTTTGCGATCTCGCTGACGATGTTCATCGGCGTCATCACGGCGATGGGCTCGGTAAAGCCCTTGAGCCACGCCTTGAAGCCGAAGTTCTTGATGTTGGAGTACCAGACCATCGCGGTCGTCACCAGCGCCCACGCCATCGTCACCGAAAGGTCACCCGTCGTGGAGGTGAAGATCTTCGTCAGCCCGATCAGCGAGCCGAAGAGCGAGGAGAGAAAGAGCGCGCCGATATAGGGCGCAAAGTGCAGATTGTGCTTGCCCATCGTGCTTTCCACAAGGTTATAGAGCATCGAGACGAGCTTTTCCACGATGACCTGCAGCCCCGAGGGGCGCTTCTCGATCTTTCTCGTGACGAGAAAGGCGAGCAGGATCAGCAGCAGCGTGACCGCCAAAAGCGCCACCGCCGTCTGCGTGATACGGATACCGCCGAGGATCGGGATCGTGAAATACACGCCCGGTCCGTTAATGCTGATATTCATTGCGCGCGGTCCTCCCTTCTGCGGAAGATCTCGCCAATGTAGAGAAGGGGGCGCTGCATCAGCAGCGGCACGGTGGCCGCAAGGCCCTCGAGAAAGATAAAGGTCAGGGCGATCGTTGCCGCCATGGTGATAATTCTTATAATGAAGGAAAGCTTCATTTTTGCGCTCATTTTAAGCTGATATTCCGCAGTGAACTTCGCGATCTCTTCCTCGCTCATCTCCCTGTCGCCGCGCGCCGCCGCCGCCTCGGCAAAGAGGCTGTCGGTGCTTTTCGCGAGAAAAAAGAAGTTGCCGACCATTACGGCAGAGCCGATCAGGGCACTCACGGGCACCTGCCAGCGCACGGTCCCTTGTATCAGTGCGTAAACGAGCACAACAAGTGCCGATACGATAAGAGCGCCGATCGCAAGCCGCGCCGTTTCGCGGAAAACGGGACTTTTTTCTTTCACCTATTGTCCTCCCTTTCATTTTCTTTATTTGCTTTGCTTCGTTCCTTTTGCTTCTCCTCCGCCGCCTTTTCCAGGGCGCGCACCTGCGCGGTCGCACCGCCGATGAAGTGAAACATCGAGCTAAGCCCAACGGCGAAGCCGAGAAGGATCAGCACCGCGTAGATCCATTCGCCCGTATACCCGCGATCCGAGAGAAACCACGCAAGAAGCGTAAGAAGCCCCACGGGGCAGAGAAGCGAAAAAACGGATTGCACGATGATGTTGAAATAATAGAAGGCCTGCACAAGCTTTGTATACAAAACGGCATCACCTCCAAAACTTTTTCCATTTTATATTATACCACGCAAAAATATAAAAATCAATAGCACCGGCAAAGAAACGGTAAACGGAGCGTATTTTTTTGTAGAAATGCAAAAATCCGTTTATTCTTTCACAATAAAAAGAGAAGCGCCGAGAGGGATCGTCCGGGCTTCCTTCTCGGCGCTTTTTCGAATATATAGCCTGCTTAAATCACAGTTTTGTAAATCAAAGGCGGCAAAACAGGCTGATTATCCGAGTAAGCAATGGCAGAAAGGAAATGCTTTTTTGCATTTTCAAGCCGCGCCTCTTCGCTTGCATAAAGCGTTGCAATCGGCTCTCCCTTCGCCACGCGGTCGCCCGTTTTTTTGTGCAGAATGACACCGGCGCCCATATCGAGGGCATCCTCCTTCGTTTGTCTGCCCGCGCCGAGCAAGAGCGATGTCTCTCCGACGCCGAGCGCGTCGATATCCGAGATATAGCCGTCCCGCTCCGCCTCGATATCCAGCGAGAGAGGCGCCGAGGGGAGGAGCGAGGGGTCGAGAAGCACGGCCTCGTCGCCGCCCTGGCCGATGATCCAGCGCCGCAGCGTATCAAACGCGCGCCCGCTGTCGAGCGCCTCGGTAACGCGGCGCTCCGCCTCCCCTTCGTCGATACCGAGAGAGAGGCGCACGACGGTTGCCGCCAGTGCAAGACAAAGCGTGCGCAGCGCGGGACATCCGCGCCCCTTGAGGACCTCGATCGCTTCCTTGACCTCAAGGGCATTGCCGATCGCGTTTCCGAGCGGCACGTCCATATTCGTGATCAAGGCCGCCACGCGCCGTCCGTATTGCTTTCCGATCCGCACCATCGTCTCTGCCAGCGCCGTCGCCTGCTCGGGCGTTTTCATAAAGCCGCCGCTGCCGTATTTAACGTCGAGCACGATGGTCTTGGCACCCGCCGCCAGCTTTTTTCCCATGATCGAGGAGGCGATCAGGGGCACGGAGTCGATCGTTGCGGTCACGTCGCGCAGGGCATAAAGCTTCTTGTCCGCAGGGGCAAGGTTCCCGCTCTGACCGATCACGGCGATGCCGTTTTTCTTTACGAGCGCGCAGAATTCCTCGGGAGAGAGCGTGGTTCGGTAGCCGCGGATGGATTCCAGCTTATCCACGGTGCCGCCCGTATGCCCGAGGCCGCGGCCGCTCATCTTTGCCATAATAACGCCGCAGGAGGCGGCAATGGGCGCGAGGATCAGCGTGGTCTTATCTCCCACGCCGCCGGAGGAGTGCTTGTCCGCCGTATGCTCGCCGAAGCCCGAAAGGTCGATCTGCTCGCCCGACTCGGCGATCGCCGCGGTGAGGTGAAAGGTCTCCTCCTCGTTCATACCGCGGATGCAGATCGCCATCAGCAGCGCCGCCGCCTGATAGTCGGGGATCTCGCCGCTTGCCACGCCGTTTGCAAAGAAGCGGATCTCTTCCTCGCTTAGCGCGAGCGCGCGCTTTTTCTTTTCAATGATATCGTAAATGCGCATCCGTCCTTCTCCTTAAAGAAACTCTTTGCCGAAGCGGTGGGGGAGCAGCTCATCCAGCGTCAGCACGGATACCGTCCGGCCGTCCGAGAGAAGGATCTCGAAATCCCCCTCGCAGAATTCCGCCATCACCTGGCGGCAAACGCCGCAGGGCGGAAAGCAGGTGTCCGGCGCGGCGCCTCTTTTGCCGCCGACGACGGCGATGCACAGAAAGTCCCTGTGCCCCTTTGCGAGCGCCGCACCGAAGGCGACGCGCTCCGCGCAAAGCGTGGGGCTGAAGGAGGCGCTCTCCATATTCGCTCCGAGAAAGACCTCGCCGCTTTCGCAGAGCAGCGCTGCGCCCACGGCAACGCCGGAATAAGGGCAGTGCGCGTTCTCACGCGCCTCGAGGGCGAGCGCGATCAGCGCTTCGCTTGTATATTCTTTCATAATGCTTCCTTATTTTAAAATTTTGCCTGCCAGGCTTTCTGCGCCCGCGAGCCGTTTTTTCGTGCCGAGAAGCTCCGCTACGGTACCTGCCACGGCAGAGAAGCCCTCTGCGGTGCCGAGATTCTTCGGATCGATCGCCTTGCCGTAAATTAAAAGCGGCACGCATTCACGCGTGTGGTCGGTGCTTTCATCCCCCGGATCGCAGCCGTGATCCGCCGTGATGATCAGCGCATCCTCTTTTCCGAGGCGGGAGAGCATCTCGGGCAGAAAGGCGTCGAATTCCTCGAGCGCCCGACCGTAGCCATCGGTGTCCTGCCTGTGCCCGTAGAGCATATCGAAGTCCACGAGATTGATAAAGCAAAGTCCCGAAAAATCCTTTTCGGTCATAGCGAGCGCCGTCTGCATTCCCTCGGCGTTTCCGTGCGTGGGATGGCTCTCGGTGATGCCGCGCCCCGCGAAGATATCCGAGATCTTACCGACGGAGATCACGTCGTAGCCCTCGTCCTTCAGCACGTCGAGCAGGGTCTCTCCGTATGGCTCGAGCGAGAAGTCGCGTCGGTTTGCCGTGCGTGTATAATTACCGTCCTCGCCGACGAAGGGGCGCGCGATCACGCGGCCGACCGCGTGCTCTCCCGTAAGGATCGCCCTTGCCTTTTTGCAGTAGTCGTAAAGTGTCTCGAGCGGAACGGTAGCCTCGTGCGCTGCGATCTGAAAAACGCTGTCCGCCGAGGTGTAAACGATGAGGTCGCCCGTCTCCGTATGCATTTTGCCGTAGTCGCGGATGACCTCCGTGCCCGAGTAGGGAAGGTTGCAGAGCACGCCTCTGCCCGTCGCGGCAGAAAAGGCGTCCAGCACCTCCTTCGGGAAGCCTTCGGGATAGGTGCGCATCGGATGCTCCGAAACGATGCCCATCAGCTCCCAGTGCCCGACGGTGGTGTCCTTGCCGCGGCTCTTTTCGATCAGCCTGCCGTGTGCCGCTAAAGGCGCATCCGTGCTCTTCACCGCGTCCACGCCGTCGATATTACCGAGCCCGAGACGCGAAAGATTTTCAAAGCGGCGCCCCCTTGCAATGCGCGCGAGCGTGTTTGCTCCAAGGTCGCCGAAGGCTGCGGCATCCGGCGCATTGCCGATGCCGAGCGAATCCAAAACGATCAAAAAAACTCTTTTCATATCAATTTGTAAATAATAGTTTGCAAATCAAAGATTATCCATCGCGACCGCCACGTTCAGCGATACGCGCATCATATCCGTGAAGGAGTTCTGCCTTGCCTCTGCATCCAGGCTCTCGCCCGTGATGATGTGGTCCGAAACCGTGCAGATCGCCAGCGCGCGCTTCTTCGCCCTTGCGGCGTTCATATAGAGCGCGGCGGCCTCCATCTCCACGCCGAGCACGCCCATCTCGATCCACTTATCGTTGAAGTGGGGGTTATCGTTATAGAATACGTCCGAGGAGAGCAGGTTGCCGACGTGGTAGCGCGCGCCGATGCCCTCGCACGCCTGCACCGCCGCCTTCAGAAGCTCGTAGGAGCAGAGGGGGGCGAAGCTGCCGCCGAGATTGTACTGCGTGCCGTAGGAGGAATTGGTGGAGGCACCCATGCCGAGGATCATATCCCGCACCTTGACACTCTTTTGCAGCGCGCCCGCAGAGCCGACGCGCAGAATATTCTCCACGCCGAAGAAGTTGTATAATTCATAGGAATAAATGCCGATGGAGGGCATGCCCATACCGCTCGCCATCACCGAGACCTTCACGCCGTTATAGGTGCCCGTATAGCCGTGAATGCCGCGTACGTTGTTTACAAGGCGGGGGGCTTCAAGAAAATTCTCCGCAATGAATTTTGCTCGCAGGGGATCGCCCGGCATCAGCACGGTCTTGCCGAAGTCCTCGGGTGCCGCGTGGATATGGGGGGTAGGATAATTTACCATTTTTCGTATCTCCTCTCAGTACGTACCCTCGGGGGTCTTCAGGTTCTTGGCAATGCGAACGATGCGGCTCGTGCCGAGTCTTTCGGCGCCCGCCTTCATCATAGCCTCGGCATCCTCAAGCGAGGAGATGCCGCCTGCCGCCTTGATCTTCAGATGGGGTGCGCGATGCTTCGCGAAAAGCTCGATGTCGGCGACCGTCGCGCCGCCGCCCGCAAAGCCGGTCGAGGTCTTGATGAAGTCCGCGCCCGATTCGGAGACCACGCGCGTCAGCTCGATCTTTTCCTCCTCCGTGAGAAGGCAGGTCTCGATGATGACCTTCAGGATCTTGCCCTCGCAGGCCGCGCGGATGGCACGGATCTCCTTCAGAACGGCGTCGTATCTTCCGTCCTTCACCCAGCCGACGTTGATGACCATATCGATCTCATCCGCGCCGTTTTTCACGGCATCGGCGGTCTCCGCCACCTTGGCGGCGGTGGTCATATATCCGTTCGGGAAGCCGATCACGGTGCAGATCGCCAGCCTCTCGCCCACGTATTCCTTTGCCATTTTCACGTACGAGGGCGGAATGCATACCGAGGCGGTGCAAAAGCGGATGCCGTCATCGCAGATCGCCTTGATCTCGGCGGCGGTTGCACCCTGTGCGAGCAGGGTATGATCACAGATAGCAAGAATTTCTTTCACGTTCATAGCGTTTTCTCCTTATTGATTCTCTTTTTGTTTTTCGATGGCTTTCGTCCAGCATTTATGGCACATCGCGATATAGCGGTCATTGCCGCCAAGCATCACCTGGCTTCCGTGCGTAACGATCTGCCCCTTTGCGTTCAGACGGGCGTTGACGGTCGCCTTCGCGCCGCATTCGCAGATGGTCTTGATCTCCGCAATGGAGTCCGCCACCTCGAAAAGGCGGGCGCTGCCGGGGAAAAGATGCGTTAAAAAGTCGGTGCGCAGACCGAAGCAGAGCACCGGCACGCCAAAGCGGTCAACGATCGCGCGCAGCGCATCGATCTGCTCCTTGGTGAAGAATTGGCATTCGTCCGCGATGATCACGTCGTATTTCTTCTTCTCCTTCTTGTAGATCTCAAGAAGATCGGCCTCCTTCGGGATGCAGACCGCGGTGGCCGCAAGGCCGATACGCGAGCGGATCACGTCCTTGCCGTCGCGTGTGTCGATCTCGGGCTTGATGAGGTACACGCGCATTCCGCGCTCCTCGTAATTGAATTTTGTGATCAGGACCTGGGCGGTCTTGGAGGAGCCCATCGCCCCGTACTTGAAATAAAGCTTTGCCATCGTTCGTCCTCTCCTCGTGCGAGCGCATAATATCTGATTATATTTTATCATAAATGCGCGCGAAAGAAAAGGGCTTTTTGAAAATTCGTCAATCTCACCACAAAAGAGAGGGAATTTTGAACAATTGTAACGAAAATCGAAAAATCGGAAAAATGTGTGGAATTTTTTCCTTCCGTATGATAAAATAGATAAGTACGAAACTGTGTGAAGGGAGGGGAAAGAGATGATTCTGATCATTGCGGAAAAGCCGAGTCTTGCCAGAAATATCGTGGCGGGCATCGGAAAAATGGATCGCAAGGACGGATACTTCATCGGCGAGGGCTATATCGTCAGCTGGGCGTTCGGCCATTTGTTTTCGCTCGCCGACGTAGAGCATTATAACCCCGCGCCCGACGGCAGTGCGAAATGGACGCTGGAGAACCTGCCCTGCTTCCCCTCGGAGTTTCATTTTGAGCTTCGTAAGGGAGACGATAAGCAGCCGGACAGCGGCGTCATCCGTCAGTTCAAGGTGCTGGAGTATCTTGCCAACCGCGAGGACGTGGATGCGATCGTCAATGCGGGAGACGCGGATCGCGAGGGCGAGATCATCGTGCGCCT
>JAGBBQ010000046.1 GCA_017938425.1 Clostridia bacterium | reverse complement strand
TTTCTTTGTGCGCGCTCTCGTGCTGGGCGTGCGCGTATTTTTTAAAATACTCTTGCAAAAGCGCGCGAAATAGTGTATAATATTTTTGAATAATATTTAGACACGCATACGGGAGGCAAATCGGATGGAGCAGATCTACACCATACCGGTCAACGAGGCATTTGACGCAGGGCTCGCAGAGGGCGCCTGTGCCTGCCCCTTCTGCACGCTTTATAAAAAGCTGCAGGAGGACGAATTGGATATCATTCTCGGCGCATCGATGATGGAGCCGGATATCCGCATCATGACCAACCGCCAGGGCTTTTGCCCCACGCACTATAAGAAGATGATTTCGAGAAAGCGCCGCCTCGGTATGGGGCTGATGCTGGAGAGCCATCTGCCCGAGGTGAAGAAGAGATTGCAGGGCACGCCGCTTTCGCGCCTCGCCTCGGTCGGGCTGCTGCTGACACTGGAGAAGGACTGCTACGTCTGCACCCGCATCGATAAGAATCTAAGCGCGATGATCGCCACGGCGGTGTATCTTTGGGGCACGGACGAGCCGTTCCGCAAGAAGTTTGCGGGCCAGCCCTACTTCTGCTTGCCGCACTACCGTATGATGATCGACTATGCGTCGAAAAAAATGGGAAAGCGCGAGTTCAAGGAGTTTTTCCCGATCGCGGAGGGGATCGTTTCCGCATATCTTGACAGTCTTGAAAAGGACGTCAGCTGGTTTTGCAAAAAGTTTGATTACCGCTATGACGAGGAGCCCTGGTACAATTCCAAGGATTCCATCGAGAGGAGCATCCGCTTCCTCGCCTCGGACAACGGCGAGATAGAATAAGACCGTTTGAAAATCTGATCTTCGAAAGGAAGAAGGCCTATGATCATCGAGAAAATCAATATCAAGAGCTTCGGTATGCTTCGGGATATGTCTATGGAGTTTTCGGATTCCGTGAACGTTATCGAGGGCAGAAACGAGGCGGGCAAGAGCACGCTTGCCGCTTTTATCAAATATATGCTCTACGGCTTCGAGGGTGTGGATAGCGAGGAGGGCATCAGCGAGCGCCGCAAGCGTATCAACTGGGATACCGGGCGCGCCGAGGGCTCTATGACCGTGCGTGTGCGCGGCCGCCGCTACCTTATCAACCGCAGCACCGTGCTCGTCGATCCCGACGCGCCGCGCGGCACCTATAAGGAGGATTGCGCGATCGTCGATCTCGAGAACGGCACCCCCGCCTTCGGTAAATCCCCGGCGGGCGAGGTGTTCTTCGGTGTGAAGCGCGAGCTGTTTGAGAATACCGCCTTCGTGGGCGCGCTGGACGAGGCGCGTATTGCCGAGGGTGCGGTGAAGGAATCGATCGAGAACATTCTCTTCTCGGGCAGCGAGAGGCTGAACACCGAGAAGGCGGCGGCGAAGATCAGCGATAAGATGGAGGCGCTTCTGCACAAGACCGGCACGGGCGGCGCCATCTACGAGCTGGAGCAGAAGCTGAAGGTGCTTGAGGAGGATCTTGCGCGCACCAACGAGGCAAACCATATGATCCTTGCCAAGGAGGCGGAGCTGCACGAGATCCGTGAGAAGCGCAACGCCGCCGTTGCGAAGAAGGAGCGCCTCCACGAGATGGATGCCTGCTATAAGAACGTGATGCTCATCAAGAGCTTTGATAAGCTGCACGATACCGAGAAGGAGTTTGAGCAAAGAAGCGAGGCGCTGGCCGATTTTATCGATGCCAATACGCACAATCATTTCGTGCCCACCCCCTCGTATCTGACCGATCTGGCGGTGGCACGCCGCGGCGTGAACGATACCTACCGCCGTATGATCGAGACGAGAGAAAAATATTCCGAGAGAAAGAGCGCCGTGGGCATCACGCCCGGCCTTGAGCAGGCGATCGCGCTTTCGGATACCGCAGGCGGCGAGGCTGCCGTTCTGCACGAGTCCTCCGCGGGGCAGAAGAAGAAGATCAAGAGCATCGCTCTGACCGTTCTCGGTGCGCTCGTGGCGCTTGCCGCGCTGGTGATCGAGATCGTAGGCAAGGGTGCGCTTGCCACGCTGGCGGCGCGCATCGGCTTCGGCGTGCTTGCGCTCGGCGGTGTCGGTCTTGGCGTGTACGCGCTGCTTTCTCTGCGCAAGAGCATGGATGCCATCAAGGCGCTTTGCGAGAAGTTCGGCACGCAGAATACCGAGGAGCTTGCGGCGAAGATGGCGGTCATTGCCGAGAACCGACAGAAGAGAGACGATCTTCTGCAGAGCACGTCGGATGCGAGAACGGCTGCCGAGGAGGCAAGAAAGCAGTACGATGACGCGAAGAAGGAGCTTACGAGCGTGATCCTGCGTTGGGGCGAGGAGCCGCCGACCGCCGCGCTGAACGAATTCCTTGACCGTCTGGAGGCGAAGATCTCCGCATACCTTGAGCAGAAGAACCGTCTGACCGAGGAGAAGACCCGCGTGGAGACCCTGATGAAGGAGATCCGCCGCTCGCTTGCCGATACCAGCGAGATCGATATTCGCGCAAGGGTGGCGCCGCTGAAGAGAAAGGCGCTGACCGACGTGAACTATCAGGAGATCCTCGAGGGCATCGAGGAGTGCAAGGTCGTGATCGAGCAGCAGGACCGCCTTGCCTTTGACGTGGAGAACGAGCTTGGCGCGCTGAAGCTGCGTGCCAAGGATCCCGGCGAGCTGCTGACCAAGATCCAGGCGCTCGAGAGCCGCATCGAAAAGCTGCGTATGCATCATAAGGCGTACTACATCGCTCATAACGCGGTCGTCGGCGCATCCGAGAACCTGCGCGAGGAGATCTCGCCCCGTCTCGGCGCGTACGCCACCCATCTGATGGAGATCATGACCGATAAGAAGTACACCTCTCTCGATATCTCCGAGGGAATGCGCGTGACCTTCAAGAATGCCGAGGGCCAGGTAAAGTCGGCGGACTTCCTTTCGGGCGGCACGCAGGATATGACCTATATCGCCGTGCGTATGGCACTGATTGATATGCTTTATACCGAAAATCCCCCCATCTGCTTTGACGAGAGCTTTGCGCATCAGGACAACGTCCGTGCCAAGAGCATGATGGAGGCAATCCGTTATCTTTCCGAGGAGGAGGGAAAGCAGAGCTTTATCTTTACCTGCCGCGCAAGAGAGACCGCGCTTGCCAACGAGTCGGTTGCCGCCGCAGGCATATACAAGCTCGCCTCCCGCGATGCGCTTGACTGAGCGCTTTGATCATTAAAGAAAGGACCTATCAAGATTATGGCTAAGAAGATTTTGCTCATAGGAAGCGCCAATATGGATCTTTCGATGAATATGCTCCGTATCCCCGAGGCGGGCGAGACGCTGCTGGATGACGGCGGCGTGGCGTATCTGCCCGGCGGCAAGGGTGCCAATGCGGCGGTCGCTCTGACGCGCCTCGGCGGGCACTGCGTGTTCTGCACCAAGCTTGGCGCGGATCTGCACGGGCAGAAGCTGTATTCCTATTACAAGGACCGCGGGCTGGATACCTCCTTCGTAAAGGTGGATCACGAGTATCCCACGGGTCTTGCCGTGGTGATGAAGGAGGCGAGCGGCGAGAACCGCATCATCCTCTATCCCGGCGCGAACAATATGCTGACGGCGGAGAACGTGCAGGAGGCCTTTGCATGCAATCCCGATGCGGTCTATCTCGGCTTTGAGATCCCCTTTGCGGTGACGGTAAGTGCCGCAAGGCTTGCCGCGGCGCGCGGCATTCCGATCTTCGTGGACGCCGCTCCCGCGAGCGAGGAGCATCCGCTGGAGTCGCTGCCCCCGATGGAGATCTTCTCCCCGAACGAGACCGAGACCAAGACCTATACGGGCATCGTGCCCTTCGGCACGGAGGGCTGCCTGCGTGCATCGCTGAACCTCTGCCGCCGTGTGAAATGCAAGCATCTCGTGATCAAGCTCGGCTCGCGCGGTGCGTTTATCTACGACGGAAAGCATTACGATATGATCCCCGCCTTCCGTGCGGATAAGGTGGTGGATACCACCGCGGCGGGCGACGCCTTTACCGCGGCGATGACGCTTCGCTATCTGGAAAACGGCGGCGATATCAAGGACGCCGTGCGCTACGGCTCTGCCGCAGGTGCGCTTGCGGTCTCCAAAAAGGGCGCGGGGGATTCCGTCCCCACGAGGGAAGAGGTCCTTGCCTTCCTTGCGAGAAATCCCATCTGACGGGCAGGATCCGTTCCGCAATTCACGGTTGCCGACGGCAACAGAAGGAAATAATATGAAAAAATATCGCTTGACAGAGATATCCTTCCCCTCTGCGGATGAAAAGCACGAAATATACGGCGAGATCTACGAGCCCGTGGCGGGTAACGCGCGCGGCGTGATCCAGCTTGCCCACGGTATGACCGATTACGTCGGGCGCTACGAGTGGCTTGCGGATCAGCTGACGGGCGCGGGCTACGTCTTTGCGGGGCACTGCCATCTCGGCCACGGCAAGAGCGCGGGGCGCGCGGAGGATCTCGGCTATTTTGCGAAGAAGGACGGTATCTCCTACCTTCTTTCCGATATGCATACGATGAACCGCCGCCTGCGTGCGGCGTATCCCCATCTGCCGATCGTGGTGCTGGGGCACAGTATGGGCTCGTTTATCGCGCGCCTTTACGCCGCGAAGCATCCCCACGCGATGGATGCCTGCGTGTTTCTCGGCACGGGCGGGAAAAATCCGCTTCTGCCTTTCGGGCTCGCGCTCTGCTCGGTGCTGACGCTCTTTTACGGCGACCGCCATCGCAGCAAGCTCGTTGCGGGTATGTCCACGGGCAGCTACCATAAGAAATTCGATCCCTCCGAGGGGACGACCGCGTGGCTCACGCGCGATCCCGCGCGCGTTTCCACCTATAAGACCGATCCGTACTGCAGCGTGACCTTTACGCTCTCGGCGTATAAGGATCTGTTCCGTATGCTCGGAGCCTGCAACAGTAAGGCTTGGTTTTCGGAGTATCCGAAGCATATGCCGACGCTTGTGATGAGCGGCGATCAGGACCCTGTCGGTGACTTCGGCAAGGGCGTGAACGAGGTGTACCGCCGCCTCCTGCTCGCAGGCTGCAATAAGGTGACGATGAAGCTTTACGAGGGCGCGCGCCATGAGCTCTTCAACGAGACCAACCGAGAGGAGTTTGTCACCGACCTCTGTGCGTTCCTGGAAGGCGTGACCGGATGATCTACGCCGCCGCTATTACAGGACCGACCGCCTCGGGAAAGACCGCGCTTTCGGTGCGCGTGGCCAAGGCACTCGGTGCCACGGTGCTTTGCGCCGACTCGATGCAGATCTATAAGGAGATGTGCATCGGCACGGCGAAGGTGACCCCCGAGGAGATGGAGGGCGTGCCGCATCTGATGCTGGACGTTGCCTCCGTGACCGAGGATTTCAGTGTTCACAGCTATAAGGAAACGGCGATCCCGCTTGCAAGGGAGATCGCACGGGGCGGGCATCTGCCGCTCTTCGTCGGCGGCACGGGGCTGTATCTTGCCGCTATGACGCGCGGCGATGAGGATACGCCCGGACGCAGCGAGGAATATATGCGCCGCTACGAGGCGCTTGCCGCCACCGAGGAGGGCAAGGAGGCGCTCCATCGGCGCTTATCCGAGATCGACCCCGAGAGTGCGGCACTGATACATAAAAACAACGTGCGCCGCGTTTTGCGCGCGCTCGAGATCTACGACACCACGGGCAAGACAAAGACCGAGCACGACAGGGAAAGCCGCGCGGCACAGGGGGCGCTTTCGCTCCTTCATATCTCGCTTGATTTTCACAGCCGCGACCTGCTTTACGACCGTATTGACCGCCGCGTGAAAATTATGATGCGCGAGGGGCTTCTCGGGGAGGCGAAGAGCCTCTACGAAAGGGGGCTGCTCTCCACCGATACCGCCGCGATGGGCGCGATCGGCTATAAGGAGTTTTTGCCGTATTTTCGCGGAGAGTGCACGCTTTCGGAGGTGGAGGCAGCCATTGCGCTCGGCACGCGCCGATACGCAAAGCGCCAGCAGACCTGGTTCCGCCGCCTGCCCGACGTCAAGACTGTATATATGGATGACGGCGCGGGCCGTATGCGCGATCCCGATGCCGTATTTTCAGAGGTGATGGACCTGCTTTCGCCCTTCGTCCGTCTCCACTACAATGACCAAGCGGGCGAGCGTAAGGAGTGAATATGACAAGCACAGAAATGAAAAAAGCCCTGGCAGAGGGAGCGCTTTCGCAGCACGCGGCGCTCTATGCCGATCTTGACAGACAGACGAAGCGTATGATGCGCGCCGTGGAGGCCTTTGAAAAGCAGTACGGAGAGGGAAGAGAGGTATCGCTCTTTTCCGTGCCCGGCAGAAGCGAGACGGTCGGCAACCATACCGACCATAACCGCGGCTGCGTGATCGCCGCCGCGATCGACAGAGACGTCATCGCCGTGGCATCCCCGAACGAGGACGGCGTGATCCGCCTGCTCTCCGAGGGATATGCGCCCTGCGAGGTGGATCTTTCGCTGCTTGACGATCCCGATGCCTTTGAAGATTATTCCTCCGCCGCCTTAGTTGCAGGCGTGTGTGCGGGCTTCGTGAAAAACGGCCACGCGATCGGCGGCTTCGACGTCTACAGCACCACCGAGGTGCTGAAGGGAAGCGGCATCTCCTCCTCCGCCGCCTTCGAGGTGATGATCGGCAACATCGTGAACCATTTGTATAACGACGGCGCGGTCAGCGCCGTGGAGATCGCGCAGCTCTCGCAGTACGCCGAGAACGTGTTCTTCGGTAAGCCCTGCGGCTTGATGGATCAGACGGCGTGTGCCGTCGGCGGCTTCGTATTTATCGACTTTGCGGACCCCGCCGCCCCCGTGATCGAGCCGATCGCGGCGCCGCTCTCCGAGGCAGGCTATTGCCTCTGCATCGTCAATACGGGCGGCAATCATGCCGACCTTAACGAGGATTATGCCTCCGTGCCGCGGGAGATGAAGGCGGTCGCGGCGCTCCTTTCAAAAGAGGTGCTGCGCGGCACGACCGAGGCACAGCTTCTTGCGAGCGCAAAAAAGATCCGAAAGAGCCTTGGTGACCGTGCGCTTCTGCGCGCGCTTCACTTCATCCGCGAGAACGAGAGAGTGCTTCGCGCAAGAGATGCGTTGAAGGCAAAGGATATCGACGCCTTCTTTACCGAGATCCTGGCCTCCGGGCATTCCTCCTTCGAGTATCTGCAGAACGTTTACACCGTCAAGGCAGTAGACGAGCAGGGGCTCTCCGTTGCCCTCGCTTTGACCGACGGCTTTATGCAGAGCCATAAGGGTGCCTTCCGTGTGCACGGCGGCGGCTTCGCCGGCACGATCCTGGCCTTCGTCAAGGAGCAGGACACAAAAGCCTATGCGAGCCTTCTTGACGGCGTGCTTGGCGAGGGATCGACGATGGTATTACGCGTTCGTCCTGTCGGTTGCACGAAATTGCTTGGATAAATCGCCGCATACTGCGTTGTCGGCTCGCTCACTCAAATCGCCGTAGGCATCTACGGCTTCATTTCGATCGGAGCCTTACGCCTTGTCTGCGACAATTTCTCGCGACGCAATTCGGATGGGATAAATCGCCGCATACTGCGTTGTCAGCTCGCTCACTCAAATCGCCGTAGGCATCTACGGCTTCATTTCGATCGGAGCCTTACGCCTTGTCTGCGACAATTTCTCGCGGCGCAATTCGGATGGAATAAATCGCCACATACCGCGTTGTCGGCTCGCTCACTCAAAGCATCTACGGCTTCATTTCGATCGGAGCCTTACGCCTTGTCTGCGACAATTTCTCGCGGCGCAATTCGGATGGGATAGATCGCCGCATAC
>JAGBBQ010000045.1 GCA_017938425.1 Clostridia bacterium | reverse complement strand
GTAGAGCTTCTCGGTATCAACAACCTGTGCCTTGTAGCCATCGGGAGCGCCGACGCCTGCAAGGAAGTCGCTCTCTACCATCGATCTTACGTACTCAACCATTGCGTAGGTGAGCTTATGAACGTCCGCATAATCCTCCGATGCAAGAACCGCTTTTGCATACGCGCCAATGCCGACGGTGAGCACGTGCTCGTTCTCGCCGATGACGATGGTCACGGTTGCCACCTGATCTGCCACGTTGGGAGCGATCGCGTCGGAGAGCTTATAGAAGCCGTCTTCCGCTACAAGCGCTGCAAGAGGAATCTCTGCGCCCGCATACATGATCGTAGCGCCCGAAAGCGCCTCGGTGAAGTAGAGGTTCACGCCGATCTGGCTCTGGAGCGTCAGGCTCATCTGAACGGTGCCTTCCGCAAGTGCCAGGGTCTTCTTTGCCTCGCAGTCACCCTCTACGGTGAAGGGAGCGTAGGAGTAGGTGAAGAATTGATCCAGAAGGACGTCTGCGTGAGAAGCCTCTGCGCCGATCGCCCAGTATTCCTTCATATCGAAGCCCCAATCGATGAGGCCGACCTCGCCTGCCGCATAAAGCTTAGCAGCGAATGCATAGGTCTCGTCCTTCACGGTCAGAGTTACGGTCTCGCCGGTGTAAGCGATATAGCCGCCTGCCTGTGCGGTAAGGTAAGACTTGTTGAAGTGACAGTCCTCATAGGTGTAGGTGAAGCCGTCGATCAGAGTGGGCGTTACGTTGTAGAAATAGCAGTTCTTGAAGGTGACGTTCGCATTAAAGCCGGAAAGGGATTCAAACAGCTCTGTCTGATTCTTTGCGATAATGGTAACGTTCTCAACGAGACCGTCGTGCTCACTGCCGCCCAGCATCCATGCGTTGGTAACGTCATTCAGGATAAAGGTTGCGTTGGAGACGCCGATCTTGCCGTTGCCGTTGCCCTGTGCAAGGAAGTAGGTGGAGGAAGCGCCCTCCGCCTGGATATACGTACCGCCAAAGATATAGCCGTTGTAGGACCAGAGTCTGCCGATGTTCATCTTCTGACAGATCACGGTGAAGTTCTTTCCGTACTCGGTGCCGTTGATCTTATTTTCACCGAGATATGCATTTCCACCGCCATCCGTCAGCCAGAAGGTCGATGCGCGGCTTGCATCCAGAACGCCGTTGGGAGCCGAGGAATAGACGTAGAGCGAGCCCTTCAAGAATCTCAATGCTTCACCCGTAGTTTCAACGTCCAGCGTCAGGGTGTATCCGTTCAGATCCAGATAATGAGTCGATCCGTCCATATACATCCAGATCGTGCCCGATGCGGGAAGAGTGAAGTCGGAATAAAGCGTGAGCTTGGAGCTTGTGCTGCCCCAACTCTTGAGAACTGCAAGAATCTCCGACTGTGCCGTCGCAAGATCTCCGCAGAAGTAGGTCTTGACGCCTGCGATATCGCGAACCGCATAAATGAGCTCCAGATCGCCCTCTACGTCGAGAACGACGGTCTCGCCTGCGTTATCGGACGAAAGGATATCGTCAACGATCTCGCCGTCAAGCCTTGCGGTCCATACGGGATTTGCGCGGTAGTAATACTTGCCGTCCTGATATACGACGTTGACGTTTTCAATGCTTGTAGAGTAGATATACTTACCGCCAACGACCCAAGCCTCGGTGATATCGGCAAGAGGAATATGAACCGTTACAAAGCTCTCGGTCTCTGCATAGTAGCCGCAAAGCTTGTAGTACTCGCCGTTTACAAGAATCGACTTCGCCGCACGAACGGTGTCTGCGGGAGCGGAAGCATAGAGCTTCGCAAGATCCTCGAAGGTGGCCGTGTAATAAGTGCCCTCTGCGTAAGCTACGGTGAGATTTGCGCAGTTCTCGGTCGTGGGAATGAGGCAGTTTACAAACGTGCCGCCGCTAAAGGAGAGCGACGCGCCCTTGGTGCTGCCCGCCTTATAAGCGATCGCCACAGGATTTGCCGCAATGAAGGTGCAGTTCGTCACCGTAGCGGCACCTGCACGGTACGTATCGTGGGTAATCACGGAAGCCGCAGAAGATTTCGTGGAAATGAAGGTTGCATTCGCAAGCTGTGCGTAGGTGGAGATATTGAACACGTAATCGCCGCCGGAGATATAAGTACCGCCGTTCACAATAAGACGGAGCTTATTTGCCTCCGCCCAGCCGGCGATATCATAGCTCATCTCAAGCGCTCTGAAAATAGGTGCATTCGGGGACTCAAGCGTAAGATTTTCGCCCTCGAAGATTACCTTGGTCATCTTTCCTTCTCCGACACCGAAGAGCGCCGCGGAGGATTCGTTCACGATCTTGCCGCCCGCCTTGGAGGACTTCAGCGTGAAGGAATTCGAAACCGAGTTGCCCTCAAAGCCGAACACGGTCGGTCTGTTTTGGTTCGGAACGTCGGGCTTTGTAAGCTCGAAGTTCGAGGAAGAAACGTTGATGATGCCCGTCAGATCCTTGGAGATCGTTACGGTGGTTCCGTTCAGATCCCAAACGATCGAACCGCTCGCAAGGGAGTTATAATAGTCGGCGTTGTATCCTGCACTGGTGAGCGGGACAAGAGGACCAAAGCCCATTGCCTTCGTGATCTCCATATCCTTGAACATAGTGATCTCGTATGCGGATGCGGGAGCGGCAAAGAGCTCATAGAATTTCTCGCCAACGCCTGCCGCCGTTTCGCCGCACTCTGCGTAGGTCACACCGTCAAGCACACCGGTCTTGGTGTCAAGATAAGAGAACGCAAGCTCCTCGCTCTTTTCGAAGCTGATCACAGCGGTTACCTCGCCTGCGGCCTTGACAATACCGTCAACGATCTCTGCAATTGCGGAATAATCGTAATATGCGCCACTGAGAAGCTGATCGCCCTCCACCTTCGTGATCTCGTCAAGCGGCACGTTCACCGTCGAGTCGATTACCCAGTAATCGGTACCAAAGCCTTCGTGGGTGAGCTTAAGAGCCGTAGCAGCATCGTTGATCAGAACACCGTCCAGCACGAGTGTCTTGCCGTTGACGGTGATCTCCTTGGATGTCGTGCCGTGAGCAAGATATACGGCCGCTGCATCGGATGCATCGAGGTCTGCCACAGGATAATAAGAGGTGGTACCGTATGCGCAATTGTTATAAACGTGCGCCACAGAATACGAGGGGGCAACGTTAACGAAATTGCAGTTATTAAACGAACCGACCGTGGTGCTGTTCGTCAAGGCGACCGAGCCAACACCATCATATGCAAAGGTACAATTATAATAGGTGTAGTTGCTACCGTTCGGATTTACGGGAACGGTATTGGGGTTGGTGGTAATAAAGGTTGCGTGATAGTGATACACGCCGCGCTTGCTGTAGTTAAGGAAAATGCTTTCCGAGCTACCCTTCAGCTGAATGAAGGTACCGCCAAAAATATGGATCGTATTACCGTAAAGACCGCCTACCAGCGACTTACAAACCACGGTCAGGTTCTTTCCGTAAGGGCCTGCATTGGTAGAGCCGGGATTCGACGCCTCGCCGAAATAGAAGCTACCGGTGGGCTTTACCTGCGTCAAGGAGGAAGCCGCGTATTCTGCCGTGGTATTTCCGTACTCCTTGCCGTCGATGATCTTATAGTCACCGTTGTTGGTATAAAACGGCGTTGCGGCGTTGGGAGCCTCGATCCTACCGTTCGGACGCGAGGAATAAATATAGAACTGATATGCGTGAGACTCGATCTTCGTCGAGCTGGTCAGCGTCAGCGTATAGCCGTTCAGGTCGAGCTGATACGAGGTTACCATAGCAATATAGTTGCCGGCGGAATTCTTTTCCATGCTCTTGCGGCCGCCCACGTAGTTGGTGCTTGCCTCATGGTTTGCATACAGCGTGATCTTCACACCGTAATCCATAGAACGGAGGTAATTGTTCAGCGTCGAGCCATCGGTCACGTAGGTGACCTTGTCGCCGATCGTCAGCGTGTAGTAAACCTTCGTCAGCTCGCCGTCCACCAGCGTCTGCTCTGCGTTGAAGGCATCGTC
>JAGBBQ010000044.1 GCA_017938425.1 Clostridia bacterium | reverse complement strand
GCCACAGCCACCGCCACCGCCGCCGCCACAGGAGGCGAGCATGCCAACGGCCATGACAAGAACAAGCAAGAGGCTCAAAATTCTTGTTTTCATGTTTTTCTCCTTCTTTTGCCTTATAATTTTTTACGGCGTCCGCTCGGCAGACGGAGCCGCTTTGCCGAATGAGCATCGACGGGCGGGCGCCCATCGAGGGCCATCCGACAACGCCATTAGGTCGTTTATAAATATAACATAAAATGAAATAGAAGTCAAGCGCGTGCACACGCTTTCCATAAAGTTTAAAGAACACTTTCTACTATTTGTCTAAAAAAGAAACAAAAAATTTGTGCACTTTCCCTCATCCGATAAGAAAATCCATAGCGAGCATCAGAATAAAACCTAAGAGGAGCGCGTAGGTTGCGCCGCGCTCGCTGCCGTGCGCGTGCGTTTCGGGGATCATCTCGTCGCTGATCACGTAGAGCATCGTTCCGCCCGCAAAGGCGAGAGCAAAGGGCAATATCGACGCCGAGAGACCGATCGCAAAATAGCCGATAAAGGTGCCGAGCACCTCGATCGCGCCCGTAAGCGAGGCGATAAGAAAGGTCTTTTTCGGGCTCACGCCCGCCGCCAGCATCGGCGAAATGATGACCATACCCTCGGGGATATTCTGCAGCGCAATGCCGAGCGCAACGGAAAGCGCGCCGCCCGTGTCTCCCGTGCCGAAGGCAACGCCCGCGGCAATGCCCTCGGGCAGATTATGTATGGCGATCGCGAGCACGAAGAGCATCACCTTATCGATACGCCCGCTTCTGCCGCAGGACTTCTTCTCGCTCCTCTGCGCCATCGAATGAAGATGCGGCACGAGCAGATCCACAAGATGCAGGCAGACCGCACCCGCAAGCACACCGAGCGCAACGGTCAGAAGCGTCAGAGGTGTACCGCCCTCCAGCGCGGGAAGGATCAGACCGATCACCGCGGCGCAGAGCATCACGCCCGCCGCAAAGCCGAGCACGATGTCGCTGAAGGCGTGCGAAAGCCCCTTGAAAACGAAGCCGAGCACCGCGCCGATCAGCGTCGCGCCGCCGACGCCGAGCGCCGTCAGTATAAGTATTTCAATGATGCCGAGTTCCATATTCTCTCCTCCGTGAGGATGGCGAGGGCGCGCTTTCGCGCCGCTCGCTCTTGCTTCCATTATATACGCCGAAGGCGCAATTGTCAATACGCTTTCGGAGAATTTGCCAATTATTTCATAATATGCAAATAATTGTTTGCATATAATCAAAAAATTCCCGTACGAGGCCAAAACGCTCTCGCACGGGATAAAACTTATTTGCCGGAAAAATGCAAGGATCGCGGCCGTCAAAAGACGCGGTGCGACCGAAGAATGCAAATTATTGTTTGCACTATATCATCTTTTCCGCCGCCTCCTTGGAAAGGCGCTTGATATCCTCCTTCGGATATTTCGAGCCCTTGCCGCCGTTCACGTAGAGAAAGTACGCGCCGTCGGGCATTCTGTATACGCACTCCTCGTACCCCTCCTCGTCGCCGAGTGCGCCGAAGGTGTTCTTTTTCAAAAGCTCTGCGCGCTCGGTATCGTATTCCTTTTTGCAAATGACCTTTTTCATCATTGATTCCTCCCAAAGGTTTTTCGGGACTATCTTTTGCAAAAGAAACGGAATTTATGCAACCTAAGGCTCAAAAAAGCACCTTGCGCATTTGTGCCTCCACAGTCTCTGCGATCCTCGCAATGCCATAGACCGATGGATGCACAAGATCCGCCGAGATGCCGCGCATATCGGAAAGCACAGAGTCTCCGGGAATATAGGTCACGTTCTTATATCCGAGCTCCCCCGTCACCGCCGCGAGCGTTTCTCTCCAGGCGGCGGCACGCCCCTGCCCGTCGTAATCGTCGCAGCAGTAAAAGGGGGAGATGACGAAGACGGGCTTTTCGGGATTTTCGCCCGCGATCGCCGTAAGGGTGTTTTTTGCGCGCTCGTAGCGCTTTTGCGCGTCAAAATGCAAGACGTTGATGCCGAGCTCGAGCACGGCGACGTCCCAGCCGCCCGCCTTGCCAAGCGCACCGAGATAAGAGACGGTGCCCGCCTCCATATAGCAGCTGCCTGCCAGCCCCTTATTGAGCTTATCCATCCCCAGCCCGTGCGCCACCCAGGAGGTCCAGGAATTGGATTCGCTCAGAGAATTCGAGCCGTGGGTGATGGAGGAGCCGTAAAAGAGGATCGTTTTTTCGGGCGTATCCCCTGCGGCGGGCGGTGCGACCTCTCCCTCCACGCCAAGGATCTCAAAGCGCCCGCGGTCAAAAATAACACGGATCAGCTCCGGGCTCCAGGGCAGAGACAGATCCTTATGCATCCGCTCGATATGAGGCTGCTCCTTACGCTCGATGACGATCTCGGTGCCGGCGGAGGAGGTGATCTTCGTCTCATGATCGTACCAGCCGCCCTGCAGGCCGCCGCGATAAATGTGGTAGCGGCCGTCTCCTTCGCTTCGCACGCGCAGCGTGACGCGCTCGGAAAGCATCAGAAAGCGCAGCTCCACGCCGCTCGCGTTTCCCGCCTGAACGCGCGCCCCCTCCTTCTCAAAGCCCTCGCATACCGCCTCGGGATAGCGCAGCCAGGTCACGCCGCCCATTTTCCCGGGCAGCAGCGCCGCCGCATTGTGTATCTCCATATTCTTATAGACCGTTTTTTCCATCGCCTTCCTCCGCGTTCCATGTATTTTCTTCATTGTATCACGCCTCAATAAAAAAAGCAAGCATCCTAAATAAAAAAAGCAATCATCCCCTCTTGCATTTTTGTATTTACTGTGTTAAAATAGAGTTGCAAAAAAATGGTAAAAAACAAATTCCTTCATCATCCCTTATATCGAAAAATATAACTTTTTTTGAAAAAACGAGAAAAAGAGAGGCATATTATGAAAAGCAACGAAGCAAAAAGAAAAAAGAGAGGCTCGACCCTTCTTGCTCTTTTGCCCGCGATCCTCATCGGCGTATGCGCGGGGCTATCGGGCGTATATCTTTCGGAGCTTTTCTCCGATAACAAGGGAAATCTGCCGCAGTTCTTTTTCCTGCTCGAGCTCGCCTCCCTCATCCTCTCCTGCTATCTGCAGCTGATCGTGCACGAGGCGGGGCATCTCGTTTTCGGCCTGCTCTCGGGCTACCGCTTCTCCTCCTTCCGCATCGGCAGCCTGATGCTCGCCAGGGTGGAGGGCCGCCTCCGTTTTGCAAGGCTCTCGATCGCAGGCACGGCGGGGCAGTGTATGATGGCACCGCCCGCCCCCGACGAAAACGGCCGCATCCCCTCCGTGCTCTTTAACCTCGGCGGCTCGCTTATGAATCTTTTGCTCTCTGCGATCCTTCTCATTCTCTTCTTTTCCCTGCCGCTTTCGCTCTTCTCGGTATTTCTTTTCATCTGTGCCCTCGTCGGCCTTTTCCTCGCGCTGAGCAACGGCATCCCGCTGCATATGGGAATGATCGACAACGACGGCCGCAACGCCCTCTCGCTGCACAGGGATCCCTTCGCCAACCGCGCGTTTTACGTGCAGCTGAAGGTTAGTGAACAGATCGCGAGCGGCAAGCGGCTTAAAGATATGCCGGATTCTCTCTTTGAGATCCCCGAGGGGGCAGACAGAAAAAATCCCCTGATCGCCACGGTCGACGTCTTTCGCTGCAACCGCCTGATGGACGGCTGCCGCTTTGAGGAGGCGGAGACCGCCATCCGCGAAATACTCTCGGGCGAGAGTATCGGCGCACTTCTTTTGTACCGCTGTCTTCTGACCTGCGATCTCATCTGCCTTTTGATCGGCAGAGGCGCCTGGCAGGAGGCCGCAGGCTATCTTGACGAGCAGCAGAAGCGGTTTATGAAGTCGATGCGCACCTTCCCCTCCGTGATTCGCGCCGAATATCTCATCGCGCGCCATATCACGAAAAACAAAAAGGACGAGAGCAATGCTCTTTCGCGTTTTTCGCGCGTGGAAAAAAGCTATCCTTACCCGCAGGAGATCGCGGGCGAGCGCGAGCTGATGGCGCTGCTTGACAGGGCGGACGCTCTCCCCACCGCTTAAGGCTAAAAACGGAATATACCTACCGAAAAAGGGGCTGCTTCCTTTAGGCATAACCGAAAAAGAGCAGTGATACTGTGATGATACGGCAACTTCGCTTTAAATATTTACATTTTTCAATTTCTGAGGTTGAAATTCTTCGAATTTCTTCCTTTTTATGCTCTTTTTCTATCGTCGTATCCTCACTCATCGTACCTTTGTACGATTATCGTTCGTACTATAATTCGACACAAAGATTTCATCTTTGATGCTTTGCATAAACTCACCTGAAGTGAGTTGTCGAATAGCAATCTTCGTTCGCTCACTTGTGCAAGCACAGATTCGCTTTACTTGATTATCAGCCGACGATTTCTGCTCTAAATCAAGCAAGCCCCCAAAG
>JAGBBQ010000001.1 GCA_017938425.1 Clostridia bacterium | reverse complement strand
TGGATCGGAACGTTTATTTTTGCGCCGACGCGCTGTGCGAAGCGGCGGGCGTCCGCTCGGTTCATATTGTTGCCGACACCGTTGACGGGCAAAAAGAGCATATCGATCGGCATCTTTGGCAGGCTTTCAAAAACGCGCTCGCTATAGAGCGTATCCCCCGTAACGTAACAGTTCTTCCCCTCGATCGTGAGGATCACGCCGATGGCGTTCGGATCGGAATGCTCCGCTCTGACGGCACGGAAGGCGGCGAAGTCCTCGCTCCAGGTCGTTCCCCCGTTAAAAAGAACGTAGTTGTTCTTATGCCCGCCGAAGGCGCGCAACGCCTGCCACGAGCCCTCGGGCGCAAGGACGAGCACCTCGCTATCCTCAAAAAGATAGTGGCTGAGAGTCTCCTTATCCAGATGATCGAGATGATTGTGCGTGACCACGATCACGTCGGGCTTGATCGCGAGAAAGCGCGGATCGACGGGAATGCGGCGGTAGTTCAAAGGATTGATCTTCTCAACGCTGTCCGAAAGATAAGGGTCTATGAGAATCTTCTTTCCGTTCGTTTCAAAAAGAAGGCCTGCCTGACCAAGGAAGGTGATCTGCATTTCTTAATTCTCCTTCGGGATGATGGGATAGAGCTGGATCGTATTGCCGCCGTCAACGACGAGCTCCGCGCCCGTGGTATTTCTCGCGTGGGCGGCAAAGTACCAGACCGCGTCCGCGACGTCTGCGCCGTCGGCGACGTCTCCGAGCGGGGTGAAGCGGCTGGGAACGTCCTTATAGAAGTCGGGATTTTTCTCCCAACGGTCGGTGCGGATCATCCCCGGGAGAACGGCGTTCACGCGGATATTGTATTTGCCGAGATCGAGGGCAAGGCCGCGCATCATACCGAGCTGTGCGCCCTTGCTCGCCTCGTAGGCAATACGGTCGGGGATCGCGCGGTAGGCGGTGTTGGAATTGACGAATACGATGCTTCCCTCTCCCCTTTCCTTCATACGGCGCGCGGCCGCCTCGGCAAGCGCAAAATTCCAGGTGACGTTCGTATTCAACACGCGCATAAAGTCGGTGAGGGGATTTTCAAAGATCTTCATTCCGAGCCCCTGATCGGCGGCGTTCAGAACGAGGCATTCGATAAAGATGCCCTTTTCATCCAGCGATGCAAAAAGCGATGCGACCGTCGCCTCGTCCACCGTGCGCGCGTCGAGCAGCGAATTCATCACGTAGCCCTCGACGAAGGCCGCGGGAAATTTTTCAAGATAATTTTTCTTTGCGGCATCCACACGCGCCGCCTCTCTACCCGTGAAGACCACACCGTAGCCCTCGGACAAAAATTTTTCTACGATCGCGACGCCCGTATTGATGCAGGCGCCGGTTATCAAAGCGTATTTCATCTGACATCTCCAAACAATAAAAATAAAGGATAATCGCGAATGGGCAAAAGATGCAGCTCGACACCGCCGAAGGCATCCGCCTCCATCATCGGAGCGAAAATCTCATAGATACTGCCGTCCATCGGATCGATAAGATGCGGCATTCCCATACCGCCTACGGAAAACGAGACGGCACTCTCGGTCTCGGCGGTCATAAGGCTTGACGGGATCCAATAGGCATAGAGGTACGCGCCGTTATCCAGGCGAAAGCCGTAGTCCTCGATCTCACCGTAGGATACCGAGGGGATATTGCCGCAATGCGGGGCATTCTCGACCTCTACCGTGATCGGCAGATCCGTGACACGGATATCTCCCGCAAAAAGCGAGGCGAGGTTTTGCAGCGTATAATAGGAGGGCTTTTCGGGATATGCGCCCGTGGCAATCCCGTTTTCATCAAACTCTGCACCGAGCACGCCGAAATAGCCGAAATCCTTATAGCTTGCCTGATCGCCGACCCTGCCGTTCAGAGCCTCCATCATATCCATACAGGAAAAATACGAGGTGAGGCGCACGCCCATACCGAGATCGGTGACGAGATGGCGCAGCTGCTGCTTGCATTGCTTGCGCGGCGACCACGCGCCCTCGTACATCGCGCCGTGTCCAAACGGAGAGGATTGCGAGCCGGATTCGCCCTGTATGATCTCGATTTTCGAATCGTAGCGGTCGATCGCGGCACGAAGCGCCTTGATATCTCCCGAAAGGCGGCGATCGTCAAACAGATACGCGTGAAAGGAAACGGCGTGGATGTGCTTTGCCATTCCCGTTTCAAATGCCTCGCACAGATAGCGCATACGGATCTTCGCCATCGCGCCCGCGACAATATAAAGATCGGGGTTTCCCACGCGAAGCGCCTTGGAGGTGGCGATCACAAACTCGCCGTATTCGGTCGCATTCGCGCCGTGCTTCCAGGTGGGGGTGGCATCCGCCTCGTTCCATATCTCCATACGCGTAACACGCCCCCTAAAATGCTTGCCGAGCGCGACACAGTAGTTACGCCAGGCCGCTCTCTGCTCCTCGGTATGGATAGGAGGGCAGCCGACCGCGCCGAACACCTCCGTCGCCATACCGCCGTAAAGCGCGTTGCCGTAGCAGACGCACATCCAGGGCTGCATACCGCGCGCAATGATATTGTCCACGATCTTATCCAGCCACGAAAAATCGTACACGCCCTTTTCCCGCTCGGTCTTCTGCCAGCCCGATTGGATGCGCACCCATTTTACACCGATGCGAGAGAGCTTATCGTACGCCTTTTCGGGATCAAAGGCATCGCGATCCAGCTTTTCAAAGCCGATGCCGAGGCGCGACGAGGCGACCTCTGCGGCGGTTTTCGGCTCAATTTTCCCGATTCTATGCATTCTATGCATACGTTTCAACTCACACACGGTCGAATACGCGCACGTAGTCGCATATAAAGGCGTCATCCACGAATTCGCCGCCGATCTCGAAGGGGGCTTTTTCTACCTCGCCGCCGTTCAGCAGCTGATAGGTTCCCTTCTTCACGGAGCGGTAGCCCTGGATTTCGGTGGTGAGAAGGATGAACTGCGGCACGTGCGATACGTGCTTATTGCAGCGCGAGATCTCCTTGCCGTCGCAATAGAAGGTATATCCGTCCTCACGCCAATCCATCGCGAAGGTATGAAAGCCATCCTCGGTCTCTTCGATATCGTATTTTACGCGGCCGTCACTCGTATACTGCTTGCCGTAGCCGTTCATAATATTGCCCGTCGAGCCCTTGCCGACGTGGAAGTACTCCATGATATCCGACTCCACGCCGCACCATTCGGGCTCAAATCTTGCGCCGATCGTGGGCGACTGCGTCCAGAAGGCGGCCCACATCGTTTCGGGATCCTTCTGGAATTTGCAGCGGCACTCATAGTAGCCGTAGCGATGCACGAATTTCGGCTCGGGCACCTCTTCAAAGGGCCAGATGCCGTCCTGCCCCCAGGGGTTGGTGCGGTTGGCACACATATGGTCAAAGGTATTGGCTCCGGTCTGCAGCTGAGGGGAAACGTAGCGGCCGTCGATCTCGGTGCGGTGCAGCTCCACGCATCCGTCACGGACGATAACGCCCCGGTCGGTATAGGCATCGAAGCGCTCGCCCCAGAACATCAGGCGGAAGTCCCACTTCGTTCTGTCAAGCTCCGTGCCGTCAAACTCATCCGCCCAGATGAGCTTCCACTCGCTATCCTCGGGCAGATAGCTCGGTACATGATCTGTAACTTCGTATTTTTTCATTTTTCTTCTCCCATCTTTCGTTCAAAAATAGAATTCGGTCTTCGGTGGACGGATATCGGTCAGGGCGCCGGTATAATGACGCAGATTGTGCTCCACGTAAGGGTGCTTTAAGCATTCCTCTTCGTTGAGATCAATGCCAAGTCCCGGCGCATCGCCGATCCTCATACGTCCGTTTTCGTAGATAAGATTTTCACTCGTCAGAAGCTTTCTGTAATCCACGTCGGAATACATAATTTCAAGGATGCAGAAGTTCGGGCAGCAGGCGGCAAGCTGCAGCGTCGCGGCGTTGGCGATCGGCCCCGATGGGTTATGCGGCGCGAAGGGGATATAATTCGCCTCCGCGATCGCCGCGAGCTTCTTCAGCTCCATAATACCGCCCGCGTGAGAAACGTCGGGCTGGATATAGTCCGCCGCACGAAGACGGAAGAGCTCGTTATAATCAAAGCGCGTATAGAGACGCTCGCCTGCGGAGATCGGCACGGGAGATTTATCCCTCACCGCCTTCAAGGCCTCAAGGTTGTTCGGGGGCACGGGCTCCTCCAAGAACATCGGCTTGAAGGGCGCGACCTCCTTCGCGACCGTGATGCCCGTCGTCACATCAAAGCGGCCGTGCGCCTCGATCAGAAGATCCACATCGGGACCGACGGCATCGCGCACCGCGGAGATGCATTCCAGCGCTGTGTTCAGATCTTTGTTGGAGATTTGTAAATAATTCTTTCCAAACGGATCCCATTTCATAGCTGTAACGCCTTTTTTCACGGCCTCCTTCGCCTTCGCTCCGAACTCCTCGGGGGTCTTTGCTCCTGCGAACCAGCCGTTGATGTAAATGCGGCAATCCTCGTTGACCTTACCGCCGAGAAGCTGATATACGGGCACGCCGAGCGATTTGCCGAGGATATCCCAGAGTGCCATCTCCACCGCGGAGAGCGCACTCATCAGCACCACGCCGCCGCGCCAATAGGCATCGCGGTATATATCGTGGTAATGCTTTTCGATCTGCCTCGGATCCTTGCCGACAAGATAGCTTTTGATATGCTCGATCGCGCCGACCAATGCCTTTTCCTTATATTCGAGCGTGCCTTCTCCCACGCCCGTGATGCCCTCGTCCGTATAGACCTTTACGAACACGAAGTTCGTGCAGAAGCAATCCACGACGAAGGTTTTGATATCGGTGACCTTCATACAGACTCCTTTGCTTTTTCTTTTATTCCATAATCATTATAAAGGATACGCGCACATCTGTATATCATAAATACACTATCATTTTGTAAAATCTTACGATTTCTGTTGACAAATGCGCATTTTTATTCTATAATTTTATGAAACGGAGGTGCTGATATGCGGATAGGAAGAATCGACGGCTGCGGCGTTTTCGACAGCCATAGGCTTACGGACAGCGAGGAGATACGCATTTCTGCCGAGCGCATCGTGCAGAGCTTTGAATTTGATTTCATTCTTTCGGCGGATAAGAACGCCGCTTCCTTCATCGAAGAGAAAAGCTGCGCGCTCTTCCCCGGTCTGCTGGTTTTGCGAAAGCCGGGGCAAAAAAGCCACAGCATCCTGCATTACCGCTGCTACTGCCTGCACCTTGCGGTGGATGAGGCTTCCCCCCTTTACGGCGAGCTTGCCGCTCTGCCCGCCTACTATACCTTCATTCACGAGGCGGCGTACCGCACGCTCCTTGAGGAGCTGATCTCGCATCTCGTAAGGTCAGGAAACGCGAAGGGCGATTACTATACGGACGCAAAGATCTTAGAGCTTATTTATATGCTGAAGAAGGACGGCGCACGCAACGAGAAGGCGCGAGTGGCACGCTCGGCAAAGGAAAACCGCTCGGTACAAAAGTCGATCGCTTATATAAAAGACAATATCGATAAGGAGCTTTCGCTTTCCGCCCTCGCGAGTGTGACGGGTTACTCCCCCAACCATTTCCAGCGCATCTTTACCGATATTATGGGGGTCTCGCCGCGCGCGTATCTTGAGCGGGCGCGCGTCAAGCAGGCAAAATACCTGCTTGCGCAGAGCGAAAGGACGCTCGCCGAGATCGCGCAGGACTGCGGCTTCTCCTCGCAGTCCTACTTTTCCAAGGTCTTTAAGCGGCATACGTTTATCACGCCGAACGAGTTCCGCCAGAACACGGCGTTCCGTTTTTCGGATAAAAACGAGGATTAAGCGCTCCGCACCTTGACAAATCCGAAAAAATCGGGTATACTAATAATGACTGTAGGGGATGATCCATTTTCAAACGAATCATACGGGGGTCGATGCAACCGACTCAAAGAAACGCTTTTCGGCGTTTCTCTTACAGTATCTCACGGGACCGCAATGGCTTCGACAGGGATCTTGAGGCATGATAAGCGTAGCGCGCCGGATAATCGCGTCAAAATGTCCAAACTTAAAAATAAACGACAACAATACTGTTGCTCTTGCAGCGTAAGCTGTGACGCGGTTATAATACCGCCCGTACCGCGGGAGAGGACTACGGCTCCCGCCGTGCGTCAAATCAGTAGTGAACTTGCACCGAGAGTTCGCACTTGTATCGGTCAAGCACAAAAGGGCTACCCGAGGCTGACGCCTGTCTCTCGGCTTCGCTAAGGGGAATTAACAAAGAGTGACTGCCTACGGAGAAGGTTATGTCAAGGGGTTTTTGGACACGGGTTCAATTCCCGTCGGTTCCACCAACAGAAAAAGGCGCCGCATTTTTTTGCGGTGCCTTTTTCTGTTGGTAAATCCGATGGGTTAAGCAGAACCCGTTTCCGAGGCCGCTCTCAGTTCCCTCTTACACTAAAGTCATAGCCGAGGATAAAAACGCCGCCGCTCTGCGGCTCGTTTTGTGCGCTCGTGCACAAAATGGCGTTTTTCAAGAGTGCGCCACTACTTGTTCGCACTTTGGCGCACTCTTGTTCAAATTCCCGTCGGTTCCACCAAAAATCGACAAGTTTCGACAGAAGCTTGTCGATTTTACTTTTTCACTCTTCACTCTTCACT
>JAGBBQ010000043.1 GCA_017938425.1 Clostridia bacterium | reverse complement strand
TGTTCTTACTCAACCTTGGAAATTGGAGAGAACAGTAGGAGAGAACTAACGTATTAAGTTTTATTTGAACTGCGGAAAACCCTTATAAATCAAGGGATTTAAGGTGGGAGGTTCCAAAGTGACTACAAAATTTCGAGTCAGCCCCGTTATGACCGCTTCGATACCTCTGCGTAGTATAGTGCAACAGCGTGCATCATATCTGCGCAGAGGCCTGTGAGAAGTGGCTCAAGAGCGCAACTCTTGAATCCGCCTCGCTTATCCCACCCGAAGACCGACAAGCTCGCTTGCCGGGCGCAGGGGGCAGATATATTCGCCAAGTGCGAAAATACCTCTCTGCTTGATGCATACTGTGCCGTTATGCAAAAAACTCGCATAACATTGATATTATATCACAAAGATCAGAAGAATGCAAGGCTTTTTTTAAAAAAATATAATAGAAACTGCATTTTTATTTAGATGCCATAGCGATCACAGTATCGCGGCGAATTGGGTGCGGGACATTCCGCTTTTTTCCATAATGATGCGGATGGCCTGCTTGACGGCGGGGAGCGACATATGAAGCTTCTCGGCGATCTCGGGGTTCGTCATACCGAAGGCGGCGAGCTTTGCGACCTCACGCTCCTTGACCGAGAGGGTGGTGATGATACGCTTGCCGCGGATCGTGCCCGAGAGGGTTGACCAGCCCTCGTTATACTTCAGATAGAGCGAGCGGACCGTGAGCGCGGCATCGGGATCGACCTGTGCGAGGCGCTTTTCCATCAGATTGTCGAGAACGCGGCAATATTCGGCGAGGGTGCCGAAGAGGCGGTCCGGCAGGGCAAGGGCGATGGCGCGGTCGATATGGCGAATGGCATCCGCATCGTTGCCGCTGTTATGATAGACGGCGGCACAGGTGAGGCGCAGATAGATCTCGGAGATAACGGTGCTTTGCTCGCTCGCCCAGCAAATGAGCGGCTCCACCGTGCTCGGGATCATCGACATCAGCGAAAGCCCCTGCACACCGTCCACCTTGACGGCACCCGTGGCGACACCGTAGCCTGCGGCGTAGAGATACTTGGCGTAATAGACCTTGGCGGCGGGAAAGGCATCCTTATGCAGAGGCTCGAAGCATCCGATCTTGAACCATTCGGGAAAGCTCTCTACCCGATAGAGCATAATATCCACGGCGCTGATCGCGAGGAGCATGACATCGCGGTCGTTATCGTTTTTAGCGGGTGCTTCGGCGATATGCACCTTGGCCTTGCGCCACATCCGGATATCGCCGTGCCAGATCGCGCACATTGCAAGCAGCATACCTGCGCCGATCACGGCGTAGAAGCCCGAATGCTTGGCGAGCAGATAATTGGCGCACTCATACACCTTATCGATCTCACCGCGTGAATACGCGACCTCTGCCTCGAAAAGCAGCTGCGCCTCGTGATGATAGGCGAGGCTCTCTGCCACGGCATCCGCCGTGCCCGGCGTGTGATACAGATCGCTCATATAAAGAAAGGGAGTTTTGCGCGGCAGCGGCATATCCGCATCCGCATACACCTTCGCTTGCTTCGTTCTACCGTCGATCGGCTTCTGCACGCTTCTCGGGATATACCAGGAGCGGCCGAGGTGCATTGCGCCCTCCAGCTTACCGCCTGCACACATCGCCTGGATGCGCCGCGGCGTGACGCCCCATTTTTCGGCGGCCTCACCGATCCTCATATATCTTTTTTCAATGGCCTCTATCTGCTTCATAAACGGCTCGCTTTCTATTGTTCGCTTAACGAATTATATTATACTACAAATCGGCCGCATTGTCAATCACAGTGGAATATCTTTACATTTTTTTGCGTTTTTTTACTTCATTTCGGAAAGAACTTGCTCAATCCCCCTTTTCGCCTTATAATAAAGAAAAAAGGAGATGCTAATATGCTTAAAATCAGGCTGAACAAAGAAACATATCGCGACAAGGTGCTTGCCTGCTGGATCGGAAAGAACATCGGCGGCACGATGGGCACGCCCTTTGAGGGGAATAGAGAGATCCAACACATAGAGGGCTTTTCGACTGCCGCCGGCGTGGTGCTTCCGAACGACGATCTGGATCTGCAGCTCGTTTGGCTCTACGCGCTGGAGCAGAACGGACCTCTCGCGATCCATCCCAATATGCTCGGCGAGCATTGGATCTCCTACATTACACCGCATTGGAACGAATACGGGATCGGCAAAGCCAATCTCAAGCGCGGCATTCCCGCACCGATGAGCGGTGACCTTGATAACGACTGGAAAAACTCCAACGGCGCATGGATCCGAAGCGAGATCTGGGCAACGGTGGCACCCGGCATGCCGCATATAGCGGCAAAATACGCGATGGACGATGCAAGCGTGGATCACGGCGCGGGTGAAGGTACGTTTGCCGCCACATTCGTTGCGGCGATGCAATCCGCGGCATTCGTGCTTCCCTCTCTCAGGGATTGCATCGAGGTCGGTCTTGCCGCCATTCCTACAAAATCGCGTATGGCGAAGAGCATCGTTTTCGTGCTTGATCTTTATGACAAGGGTACGTCTTGGGTCGATGCGAGAAACGCGGTGCAGAAATTAAACGCCGACATCGGAGACGGATGGTTTGAGGCGCCCTCCAACGTGACCTATGCGGTCATCGGTCTGCTTTGGGGCGAGGGAGACTTCAAGCGCTCGATGACGACTGCCATCAACTGCGGCGACGATACCGACTGCACGGGTGCGACCGTCGGCGCGACGCTGGGCATTCTGCAGGGCACGAAGGGCATCCCCGAGGACTGGCGAGCCTACATCGGTGACGAGATCGTGACGGTCTCCATTTCACACGGAAATAACGGAAAATGTATGCCGCGCTCCTGCACGGAGCTGACCGAGCGCGTCGTTCGCCTGGCGCCTTCCGTTCTGAGCGCACACTCCATCCGCCACTCAGCCTATACCCCCAACGGCGCTTACTGCGACTGCGACGTTTGTCTTGACGATCGGGACGAATTCGGCGAGGATATAAAATCGCAGCTGATCTCTTTTGCAAAAAGCAAGGTGCGCCCCATAGCGGAAAAGCTGCGCCCTTACACCGTGTACGAGGAGAACGTGTTTATGCGCGTGCAGGCAACGCTCGAAAAGGAGCCTGTGCTTGCGCCCGGCGAGAGCATCGGCGTGCATCTGATCTTTGGCTCCAAATGCTGCTTTGAGGACGAGGTGCGCAGCGTGCAGATGCGTTGGATCCTGCCCGAGGGCTTTACGGCAAGCGGCAAAAAGAGCCTGATGATCCACGGCTTCAATCCGCATTCCGACGGAAGCGCGGAATGCGACTTCACGATCACCGCAGGCGACTATGTGAATGCGGAAAACCGCATCATCCTTGAGATCCTGACGGTAGGGCGTGCAACACCTCTGTATATTTCTATTCCTGTTTTCGGATAATAAAAAACGCGAGAATGCAAACAACAATTTGCATTCTCGCGTTTTATCATATCTCGACCGTGTACGTCAGAGGTGCATTTTCACGCAGGGCGGCGGGGATCAAGAATTCGGTATCCTTGCCGTTATAGGCAAAGGGAACCTTCTCGCCAGAGAGAGTGATGCTTCTTGCATACGCGCCGCGGATCACAACCTTCAGATCCGAGAGCGGACGGATGCCCTCGATCCTCGGGATCGAATTCTTATGCAGATCGTGGCCGTTATCGGGGCGGCCGCCGAAGTCACCGCTTCTCTTCCCTACGGTGAGGGTGAGCCTGCCGTCTGCCACGCCGCTCGATGCGATCTCGGTCAGCGCATAGCCGCCGTTTTCGTAATCAAAGGTAAAGCCGTCATCCTCATAGATCGCGGTGCGACCCGCGTCCTTGCCGGGATAGAGATTGACCGTATATTCGTGATCCTTTTCGAGGATATATTTCTGCGGCTTCATCGTGATGAGCACGGCGCCCTTTTTCACGAAGAGCGCGCCCGCGGCGAGCCCCTTCGGCTCGTAATCGATCTCCCTGCCGCCCCCGTAGGTCTCGCCCGTGAAGTAGTCCACCCATTCTCCCTCGGGGAGCGGGAAATGCATATCGAAGGCACCGACGAAGAGATGATCGCCGAGCATATAGGCGTTATTCACGTCCTCATAGCCCTTCCCCTCGTAGATCAGAGGCAGGGGGCGAAGCATCGGGATACCCTCGCTATGCGCCTGATGGGCGGTGTAATAGATATAGGGGAACAAGGAGGAGCGCAGACGGTCATAGAAAACGAAGCGGCTCTTCAGCGCCTCGTCCAGATACCAGGGGTAATTCCAGGAGTTCCAGAAGTTCTGCTGCGCCCAAGGCGAAAGGAAGCAATAATGAATGGAATAGGGATTCGTGGTTGCCATATCGCAGGAGGTGTTGGAATGGCCGCACATCGCGTAGTTCATCACAGAGATCAGCGTTTTCGGTCCGCCGCCCGTATCTCCCGCCCAGGTGGCGGCATACTGCTGCGTGCCGACGTAGGCGCAGGAGGTGTTGGTCATAATTCTTCTGCCCGTATGCGCCTTGAAGCCCTCGAACATCTGCTTAGCGAGAATGACGGGATAGGCGTTATGCACCTCGTCATCGTGAAGCTTACCGCCCCACAGACGGTCGGGATGCGCAAACACCTGGTTCGATGCGTCCAGCTTAAAGCCTGCGGCACAGTTATCCACAAACTTCTTGAGATGCTCAAACCAAGGCTCTCCGATTTTCGTGAGCTTGTCCTGGTATGTGCTCGCGCTCTCCAAATGCTTATCCAGGATCTCCGCGCCCTCGGGGAAGCCGCTCTCGTCCTTCTCGGGCGGCAGGATGCCCTCCTCGTGGTAGATCAGATCGTAATCCTCGCACAGCCACAGAGACATCTGCATTCCCATACAGCGCACCTGATGGAAGAAGGTGCCCGCATCCGAGCAATTCTTCGCCTTCCAATACGGAACGTAAAACTTTTCCTTATTCCACCATTTTTCGTTCGTAAAATCATAATGCTCCTGCATCCAGGAGGGCTCAAGCCCCATAATATCGCAGGGAATATCCATTTCGCGGTAAAGGCGCGTGTATTCAAGCAGCTGCGGAATACCGATATCCTCGTTATTGACAACGGTGAGTCCGTAGCCGAACTTCGGAAGCATCATCGGGCGACCCGTGACGCGCGTGAGCTCCTTAACGAGGCCGAGAAGGCTATCCGCCTTGAAAAGGTAAAAATCGATCTGACCGCCGTAGACCTTGACGGTGAGAGTGCTTTCATCGGTCTTACCGATATCAAAAACCGTCCTGTAGGTGGTATTCACGAGAAGTGCCCATCCGTCACTCGAAAGGAGGATCGGCATCGGGCCGTAGCATTTTACGTTGGATTTTTCAAGCAGGACCGACTTGCCGCGCAGCTGAATGCCGTCGCGCGAGGAGTCACCGAGGCCGTAGAAGCGCTCCCCCTCCGAAAGAGAGACCGTCAGCGTATGGCGCGCGCCGTATTCCGTTACCCGCAGGACGACCTCGCGCCCTGCGAGAAGGCGCACGGTATCCTTCGAAAGAGAGACCCAATCGCTTCCGCAAAAGGGCTCTGCGTTCCCCTTCAGAATGCCGTAGCGCGAGAGCATCGAGCGGCTCTTCTCTCCCGCTCGGATCTGATAGGCATTTTCGTTTACTTTTAATAAGGAAAGCTTCATATTCTTATTCCTTTCGCAAGTATCGTATTACGGACGGCAGGGTGCCGCCGACCGCTTGCTATAAACGGGTGCGAGCCATTGCGATCCGCCTTTGCACCCTTGCTTGCATTTATTATAGCATTTTCTCCCCTTTTTCGGCAAGTGCAAAAATTCATTTATCCTTCAAAAAGTTGCGAAATATTAAGACTGTTTTTTATTGACTTGCTTCGCGCTTTATGATACAATGGAAGCAAAGGCAAAGGAGGAGCGACGATGGATACCGAGATACTGCGCTTTCATTTTCACACGGACGAGGCACCGAGGGCGGTGGCACCCTTCGTGCTTTCTTATACGGATATCACCTATCTGATCGACGGCGAGCTGACTTATTTTTACAACGGCGCCGAGATCCTCCTGCGCGCGGGCGAGGCGATCGTCTTCCCTGCCGGAGCAAAAAGAGAACGGCGCGCTTCCGAGAAGCGGGCAACCTTCGCAAGCCTTAATCTCGTATTTCCCAAGGGAAAGGAGCCGCCGCTTGCGGGCGTGATCGGCGGGGCGGCGAATGCCGAGGCCGTTTATATTCTGAAGCTGCTTTACGAATGCTATCGCACGGAAAGCCCGAGGCGGCAGGAAAAATGCGCCTCCCTGCTTTCCTTTCTTCTGAGCCGGCTCGCCGAGGACAGCGAGGGCGGCGGCAACGCCTACGTGCGCGCGGTGAAGCAGATGGTGCTGGACAGGCCCTATCGGCATTACACGCTTGCCGAGGTTGCCGAGGCCGTGCATCTTGCCCCCGGCTACCTATGCGCGCTCTTCAAAAAGCACGAGGGGATGCACCTTTTCGAATACATCGCGAGAAAGCGCATCGACTATGCGAAAAAGCAGATCATCAGCTTTGATATCCCGCTTTCCGAGGTGGCGCAGCGATCGGGCTTTTCCGACCACTATGCCTTTTCGCACGCCTTCAAGCGGTACGAGGGGATCTCTGCCGCGCAGTACAAGAAAAGCGTGCGGCAAAAGGACTGAGGTAACAACCAAGAGTTGCTTGTTTTTATCCGCCGATTATATTATAATTAGAGATAAGCAATCGAAAGGAGGATCGGAAATGACCCATTCTGTCAAGGGAAAGGACTTTTCCGTTATTTTCACCGTCACAGAGGACGGCGCTTATATCGAGGGGGGCAGCTTCGGCGCGATCCGCTTCGGAAAAAGCCCGCTCTTTACTCTCTGCATCCGCAATACCGAGACGAAGGAGGATCGCACGCTCGATTCGCTCGCGGGCTTTCGGTGCGTGACGCTGCGAGAGAGGGACGGGCAGCTGCAGTTTTTCCTCCGCGGCTATGAGGATATGGATCTTGCCGTGACGGTGCGCGTGACCGCTTGCGCGCGCGGCTTGACCTTTGAGACCGACGTCTCCAACCTCGACCGCCGTTACAGCGTGATGGAGGCATCCTATCCGACGCCCGCGGTGGAGAACGATATCTTCGATCTCTTCTTTTCGAGCGGCCCCGGCCGCGTGATCCGCGACTTCCGACACAAGGAGGGGAAATTTGCCTGGATCTATCCCTCGTCGCGCTTCTGTATGCAATATATGGCGGTGCTTTGCGGAGGGGATGCGCTGTATCTCGGACATCACGACCGCGAGGCGCGCTCTAAATTTTACGATCTTCGCTCTGCGGACGGCGAGGTGAAGCTCTCCGTCTCCTACCCCGCCGAGGGAATGGGACTTGCGGCAAATTCATTTTCTCTGCGCGGCGGCATCATCTGGGAATACATCCAGGGGGACTGGTACGACTGCGCGATGCGCTACGCCGAATTCGTAAGGACGGCAGACTGGCTGCCCGCGCTCGGTACATACGGACGCCCCGACACGCCCGACTACTTCAAGGAGATCCCCTTCTGGATCATGGACTTTATGCCTAACATCCCCGAGCAGGGAGACAATATGCCCGAAACGCTGCGCTACCGCACAGGCACCGACAAGGACGCCTGGTGGCGCGAGGCGATCCGACTGAAGGAAAGACTCGGGCTGCCCGTAGCCTACCATATCTACAACTGGCATAAAAACGCCTTCAATATCGATTATCCGCACTTTCTGCCCGCGAAGGATGACTTTGCAGAGGGCGTGAAGCGCGTAAAAGAGGCAGGCATTTATATTGCGCCCTACATCAACGCATCGAGCTGGGAATCCCGCGACGAGGCGCCCTCCCCCGAGGAGAGCTTCGCCGTTTCGGGCATTCACGAGGCGGCAAAGGACAAGGATGGCAACCTCTTCGTTGAGGTCTATCCGCAGATCAAGCCCGACGGCCAAAAAACGAACCTTATCGCCGTTTGCCCCTCCTCTCCCGTATGGCACCGCATGATCTCGCGGCTCTCCGAAAGGATCGAGGACGAGCTTTTCGTGAACGGCATCTATTACGATCAGACCGCGGCCATGGGCGCTCGCCCCTGCACCGATCCGACACATAACCACGCGCCCGGCAACAGCGGCGCCTGGCTTGAGGGCACGCGCGCCCTCTTCCGCCGTATCCGCGCCGAAAAGGATGCGGAAAAATTCTCCTTCACCGAATGCAATGCCGAGCCGTATCTGAACGTTTTCGACGGATATCTGACCTGGCATTGGGGCGAGAACGGCGAGGTTCCCGCCTTTGCGGCGATCTACTCGCGCTATATCACGATGATCGGCCGCGTGATCAACGGCTGGCGCAAGGGCGATGCGATCTACTCGCGTTACACCTTTGCAAGATCCCTCGTGCAGGGGCAGCAGCTCGGCTGGTGCAACCACGACGTGCAGGATAACGAAGAAGTCTTCCCCTTCCTTTATAAGCTTGCGCATATGCGCTACGAGCATCGCGCACTCTTCGTGACGGGACAGCTGCTGCGGCCGCCGCTCGTGAACACCGCGCTTGAAAAGCACAGCTCCACACCGCATATGTGGGGCGGCGACGATCTCGTGATCGATACCGTGCTTGCGGGCGGCTGGAGAGCCGAGGACGGCAAGACGCACCTCTTCGTTCTGAACATAAGAGACGAGAGCGGCAGCGCGCTCGTCGCGCTTCGTGCCTCCGAATACGGCGTGACCGAACGGATCCCCGACGCGCTCGCGGCGTACAAGCCCGTATGGGATAAGGAAAACGATACCCTGACGCTTACCTTCTCTCTCGCAGAGCAGGATGCCTTGCATCTGGAATGGTAAAAAGAACGGAGGTGCCGTCCCCGGCACCTCCGTTCTTTTTATAAGGTAAAGAAATACGTTCCCGACGAAAGCGTGCGCACGCCCTCGGGCAGGGTGACCTGTGCCGTCATACCGAAGGGGACGGTGACAAAGAGACAGATCCTCTCCTCGCGCCTTTCCCATCGGACGTAGATATCTCCCATCGGCGTATCGACCCTTCCCTCGGCGAAGAGAAGCCCCTCGGGATAGACGGGATCGACCGTGAAGCGGCGAAAGCCGTTTGAAAGCGGACGGATGCCGAGCAGGTGTGCATACATAAAGTATCCGACGGCGGCGTACATCGGATGGTTATGCGAATTCATACCCGAGCCGAATTTATGCTCGAAGCGCTCCCATACCGTGGTGGCACCGTTCGCGATCATATAGCCCCAGGAGGGATATTCCTCGCGTGTGAGCAGCTTCCACGCGGTATCGGCGTAGCCGTGTACGGCGAGCATATCGAGAAGGTACTTCGTGGTGATATTGCCCGTGGAGAGGCGGTAGCCGATATTCTTCACCGCCTCGTTCATCCGCTTTGCCGCCAGCGGCTCGCTCTCCTTCGGCAGGATGCCGAGCCAAAGAGCAAACGCCTGCGCCCCCTGCGAGCCCGTGGCAACGTAGCCATGCTCTGCGCTGAACCATTTTTTCAGGAAGGCTTTTTTCACATCCTCGGCAGCGGCGCGCATTTTTTCGATCTCTTCGGCATCGCCGAGCACCGCCGCGAAGCGCGAAAGAAGGATATAATTATAGTAATGAAAGCCCGTGGACATCAGCGCGCCCGGGGTGACGGCGGAATGCGGCCCGTCAAAGCGCTCGGTGCAAAAATCGTCCGGACCCGCCCAGTCTCCGTAATGCGAAAGCTCGATGATCCCCTCCTCGGTGCGCAGGGCGGCAAGGCTTTCGTTATACCGCTTGAGGGCGGGATAGTATTCCCTGACGGTCTCGGTATCGCCGTAATGCAGAAGATTCTCCAGCACCGCCACGAGAAAGGACGAGCAGACGGGATCTCCCGGCAGGCTGCCGCCAAAGAAGGGCGCCGTGTCGGGGATGGCGCCCGATGCGTCCTGCTCGGTCACGATATCGAGAAGGATCTTTCGAAAGAGCCGTTCGGTATAGAAATTATAGGGCATCTCCTCGAAGCGGACGGTGGCATCGTTCATCCAGCCCATACGCTCGTTTCTCTGCGGACAGTCGGTCGCGAGATGATGGATATTGTCCGACTCGGTGCGCACGATATTCTCCTGCAGCTGATTGACGAGGGGGTTGCCGCAACGAAAATGCGAACGGCTTTTGATGTCGTTAAAGAAAACGATCGCGACGAGGGTATCCTCGCTCGGGGCCTCGGGCATACCGCTGAGCTTTGCATAACGGAAGCCGTGGTAGCATAGGCGCGGTATGAAATACGCGGGGTTTTTCTTGCCTGCGATAAAGGTATCCTTCTGGAGAGCGACGCGCAGCGTTTCCCTGCAAAGATCGCCGTCGGGCGCGCGATCCTCGGCGTACTCCACCGTGACCGTGCTTCCCTCGGAAAGCCCCTCGGGGATCTTAAGGCAACCGACGCCCGCGATATTCTCGCCGAAATCAAGGATATACGAGCCGTCCTGCAGCGGATAGACCGAGCGCGCAGAGATGCGGCGCTGCTCCGTGACGGGCGGATGCGTTTGCGGCAGAAGGCGCGGTGCGAAGCCGCTCTCCACCGCCTTGGCGGGAAGAAAATCCGCTCCGTCGAAATCGGGAGAATCCCAGCCGATCGGAAGGCGGCGCGCATCGTAGGTCTCGCCGTCGAAGATATTGTTTTCCCCCGTTGCGCCGTAGCCCGAAAGCCACGCCTCATCGGTTCCGATGCATTCGGTCTTTCCGTTTTCATATTCAAGCTCGAGCTCGCAGAGCAGGCAGGTCTGCCCAAGGATCTCGGTGCGCGGCTTATCATCCCAAAGGAAGGAAAGATGCGAGCCGACGTCGCGCCAGCCGCCGCCGACCACCGAGAAGATGCCGTTTTTGCCGAGGCGAAGCGCGCTCGTGACGTCGGTGACGGTATAATAGCAAAGCTTATGATACGCCGAGGTGGCGGGATTCAGAAAGGAGCGCTCGACGTCTATGCCGTTGACCGTGATATACTGATACCCGATGCCCGAGGCATAGAGGGTTGCACGCCTCGGCATTTTTTCAAGCGTGAAGGGGCGGAAGAAGTGCTTGGCTTCCGTACCCCCACCCGCTCTGCTGATCCATTTTGCCGAAAAGGCGCGCGGTGCAAGATATTTGAAGTCCGCAGAGCCGCACGCGGCCGCACCGTCGCTTGCCGTGACGAAAACCCATACGGTATATACCCCGTTGCTCATCAGAGGCGCGCCGCCGTAAGAGGCACTCTGCTCCGCCTCAAAAACCTCGCCGCTATCGTAGACGGTATTGCCGCCGCATTTTACCTCAATGCGATAAGAGCGCTGATATGCCCCCTGCGTACCGCCGACCAGCGCCCAGGAGAACACCGGCCTTTCTCTGTCGGTCAGGACAAGGGGACGGTGTTCGTGATCGATTTGTATTTTTTTGATGGAAAGCTTCATTTTTCGTACCTCCGCATTTGATCAATTTCAGTATAGCATAATAATTCGGTGCAAACAATGAAAAAATGCGACGTTTTTTTTAGTTTTTCTGTCATCGCTTGACTTTGTCTTTTCGATTTGCTATAATTTTCTTAAAAGGAGAGAGCGTCTTATGAACAGAAATATACAACCCATTCTTTCGGATCTCTCGGCGGATATTCTCGAGGCACACTATATCGGTGAGGGTGCCTGGTGGATGGATGAGAGAGGCCATAACTGGTGGAACAGAAATACGCATTTTGACTATAACGCGCTCTATCTTACCGTGGACGGCGCGTTTGATCTCACGGTCAACGGCGTTCTTCATCACATAGAAAAAAACCGTGTGTTTTTTATACCCGCCGGCAGCGACCTCGTTTTCCGCATCGATAACGGCGGCAAGCTCTGCAAATATTACACGCACTTTTATCTTACCCTTTCGGGCACGGAGCTGAAGGATGCCTTTGATATTCCCGCGATGTTCGAGCCGAGCGACGCCGAGGCGATCCGCGGCTACTTCGAAAAAATGATGCAGCTGATGGAAAGCAAGGACGATCCGACGGCACAGCTCGCGCTGAGCAGCGCGCTGCTCGGCCTCGTTTCCGAGGTGCTGATGCAGGCAGGCGCCGTGCGATCGGAGAAAACGGCGCGCATCCCCGCAAAGATACGCGAGGCGGCATCCTATCTTGAGGCGCATATCGCAGACGGCTATTCGGTCAACGAGGCGGCGGAGCATATCGGCTACAGCGCGGCGCATTTCTCAAAAAAGTTCAAGGCGGCCTACGGACGCACGCCGACGGAATATCTCTCGGAGCTGAAGATACGTCTGGCAAGAGAACGCCTGAAGCACACGGACGCAAGCATTTCCGAGATCGCGCTTTCACTCGGCTTTTCGGACACCTCGTATTTTTCAAGCTTCTTCAAAACACGGACCGGGCTCAGCCCCGCATTCTTCCGTAAGGATACATTTAAATAAAAAATGCGCCTGCGATAGAGCAGTATCAAATGGAGCAATACCTACCGGCAGAAAAAGGGCGAAGAATTGTTAAGATTCTTCGTCCTTTTTTCTTGACAAGCACTGCTTTTGTGGGCACAAAAGCATATAGTGAAATGTTTTGATTCCTCAAAACGTGAAATAATGTGCTACCGCACATTGTGAAATATCTCGCCCTGCTCGATGTGAAATGAAATTTGCCCACGTCCGCGCAAGCGGACATTTCACATTTGCGGAGCAAATATTTCACCGCGAAGCGATTTCATTTGCCTGCAAGGGCAAATTTCGTTGCGTACCTGCTCTACGGCAGGTACGCGTGCGGGCGCTTTTTTTATTGCTTTTGATTGATATAAAATAAAAGAATTTACGATTGTGCAAAAATACGGGAAGATAATTTAAATACAAAAGCGGCGTCTTGCTTTATAATAAGGTGAAAGACAAAAAATCGGAGGTGTTTTTGATGAACGGACAGATCGAGCTTTACAGAGATCATTTTTCGCGCGACACGAGGACGGTGGTGACGCTCGGCGCGCTTTCTGCCGAGACCTTCCTCTATTCCACGGGGGTCGAGGCGGTGCGCATTCAAAACGGCGCGGGTTATGCCGTGATCCTGCCCTATATGGGACAGATGGTATGGGATATGGAGTTTTACGGACACCGAGGCACGATGCGCTCGATCTACAGCGAGCCGATGCCCTGCAAGCAGACCTATGGCGAAAGCTACGGCTGCTTTCTGATGCATTGCGGACTCTCCGCGATCGGAAACCCCACCGCAGAGGATGACCATCTGCCCCACGGCGAGCTTCCCATTGCGGCGTATCAGAAGGCTTACATCCTCTTCGGCGAGGACGAGAGAGGCAGATATATTGCCGTTTCGGGCGACTACGAGCATAAGCGCTGCTACGAATACAATTATCTGTTCCGCCCCGAATGCCGCCTTTATGAAAACGAGGGCGTGATGGAGATCACGGCGCACTTTGAAAACCGCAAGGATCTGCCGCTCGAATACTTCTATCTCTGCCATATCAACTACCGCCCCCAAGACGGCGCAAGACTCTTTTACACCGCAAGGCACAGCGACATCAAGGCGCACCACGAGGTACCCGCGGGATATCCCGCCGAGGCGGCAACAAACGCATATCTTGATAGGCTCGACAAGGATCCTTCCGTGATGGATCTGATCGACAAAAGCACGCAGTCCTATGCCCCCGAGATCGTCTTCACCTGCAAATACTTTGCCGACGAAAAGGGAGACGCGCACACGATGCAGCTGCTTCCCGACGGCTACGCCTGCTACGTACGCCACCGCCCGGGTGAGCTGCCTCTCGGCATCCGCTGGATCTCGCGCACGGAGGACGAGGACGCGCTCGGCATGGTGCTTCCCGCGACGGCGGAGCATCTCGGCTATAAATACTGCAAGCGTATGGGCTACGAAAGATACCTGAAAAAAGGTGAGAGCATCACCTACCGTATGACGACAGGAATCCTCGACCCCGATGCGGCAGCTGCTATGAAAAAACGCATAGATGACTTGAATAAGTAAATAAAATTTTACATATAAGGAGATTCTACCATGGAAAACAGAATTTGCATCCCCCACGAGGAATACCACGAGAGGATCGCGAAGGCGGCAGCTCTCGTTCGCGCAAGAGGCCTTGACGCTATGCTTGTGGTCTCCACCGAATCCGACTACGCAAACGCAAGATACTTCTCGGGCTTCTGGCCTCTCTTTGAGAGAGCCGGCGTTGTGATCGCCGCAAACGGCGACGCCGCATTGCTTGCGGGCCCCGAGTCTGCGATCTTCGCTAAGGACAGAAGCCACATCGATAAGGTATTCGTTCTCAAGGAATTCAGAGAGAGCGCAGACCCCTCCTATCCCGAGCTGAAGCCCGACACCTTTGCCGACGTTTTCAAGAGCCTCGGCATCACCGGCAAGAAGCTGAAGATCGGTCTTGGCTCTTACGTTGAGTGCACCCTTCCCATCTACGAGGGTCTGACCGAGAGCTTCCCCGAGGCGGAGATCGTAAAGTGCGCGGACATTATGGTTACCCTGCGCAAGATCAAGTCCGCAAACGAGCTTGCCTGCATCAAGGAGGGCTTCCGCATCATCGATCTCGCGACCGACGAGGTCATCCGCAGACTGAAGCCCGGCGTGACCGAGCTTGAAATGGTCGGCGTTGCACAGCAGGTGATCTACGAAAACGGCGCGGAATACGAGGGTCTTCCCATGTACGTATTCAGCGAGGAATCCACCCGCCACGCCATCAGCCGCTCCTGCTACAGAAAGATCGGCAAGGGCGATATCGTGCAGCTCAACCTCTCCGCCAAGATCGACGGCTACTCCCCCGCGACCGGCATTCCCGTCGTTATGGGCAAGCTTGAGGGCGAGAGAAGAAGGATCGTTGAGTTCTGCAAGCAGGCACACGACTGGACCACGAAGCAGATCAAGGCAGGCGTTCTCGCAAGTGATATCGCAAAGGACTTCTACAAGCTTTACGAGGAGAACGGAATGAAGGACAACTTCGTTTACGGTCCCTGCCACGGCACGGGTATGATCGAGGTCGAGGCTCCCTGGATGGAGACCATCAGCGACTACTACCTTGAGGAGAATATGACCTTCCAGGTGGATACCTTCATTTCCGGGCCGACCTTCGGCTGCCGTTGGGAAAAGGGCATCGCCGTTACGAAGGACGGCTGCACCTCTATGACCGATTACCTGAACAAGGGCATCATCGAGCTTGATTTCTAATTAAAAATTCGGAGATTTTTATGAAAACCGTAGAAAAATACGGCGTTCTCTTCTCTGTCGGCGGCACGGCGCACATCCGTGCCCTGATCGAGGAGGGCGTGAATAACGGTAGCCGTACCGCAACGGTCACCGGCGCCTGGGATATTGAGAGCCATATCCGCATTCCCTCGGATTTTACGCTGATCCTTGACGGATGCTATCTGAAGATGGCGGACGGTACCTTTGACAATATGTTCGTCAACGAGCACCACGGCACAGAGCTTGGAAATACGGTTGCGGGCACGGACAGAAACATCCGCATTCTCGGAAAAAACGGCGCGATCATTGACGGCGGCACCTACAACGGCCTTTCCGAGCAGAACAGCCGCAAGGACGGTATGCCGCCCATTTATATGAACAATCTGATCTTTTTCACGAACGTGGACGGGATCGAGATGGCAGATTTTGCGCTTCACAACTTCCGCTGGTGGGCGGTGAACTTTATCTACTGCGCGAACGGATATATCCACGATATCACCCTGAAGGGGGATGATACCTGCTTCGATAAGGACGGAAACGAATATCACGGACTTTCGCTCGAAAACTACTTCGATATGCGTATCCGCCAGGCAGACGGCATCGATCTGCGCAAGGGCTGCCACCATTTCCTTATCGAGAACATCTACGGCTTTACGGGCGACGATACGGTGGCCCTCACCTGCCTTCCCGGAAGGATGGAAAAAGAATTCGGCGTGGAGGCGCTGCCCGAGGATCTTTCTCACGTTATGGTTCGCCACGTGCATTCGGCTTCTCTGGATGCCGGCGTGCGCATTCTCTGCCAGGGCGGCACGACGCTCCACGACGTGATCGTGGATGACGTTGCGGATATTTCCGATAAGATCCCCGGCATTCTCGGCAGGGCGCTGCAAACCGTCAGGATCGGCGACAGCGACAAGATGTACGGCTCACGTCACAGCGAGGGGCGCGAGGTCTATAACGTAACCGTGAAAAACATTCGCTCCCGCGCGAAATACGCGCTTTACATCGCAGGCAATCCCATTGAAAATTTCGTTTGCGAAAACGTCGTTGCCTTTGACGGCGGTGAGATCGTTGACAACCGCTGGGAGGGCTACGAGTTTACCGCAGGAAGAAAGGAATAAATTATATGTATCTGAATAAGTGCTTCCCGAGAGAAATTGAAAATGCAAAGAAGAACAAGACACCCGTCGTGATCGTCGGCGGTACGGTGGAATACCACGGACCGCATTGCTCCTACGGCTGCGACACGCTCGTGGCAGAGGGGCTTCTTGAAAAGCTCGCCGAGAAAAAGGACATCATCATCGCCCCCTCCATCGCCTATTCCCCCTCGAGCTGGGCGGTCGGCGATGCGACCTCCGGCACAGTGCATATCGACGAGGTAGTCTTTGAGGAATACGCCTACAACATCTTTATGAGCATGCTGTATGCGGGCCTTCGCAACATTTACGTGCTGATCCACCATCAGTTCGAGCAGGAGAGCCTGATACCGATGACGCTTTCTTATATGAAGGCGGCCAAGAGAGCGACGATGCGCTATCTTGAGCAGACCAAGGGCCAGGGCTGGTGGGGCTCGGAGAGCTATAAGGATTACTACGAAAACCTTGAGACCGACGACAATCCCTTCGCCTGGATCAAGGTGATCCCCACGATGAGCACCGAGGTGCAGAATGCGACCGGCTACGATCACGCAGGCAAATACGAGTGCTCGATCCTTATGTCGCTCTACCCCGAGGCGGTGACGCTTGAAAGACTCCCCGAGATCAAGCATTGGTTCACCGAAAGCGCCAAGGAGGCAAACCGCGAGCTTGGCGACGAGATGGTCAGACGCTCGCTTGAATATCTCGAGAAAACGATCGTTTAATGCAATAGAAAAAAGCGGCTATGCCACTCGGCATAGCCGCTTTTTTATTCGTCGAAAAGGGCGAGATTTCGCTCGACGGTCTTTCTTCCCCTCCAAGAGAATGCACGCGCGGAGAACACCCCGTCATCCATATTTTCAAGAATTTCGAGAGTTAAGTGGGGAATGAGATCCTCTTTGAAGAATTTTATTGGTGTTATGTGGGGATGCGCGTTATGCGGACAGACCGACTGACAGACGTCACAGCCCCAGACGGTATTATATTTTTTCATCAGCGCGACCTCCCCCTCCGAAAGGCTCCCCTTCCTTTGCGTGATGGCGGAAAGACAATCCTCTCCCTCGCCCCGAAGGATGCCCGTGGGGCAGGCTTCCCTGCATCTGCCGCAATGCTCGCAGTGCCGTATCTCCACGGGAGGCCTTGCGCAGAGCGCCTCGGGCACAAGATCGGTGATCACGTCACCGATAAAGACATACGAGCCGTATTTTTCGTGCAGGATCAGCCCGTTATCGCCGAGGATCCCGAGCCCCGCGCGCAGGGCGGCGGAGCGCTCCGCGATCGGCGAATGATCGCCGTAGCCCTTGGCGTGCGCACCCGGACAAGCCGCCCGGATGCCCTCGATCAGCCGATCGGTGATCTGCCTCAAAACGATATGATAATCTTTCACCGCGCTGTATCTTGAAAGATTGACGGTCTCGGTCGCGTAATACGGAACCAAAAAGACGAGGATGCTTCTCGGAACGAAGTCCTCACGCGCAAGCAGACGCCCGTTGATGATCTCCACGTCACCGATCGCGAGCGCTCCGTACGCCTCCAGCCCGATTTCTCTACACAGTTTATCCAGCCAATGCACCGCCCGTGCCTCCTTACTTTGATATTTATATTATATAAAATTTTGCGCGCAAATGCAATATATTTCTTGACTTTACGCGAAAATTAATGTATACTGTAAAAGGAATATTATATTCGTGAGGTGTTATGAAAAAAACGGTACGAATGAGCGCCGACCGCATCGAGGGTGATTTTTACGTAATGATCCCCGACGACGGCTCCGATGCGCTTCTGCTCCCCAGAGCAGACTACGATCTTAAAGAGGGCGACATCGCCGACGTCACGCTGGAGGACGGCAAGGTGACGTCGCTCACCGTACGGGCGGACGAGACCGAGACAAGGCTTGAAAAAAACCGCTCGCGGCTTGCTTCGCTCTTTGCAAAAAGCAAAAAGTAAACTTATGAAAATTGCCGCTCTGCGGCAAAAGGAGGACTATGTTTTCTTTAAATTACGGAGGACTTTTCGCCGCCATCTGCGGCTCGCACACGGACGTCGTGCTTGACAACGTGGTGCTCTTCTTCGCATTCCTTCTGCTCTCGATCGCGGCGGGCTACCTTCTCGGCAGCGTGAACACCGCCATCGTGATCTCCAAGGTGTTTTACCGCGACGATATCCGCAAATACGGAAGCGGCAACGCGGGTATGACGAATATGCTCAGGACCTTCGGCGGCAAGGCGGCGATCGGCGTGCTCGTCGGCGATATGCTCAAGACCGTGCTCGCCATCTTTATCGGCGGCGTGCTCTTCGGCTTCGGCTACATCAATGCCTTCAGCATGGGCTATAACAGCGATTATATGATGTATATGGGCATCGGCACCTATACCGCAGGCCTTGCGGCGGTGCTCGGCCATATCTTCCCCGTTTACTACGGCTTCCGCGGCGGAAAGGGCGTGCTCGTTTCCGCCACGATGGCGCTGATGCTCTCTCCGATCCTTTTCCTTATTATGTTTGCGGTCTTCGTGCTGATCGTTGCCACAACGAAATACGTTTCGCTCGGCTCGGTCACCTCCGCGATTCTGTATCCCATTCTCGTTCACGGCTTCTTCCGGATGTATCAGATGACGGCACCGCCCACGATCCTGCTCGTTACGATCCTCGTTGCGTGCATCATCGTTTTCGCACACAAGGAAAATCTCAAGCGCATTTCCAACCGTACCGAGCGTCAGCTCTCCTTCAAGAAGAAGGAAAAGGAGCAAAGGGACGCCGATGCTGAATAATTTTTTATGGCTCGCGATCGAGGCGTTCGATAAGGGACAGCTGAAAAGGATCGTCTTTTCCCGACCGAGCGGCTCGGAGTTTCCAAAGGTTTCGGGGCGGATGGCAAAAAGCGCCAAGGGAACGGTGCTCGCGCTCGAATACTCGCATCCCTCCGGTACGGTCTCGCAAAAAAACGTCACCTTCGACGGACTTGAGGATGCGCTTCGCCCGCTGATCGGCGGCTACAGGCAGGTCAATCTGCTCACCGCGCTCGGCGATGCCGAGCTGAAGATAAAAAACGACGGCTCTGCCGTTTTGCTCGGCGGCGATAAGCTGAAACGAAGGCTTGCAAGCGACGCGCAGGCGCCGATGCTTGCCATCGAGGCACTCGATAAAAGAAAGAATTATCTGATCGACGGCACGGAGCCTTATCTGTTTGCGCTCGGCATCAGCGACAAGAGCGGCCGCGTGCACGATAAGATGCAGGGCAAGTTCCGTCAGATCCACCGTTTTCTCGAAAACTTAGAGGTCATCTACCGCGCACTTCCCGATACGGGCGTGCTGACCGTTTACGATCTTTGCTGCGGAAAGAGCTATCTTTCCTTCGCCGTCTACCACTATCTGACTGCCGTCAAGGGACGCACGGTGGATATGCTCTGCGTGGATCTGAAGGCAGACGTGATCGCAGCCTGCAAAGGGACAGCCGAGGCTCTCGGCTTTGACGGTATGCACTTCCTTTGCGAGGATATACGGAAGCTGAAAAGCGAGGGGGAGGTCGACCTTGTGGTCTCCCTGCACGCCTGCGATATTGCGACCGACATCGTATTGAATACCGCGGTTCGGCTTTCGGCAAGGGCGGTGCTTTCTACGCCCTGCTGCCAGAAATATCTGAGCGCAAGGATCAAAAACGAGGCGCTTTCCTTTGTCACGGAATACGGACATCTGAAGAGAAAGCTTTGCGACGCGCTGACCGACGGCCTGCGCGCGCTCTATCTTGAAAAAGAGGGCTATTCCGTTGAGGTCTGCGAGCTGACCGATCCGCAGGACACCCCGAAAAACACGCTTCTGCGCGCCGTGCGGTCAAGAAAAAAGAATGAGGCTTCCGAAAAAAGATATGAAGCGGCGCTTGCATTCCTGCTCGGCGATGAAGCGAAAAACTACTTAAAAGAATTCTGTTTGTAAACAAAACTTTTCAAAAAGGCATCAAAATGAAGGAAGTATATTTGACAAACTCGGCAGAAGAGACCGAGGCTGTCGGAAAAGAGCTTGCTCTTTTTTTAGAGACGAAGGCGCCGAAGGGCGCTTTGATCGCGATGGAGGGCGAGATGGGCGTCGGCAAAACGGCGTTCGTGCGCGGCTTTGCCTCCGCCTTTGGCATCAAGGGCGCGAAGAGCCCGACCTACACGATCGTGAACGAATACCGCGGCACACACGCCGTATTCCATTTCGATATGTACCGTATCGAGGACGAGGACGATCTCTATGCCATCGGCTTTGAGGATTACCTCGCGCGGGACGGCTATCTCTTTGTCGAATGGAGCGAGAACGTAAAGGACGCACTTCCCTCCCCACGCATCACGCTTTCGATCGAAAGAACGGACGGCGGATGCGGCAGAAGGATCACCCTATCGGGACTGGATGCGCTCTGATATTTTGGAGATTATCTATGATTTTAGCATTTGACAGCACCGCCAAGATCGCCTCCGTGGCGCTGATGGACGGTGAAAAGACGATCGCGGAATATTCCGTGGACTGCGGACTGACGCAGAGCGAGCTTTTGCTCCCGATGGCGGAGCATTGCCTTGCATCGGTGCGTGCAGACTTCTCCGCCGTCACGGCGCTTGCCTGCACGGTGGGACCCGGCTCGTTTACCGGGGTGCGCATCGGCGTTGCCACCGTAAAGGGGCTTGCCTTTGGGAAGAATGTTCCCTGCATCGAGGTCTCCACCTTAGATGCGCTTGCCGAGAACCTGCGCGGCCTTACGGGCTGCTTTGCGGCGGTGATGGATGCAAGGAGAGCGCAGGTCTACAATGCGCTTTTTCTTTCGGACGGCGAGACACTTCAAAGGATCACGCCCGACAGAGCGATCTCCTTAGACACGCTCGCCGAGGAGCTGAAGGGCTATGAGAATCGGGGCATCTATCTTGTGGGTGACGGCTACGAGGTGGCGAAAAAGCACCTTCTTTCAAAGGGACTTTCCCTTTGCAACACCCCGAAGGGGCTGCGCCTGCAGAGCGCTGCCTCCGCCTGCGCCGTGGCAAGGCGTATGCTCGACGAGGGCAGGACGGTGACCGACCGGGAGATCTTCCCCTCGTATCTGCGGCTTCCCCAGGCGGAGCGCGAGCGCCTTGAAAGAGAAAAAAACAATATTACATAAAGTGAGGATCTTTACTATGCTGAGAAAGAATATTTTCATCGGCTCGGATGCGGCGGGCTTTGCCCTTAAGGAGGAGGTCAAGGCGCATCTTGTTGACCTTGGCTACGTTGTGAACGATTGCGGCACGAGCTCCACCGAGTCCTGCCATTATCCCGATTTTGCGCTTCACGTTTGCAAGAACCTGCAGCGCCAGCCGAAGGATTCCTGCTTCGGCATCCTAATCTGCGGCACGGGCATCGGTATGTCCATGTGCGCCAACAAGTTTAACGGCATCCGCGCGGCACTCTGCTCGGACACCTACTCCGCGAAGATGACGAGACGCCACAACGACGCCAACGTGCTTTGTATGGGTGCGCGCGTGATCGGCTCCTGCCTTGCGATGGATATCGTGGACGCCTTCCTTGAAAATGAATTCGAGGGCGGCAGACACGCGGAAAGACTTGCGCTGATGGCAAAGATCGAGGCTTCGCAGAAGGATTAAAAACGCAAAGAAATCCCAAGGCTTGCGCTCTCGCAAGCCTTGGGCTTTTTTAATCACATTTTTGATTCGCGAAATATGCAATTCCTATGATAGATCAATTTTAGGAGGCAATTTATGTCAATTAAAAACGCATTTGGAAAAATCTTTTCCAAGAAAGAAAAAAAGGAACTTGTACCATCAACCGACAATGCAGTCATGCCCTTCGCAAGCGAAGCCTTCCCTGTCTTGCATCTTGAAGAAAATCAACTCGTGAATTATGAAAAAATACCGCTTGCAAGCCTCGCGGCGCTTGGAACGGCGTTTTCGCGTTTCCCCGAGAGCGCGAGAACAATCACACAGACGGTCACCAAATCCATTGATGCGCCGAAGCCCTTATTCGTTGCCGTGAACCCTAAAAGAATCACCGGATTTTTACAACGAGGAAAATACGGGATTACGGGCAATATAACAAATATGAACTCGCAAGGAAAAAACGTTATTCGAGGAAGCTTGGAGTTTGTAGAATATACACCCGGTATTCATCAAATCGAAAACACAACGACCGTTATACCAATAGACCCCACACTCATGGTCGTCGCAGTTGCGTTAATGTCCATTGAGCAAAAGCTTGATGGAATCAAGCAAGGCATCGAGGATGTCCTGCAATTTTTAAAGCAGGAAAAGCAATCAAAGCAGCGCGGCAACCTAAATATGTTAAGCGAAATTATGGATGAATACAAAACGCATTGTCAAAACGATCAGTTTTGCATTTCGCGGATAACAACGGTCTTATCTATCAAAAAGCAAGCCTATCAAGATATTGACTTCTACCAAAACCAAATTACCTCAGAATTAAAAAAGCAAAAGTTGCTGCACGATTCAAATGATGCTCAAAGTGTTTTGGCTGCCGTAACATATCAATTTGCAGAGTATCAGCTCGCGTGCCATCTTTATGCATTCAGCTCGTTCTTAGACGTGATGCTGCAAAAATCCTTCGATGCGGATGTAATCCATAGTGTAAATGAGAAAATACGCGTTATGAAGAATCGCTACGAAGCACTATATTCCGATTGCTATACGCAGATTTCCAAATATCAGCACTCTGCGGTGGGTAGCGTGTTTCTCGATGCTGTCGGAAACGCAACGAAAGGTATCGGAAAAGCGATTGGCTCGATCCCGATTATAAAGGAAGGAAGCGTGGATGAAAAGTTGATCGGCGCAGGCGAAAGCATCAGCAAACATAATGAAAAAGTGATCGATCACAGGCTAAAAGCATTTAAGGCGCTTGGGGATGACAGAATGACACCATTCGAAGATAATCTAAAATCCATAGATCTCTTATACAATGAGGAAAATGCTATGATTACGGATGGAGAAAATCTATACCGATTAAAGCAATGAATACAAAAAGAACAGGCAAAACGCCTGTTCTTTTTGTATTGAGTGCTCAGAGCTTTTCGAGGGTGGCAGATAAAAGCCCCGAGGCGGTGGGCTTATAGAGGAAGGGCGAGAGCGTGGAGGTCACGGCGAGGGCGAGGGTATTCTCGCCTTTTTTTGCAAGGGCGGTGATATCCAGCCGATAGGGCGCGCAATAGCGCACGCCCGCGCTGACGCCGTTGACGAACACCTCAACGGTATCCTTCGTTTCAAGCGAAAGCATCAGACCTCCCTCTCCGTCATAGGTGAAGGCGGTCTCGTACACGCCGTCGCCGCCGTAGGTCATATAGCCCTTATCATTCCAATAGCCGAAGCCGTCCTCCCCCTCTCGTGCGGTAAGGCGGCAGGGCGAAAACTGCCTGAAGTCACCCATCAGTACGGGTGCGGGCAGAGGGAAGGCGCGCGGATAATCCGGCATCGTGCAAACCGCGACGAGACGGTTTTTTCCCACCCTTACGGTATCCGTGAGACGGTACACGAGGTTGCGGTAATGCCAAACACGCTCGGTGCCGCTGACTGCGAGACGCGCGCCGTTCAGGTAATAGACCGTGCCCCAATCCGGATCGCATACGAGCTTCAGCGAGGAGAGCGGCGTATCGAGGGTGAAATCATAAATACAAGCGACCGTTTCCTTCGGGGCGGCGCTTTTTTTATCGATCGGCGTCCACCCAAGGTAATCGCGCTTGCCCGTTTTCGGAAGATAGGGACTGTCGGCGGCGCGGCAGAGGACGCTGTTTTCCTCGCTTGCCTCATTGGCAAGAGCACAGACGCGTGCGGCGCTTCCCTCTCGGTGTGCCCTCACGATGCTATCCAAAAGCGCACCGCGCAGAGAGCGCATCTCAAAGTGCGAGAAATTCTCTCCCTTTATCGAGAAGCGCACGGGCGAAAGCGCGACCGTGCACCTCGCCGCTTCCCTCTCCGCCTTTACCTCGGCGGGCCTTCCGCCCCAAAGGATCGCACTCGCGAAGGGGGCGAGCGTAAGGGAGAATGCCGCGCCGTCTCTGTGAAGGAAGCGTTCCTCGCCCGATTCGGTATCAAAGAGCGAGGCATCCGAGGTATGATGCAGGCGGCCGCGCACCTCGGCCGTCTTTTCCGTATCGTTGACGATAAAGGCGTAGTATCCGTCCTTATCCTTACGGAAGGCGGAAAGAATGCCGTTTTGCGGACGGATAGACAGCGGATACGAGTCCATATTCCCAAGGGCGGCGGACAGTGCCCTCGTGAAGGCGCCCATCCCGCTGTACTGATAACCGTCGAAGGGTTGTCCGTGCGGGGTTGCGGGGCAGTTTTCGCCCGTGATCTCGTATTCGCGACAATTTACCGAAAGCATACCCGGGATGCAGACCTCGGCGACCGATTCGCCTATGACCTTCAGGGGATGGCCGTTCAATGCGATCAAACGGCCGCCACCTTTTGCAAAGGCAGAAAGCCTTTCATAGGTATCCTGCTTCAGATATTCGGTTTCGGGAAGAATGACGGTGCCGTAATACCGACCGTCCACCCACAGCCCTCCGTCCTTCACCTCGGCGGCATCGATCACCTGCTCAAAGCCGATCTCAAAGGGGATCTGCAAGGAAAGCAGAGCGTTGACCGCACCGCAAAGCGTCATATTCAAGGGATGATCCCATTCGCCGACGAGGGTGCGCCCCGAGATGAAAGCGCGTGCCGTGGTCATCGGATAGAAAAGCAGGGTATGCGCATCGTACTCGGTGCTTGCGACGAAGGCCTGCAGCGCCTCGGTATAATGCGAAAGCTTGCCGTAATGACGGAAGAGGGGGTTCTGGAAATTGTTGGTCATTGCCCCGGCGTTGGTGGCAAGATTAAAATCGTAGCGCGCGCCCATATACTGCACGAAATTGACACCGAGCAAAAGCAGCTTATTGATCGCGCGTTTCATATCCGCAAGCGTGATCTCCCAGCCGCTGACCGTGAAGGTCTCGCACAGAACTCTCTCCTTACCGAGAAAATGCGCGGCGGAGGAAACGAGCTTAGGCGTGATGGCAAAGGTGAAGTCCCCCGTGCGGAAATAGGTGAGGATCGAATCGATGCCCGGCATACCGAAGCGCTTATAAAACTCGAAGCAATCCCCCGAGCGGTAGACCTGCGAGAAAATGCTCTCCTCGCCGTCAATATGCCCCGTGGCGATCAGGCGGTTTTGGTTGCACCAGGTATAGGTGCGCCCTGCAAAGCCCTCCATCATCATAGCCGCCACGCTCTCCCAATAATCGATGAGCAGGCGCTTATCTCTGCCCTCCATCAGATCGTAGAGACGCTTGGTGATATCGTAGCCGCAGCGCTTCTCAAAGCGCTCGGCAAAGCGGCGCGACCAGGGCAGCGTTTTGAGATCGGCAGAGCCCCATTCGTGAAAATCAAAATAGGTGATGACCTCGTCACAGAATACGCCCTTGACGGCACCGCCGAAATCCGCGCCGATCTCGGTCTTATATTTTTCGTGGGTGGAGGCGATAAAGGCATCCACCGCCTCGGGATCGAGCGTATCGAGATAGCCCTCCTCGTCTCTTTCCACGACCTCGGAGTTCTTCAGCGCCGCGATCTTTCCAAGATCCCATTTGGATACGAATACAGAGATGCGTTCTGCTCTTTCGGTTTCATTTTGATACGTAATACAGTCGTTTTCGGCGCATATCCGAAGGGGCTCGCCGTCCCTCGTGACAAGCAAAAGCTCGGTATGAAAGCGAGCGGCGGGCGGGAGGGAGATCTGCTTTCGTTCCCCGCTCTCCACGGTCTCTTCGATACGCAACAGACAACGCCCATGCGCAAATGGCGCATTCTTCAGCACCTGTCCTGCGGCAACGCCCGACGACCAATTATATTCGTCGTAGATCCAAAAACGCATACCGAGGCGCTTTGCCTCATCGCGTGCGTGACGGATCATATCAAAGAAATACGGACCGAGATAATCCCCCTCCGTGCCCATCACGGGATGGATAAAGAAGTCCTTCAGCCCTGCGCGGAGAAAGCCCTCAAGCTGATAGGTCATCTCCTCCTTGCTGATCTTGCCGGAGGTGAACCACATCACGGCGGGACCGTATCCCTCTTTTCCGTTTTTCAGAAGCGTACCGATATCCATTTTTCTACATCCTTGCTTTTTTTATTGATGAAGGGTCATATTTGCGCCGAGCTCGGAGAATTTTTCGACAATGCTCTCGTAGCCGTGCAGCACCCGATGCGCACCGCGCACCGCGGTCTCTCCCGA
>JAGBBQ010000009.1 GCA_017938425.1 Clostridia bacterium | reverse complement strand
CCGCAAGCAGAGCCCTTGCCTCCTCGGGCGTGTATTTGATCCAAACGTCCCAGCTGGCGAGCAGGAGCTTGGCATTCGGGTATTTGGTTCTTATATTGTCGGCAATTCTACGGTATACGAAGAGCTTCATCCGCAGATTTTCCTCGCGGTCCTTGGAATACATCCGCTCGGCAAGCCCGATGGTGTGGAAAAGCTCACCCTTGCCGTATTCCTTCACGTGCGTGTCGGTCAGATGCTCGTAATACCCCATATTTTTCTTCTCGCGGATATCGAAAACGAGACCCGTCTGCTCGCTGTAGCCGGCGGTGCTTTGCGAAAGAAGCGTGGGCTTTTTCTTTTCAAGGAAGGCGATCGGCGTGCGCGAATACCAATGCGTCATCGTTCCGCAATCCTCGGGGTGCCAAAGATCTCGCTCAAATGCGTACTTTAGGATCTTTTTGCGAAGCTCGCCGCGATATTCAAGCGACCAGAAGAGATTGTGATCGTCGTATCCCTCTTGCGATTCGGGGAGAGGGAGATCGCGGTCGGGGTAAGGAACAATATCGGGGAACGCCTTCTGATAGAGATCGTCCGTTCCGATGCGGAGCATAAAGAGATTGAGTCGGCTTTTTAAGATCCAGTCGATCTCGTTTTTCCAATCCTCAAGGCCCCATTGCACGGCTTGAAAGCGGTGCAGACTGCGGTGCGCAAAATAGCGGATGCCGCGATAGTCGAAGCGCGGCGCCTCGGTCAGGTTAAGATCCTCAAGGGGAAGCGCGGTATGCGGCATGCGATCGCCGTCCCAGAACCAGCGGCAGCCGCAGAATTTTTCAAAATAGCGATACACCGCGTAGATCGTCGCGCGCGGGCGTCCGCCCGCAAGGATCAGGATGCTTTCTTCGTCGATCTTCTCCGTGCGGACCGTGTAGCCGTCCGTCCCGTAGCGAAAGCCGAGCTTTGCGACCTTACCCGCAATCAAGAGCTCTGCCAAGACGGAATTTGCGCTGTCATTTCCGATCAGAACCGTCTTTTCCGGCTTTGTTTTTAGCGAAAGATATTCCTCGTCCGTAATTGTTTCTGCAACCGTATTTCCCACCCGCATTGCGAAATCAACGAAAATATCTGCCGCGATCTCGTAAGCGGTGTGTGCGTTTGTCGGGTAAACCACTGTAAAATGCATAGGTGTTCCTCTTTTACATAGCAAGATATTTACTTTGTTTTCTTATATTCGTTCTCGCGTATTCCGGGATAGGTCTTGTCGAGATATTCCTCGCGGTAGGGGTTCACTCCGTCCGAAACCTTTTCGGGCTTATTCGGAAGTGCCCAGCTCTTCTTGTAATAGAATTTGTTATGGAACTTGTTTTCGATGCGATCGGTCTTTTCCAGCATATTCATACAAGCTCTGATACAGCCCTTTGCGCCGCAGATCGCATAATATCCCGTGTGCGTGATAATGTAATCGTAATACCCCATGACCTTGTTGGTATCGGGCTTGCGTCCCCACGTGCCCTGCGCCATCGTATAAGACATGATGTAAGCCTCTTCCTCGGTCATCTCGCTGTTACGGACGTCGAACGCCATATTGGGAAATTCCTTTTTTAAGAAGGGGGAGCATTCGTTGTTCATTCCGTGATGCGAGAGCGTGCAGCGCCCCATTCTTACGTCTCCGTACCATACGCTCGTGTCACCGAAGCTTACGGTCAGTCTCTTTTCGACATCCTTTACCGGAGGGATGGCATTTCCGGGGCACTCTCTTGCACAAGCGCCGCAATGGAGGCAGATATCTCCGGTGTTTAAGATCGGATCGGGCGCAAGCTCACAGTCGGTGAATATAAGCCCCAGACGAACGCGGGGGCCGAATTCCTTGGTGAGAAACACCTTGGAGAAGCCGATCTCTCCCAGGCCGCAGCCTGCGGCGATGATACGCACGCTGCATACTACGTCGGGAGGAATGCCGTCGCGCAGAGGCTCCTTGGTGGTACCGTTGCCCTCGGGAACGGCGGGGTAGTGTGCCACGGCTTCCCAGCCGTGATCCTCGATAAAGCAGGCGAGCTCATAGGAAAGACGGGGGCGGAAGAGAGAGTTCAATTTGTTGTAGGAGTAAAAGGTGTAGTTGTGCCAATGCGTGCCCTCTTCAATTCCTCGATACGTACCGCGCGGGATACGCATCGCCACGGCGATCACCGATTTTGCGCCGGGGAAATATGTCAGAGGAGACATAAGCTTGGGGGCATCCTTGAAGCGCTCTATATTACCGATGGCAATACAGTCGATGCCAAGCTCACGCGCCTTATCCTTGATCATTTGAGAGGTCAGCTTCATTATCTGTTCCCCCTGTTTCCGTCCTTTGAAAAGCTTCCGCCGAGGACGTTTGCGGCTTCAACGTTGCGCTCGGCCGCGTTTTTGGTACCGCCAACGCTCCAAGCCTCCCTCTGTCTGAAGGAATTTTCGAATTTGTTGGAAAGAAGCTCGCTATCCTCAAGATGGCATATACAGGTTCTGTTGCAGAGTGCCGCGATGCGGTCGGGTCTTGCGGTTGCGGCGAAGCGGTTTACGCACGCGCCGTTCTTGCAGGTCTTGCATACATCGTAGTGAATGTCTGCCACCTGCATCTTCTTGCCGCAAATTTCTATCTCCTTGGTGTTTTCGGTATCGATCGCACCGAGAGGGCAGGACTGTGCGCATTTTCCGCAAGCGTCGCAGATATGTCCCTCAAATAAGGGAGAGGGATCGATCTCTGCGTCGGTAAGGATCATATGAAATCTCTGACGCGAGCCGAACTCGGGCGTCAGAAGCAGACCGTTGAGTCCGATCTCGCCGAGACCGCAAGCAACTGCGGCATAATCAAAATCGGGATACACGTTGGGCGCGGGGCGACCCTCGGCGACCGAAACGCCCTGAGGACCGAGCTCGGAGGGGTTGGGGAATATGGGGCAAGCCTCCCAGCCATTGTCCTCGAGAACTCTTACGAGATCATAGCAGGCGATGGAAAGAAACTCATCCTCGAGCCAGTTCTTTCCGAAAAGAGCATAATCGCCGAAGTTCGTGCCCTCCTCCACGCCGCGCAAAGCGCCGCGGCAGATACGCTTGCCGAGCATAATGACTGTTTTTGCCTCGGGAAAGATGGAAAAGGGATTGTGCCGGGGGTCAACGCCCTCGAATCTTTCCTTACCCGCAAAGCCAATCAGATCAATTCTGCAATCCTTGAGACTTTCACGCAACAGCTTTTCAATGTGGTTCATCGTTACCTCCGGAAAATGTTTTTTTAAAAGATATGATCGAAAAAAGCAAACTTAATATAATGAAGGGATCCATAGGATCGCAAGCGTGTACCGCGCTCTGCTCCATTTGTCGAAGGGTGTGCTTTTTCTTAATTTTATCATAAAACATTTTGAAGGAAAACATATTTTTTCGTCATAAGGGTGGACTTTTTCGTCACGCTGTGGTATAATGACTGTCAGAGGTCGAAATAGAGACGTACGGCACCGTTTCGAGCCTATCAAGGATTTGACAGTAAGAACCGCAGTGGTAAAAAAACGCATAAAGGAGAGCAGACGAGATGATCTACAGCCGTGAGGATCTCAGCTTTCAAGTATTATCCGTGCAAAAGATTCGGCATGCCGACGGATATTTCAAGGTGAAGGGGCGCCCCTTCGCCGCCATCTCCATCCGCCTCGGCGGGAAGAGCGATTTTGAGGTCGCGGGCAGGCAACTTTCGGTAAATACGGGGGACATCCTGTATATTCCTGCCGATATGCCCTACGAGGTGGAGTCTTACGGCACGGAAATGATCGTTGCGCATCTGCGCGATTGCAATTATTGCGAGCCCATTGCCTTCCGCCCGCAGAATCCAACGCTTCTTCGCATGCTCTTTTCGCAGCTGCTGGATGCTTTCACGGAAGGGAAGAGCGCCAACCGTATGAAATCCATCATTTATTCGATCCTCGACGAGATGGAAAACGATAAAAGGACGGCGCACGGCGCGAAGGGCTTCGAAGCCTGCCTTGCGTTTATGGAGGCGCATTTCTCGGAGAGCACGCTTTCGGTCACGGATGTGGCGGCAGCGGGCTTTATGAGTCAGTCCACGCTCGGACGGTGCTTTCAGGAGCGCTTCGGCCTGTCGCCGAAGGCGTACCTTTGCAGGCTTCGTATGAACAAGGCGGTCGCCCTGCTTTCGGGAAGGGAGGCCTCCGTTAAGGAGATCGCGCTTGCCTGCGGCTTTGCGGACGAGAAGTTTTTCTCCCGCGCCTTCAAGAAAAAATACGGATTACCGCCATCCTCTCTGCAAAAGAATTACATTGGATGAAATAATAAGCCATTCACACAAAGTAGCGTGAATGGCTTATTTTGCATATATTTGTTTACCAAATAGCGAGTTTTTTGAGTGCAGGGAGTGCTTCGGGCGCATCTTTGCCGTCTGCAAGAGGAACAAAGGAAACAGCAACCGTATAGCCGTCTTTGCCGCTTGCATCGATCACGAGCTTACGGAAGCCTTCGTTGTCATTCTGCGGACGGGCGATACCTCGGTTTTCGTCTCTTGCCGCCTCAACCTCGGGAGAGAGCTCGGTGGGCTTGCAGTCTCTTACTTCAAAGGTGAGTCCTTCGGAAAGAAGTGCGGCGTAAAGGCGCTTGCCGTCAAGTGTCAGTACCGCGCTCTTTTTGTCCTCTGCGAGTGCGATCTCCGCCTTGGTCTGCGCCGCCCAAACGATGCGCTCCTCGGGCAGGCAGCGGATCTCGTCCTGCACGGTCACGGCCGCCATATCGGCAGAAAGCTTCAGTCCGCGGATCGCTTCCTTTTCGGGGAACGCCTCGGACATATCCGCGATCGCGTATCTATCCTTGTCCACCTCGGGCTGCACGCGGTCAAGCACCGCTCTTGCGGAGCGCAGCTGATCGTTCTCCTTCGAGGGGTTGATAACGAGGGTGCTGTGTCCCTCGGCACGGAAGCGGTAGGTGCCGCTGTAAGGCTTCAGATTGTAGTTATCCGGCGGGAAATCGTGGAAGAAGCGCACCGAGCCAACGTTCAAAATGAAGGTTCCCATATCGAGGTGGCCGTGGTAGGCGTTGTTCTTGCCGAAATGAATGGCGGCGAAAAGATCGTCCTTACCCCAGCCGGTACGGAAGGCGGCGTTGTCGTTGCCAAGAATGGCAAAGCTCGTCGGGAGCGCGAGCTCCTTCTCCTCAACGCCGGGCTTATAGTAGAAGAGCGTCGTTGCGGATACAGAGTCCGGGCGCGCAAGGCAGTCTCTTTTTCTGAGCGTTGCAATCTCGTTATCACCGAATCGTTCCGCCACCCAGAAAAAGAGGTCGGAGCAAACAGTGCTCGGCCATGCATCACCGAAGTTGAAGCCCATCTGATCGTTGGAGGCCATGTTCAGAAGCCATACAACGCTCTTGCGAAGGCCCTCCCAGTCGGTCAGTCCGTAGTCCTGACCGCAGGCGGTTACGAGAGATTTTGAATAATAGGAAAGATAGGTGGTGGCGTAGCTCCAATAGGTCGGGCCCTCGGAGTAGTTGCCGTCCACGGGAGAGTAGAAGGTGTGCACCGCCTCGAGCGTGTCCTTGAAGCCGCAGCTCAGCACCTCCTCCGAGATATCGGCAGGGAAGTCCTCAAGGCAAGCAAGCACCGCCATTGTAATACCGCCGTTACACACCATCTTCCAGTTGTCGCCGGGCTTATCCTGATACCAACGGTAGGAACGGGCACGTTCTCTGTCACGGTAATCGTCAAGCACGGTCATCACACCCTTGTTATAGAGAGCCTCGCGGATCACGGCGCGGCGCTCCTCGGTAAGATATTCGTAGGTCCAGTCATAGCCGATGGCAAGCGCGGCACACAGCTCCGCAACGTCCAGATAGTGGCGAGGATTCCAGTTGTCCCAGCCGGCAGCGGCTTCCATTTCGCGGTAGGCCCTCTCGGCGTATTTTTCATCACCGAAGAGCTTGTATGCAAGCGCAAGCACACGCACACGACCAAGCACCTTGCGGGATGCCGCCAGCAGGCGAATGCCGTCGGGGATCGCAAATTCCGTACAAGGGGCATCCAGAAGTGCTTCCGCACTCTCGCTGAGCTTGACAAGCGCGGCCTTTATCACGCTATCATCCTTGTTTTCCTTGATACGGGCAAAATCCTCCTCGCGCATCAAGATACGCGGATGATTTCTTTCGGGATTTTTGAGATAGGCATCTCTTATGATCTGTTTTCCCGGCATAATGTATTCTCCTTTTTTCGGCATGCGCGCCGTTTTTACCTCATTGTAGCACACGCGTGTGCGAATTGCAAGAGAAAATAAAGAAATGACTAAAAAAAGCAGATTATCGTGAAAAAGGGAAAACTTATCTCTCCCACGCTTGACAAAGCGCTCTCGTTATGGTAGACTATATAAGTCAAAAAATTATCTTTTAAAGAAAAGGAAAGACAAATGAAAAAGATTTTTGAAAAATGGAACAGCATCAATCTGGTGCTTCGCATTCTTTGCGGTATCGTGCTCGGTGCGGCGCTCGGTCTCATCGCACGCCTTGCGAAGGTAACGGCACAGATGTCCTTCATCGGCGTTCTCGGCTCTCTCTTCGTCGGCGCGCTGAAGGGCCTCGCTCCCTCCTCGTATTTATTCTGATCATCAGCTCGATCGCTACGGCGAAGAATACGCTGGATAAGAAGTTCGGCACGATCGTCGCGCTATATTTGGGCACGACGCTGACCGCATCCATCCTTGCCGTTTGCGCGTCCTTCATCTTCAAGGTAAAGGTAACGCTTGTCGGCCCGGGGCTCGACCAGGTCGCTCCCGGCAGCATCGGCGAGGTCATCACGAATCTCTTGAATAACCTCGTGCAGAACCCGATCTCCGCGATCATCGGCGGTAACTACCTCGGCATCCTCTTCTGGGCGGTCCTCTTCGGTATCGCGCTGCGTGCCGCCTCCGATCGCACCAAGGAGATCGTCGGCGATCTCTCGGCTGCGGTCTCTGCCTGCATCCGCTGGGTGATCTCTCTGGCGCCCTTCGGTATTCTCGGCCTCGTATTCACCACCGTTTGTGAGAACGGCCTCGATATCTTCGTGGATTACGGTGCTCTTCTTGCGCTGATCGTCGGCTGCATGCTGCTGGTCGCGCTTGTGATCAACCCCATCATCGCATCGGTCATGATCGGCAAGAACGCATATCCCCTTGTATTCCGTTGCCTGCGCGAGAGCGGTCTGACCGCGTTCTTCACCCGCTCCTCCGCGGCGAATATCCCCGTCAATATGCGCCTTTGCGAGAAGCTCGGCCTTGATAAGAATATGTATTCCGTATCCATTCCTCTCGGCGCGACCATCAATATGGACGGTGCCGCGATCACCATTGCGGTCATGGCGCTCTGTGCCGCCTTCTCCACGGGTGTGCACGTGCCCTTCTTCCAGGCAATCCTTCTTTCGATCCTTGCAACGCTTGCCGCTTGCGGCGCATCGGGCGTTGCGGGCGGATCTCTGCTTCTTATCCCGATGGCGTGCTCGCTTCTCGGCGTGGACCAGGGCGTTGCCATGCAGATGGTCGGTATCGGCTTCATCATCGGCGTCGTGCAGGATTCTCTCGAGACGGCTCTGAACTCCTCGGGTGACGTTATGTTTGCCGCAGTTGCGGAAATGCGCCAGATGAAAAAGGAAGGTAAGTCGATCGACGGAATTCTTTACGGCAAGACCGAAGAAACCGAAAAGGATTGATTTTGTAAACTTTTGTTCCCATAATGGAGGTATTTTAAAATGCGTATGGTAATCAAGGTGGGAACCTCCACTCTCACGCACGCAACAGGAAATATGAATATCCGCCACGTCGAGGAGCTCTGCAAGGTGATGAGCGATCTGAAGAATGCGGGGCACGAGGTGATCCTCGTCTCCTCGGGCGCGATCGGAATGGGCGTCGGAAAGCTCGGGCTTACCGAGCGTCCCAAGGATATGCCGACGAAGCAGGCCGCTGCCGCCGTCGGTCAGTGTGAGCTGATGTACGTCTATGACAGGCAGTTTTCCGAGTACGGTCATAACATCGGGCAGATCCTTCTGACGGGGGATGATATTGAAAACGAGGAGAGGAACGAGAACTTCTCGAACACCCTGAACCGCCTGCTTGCTCTGCACGTGCTCCCCATCATCAATGAGAACGATACCGTCTCCACGGCTGAGATCGCCGTCGGAGATAACGATACCCTTGCCGCCATCGTTGCCACCGAGGCGAAGGCAGACCTTCTGATCCTTCTCTCGGATATTGAGGGGCTTTACACCGCGGATCCTCATAAGGACCCGAATGCGAAGCTGATCGCCGAGGTCAGGGAAATGACCGATGAGATCCGCGCCCTCGGCGGCGGTGCCGGCTCGAGCCTCGGCACGGGCGGAATGCAGACGAAGCTGCGTGCCGCGACGATGTGTATGGCGCACGGCATCGATATGGTGATCACGAGAGGAGACCGTCCGTCGCTTCTTTACGATATCGTGGAGGGCAATGCGGTCGGTACCCGCTTCTACGGAGGGAAAGAAGGATGACAACGCAGGAGCAGCTTTCACTCGCGGTGCTTGCCAAGGCGCGTATGATGGCCGCCACGGAGGCGGTGCGCAACGCGGCGCTTCTTGCAATGGCGGATGCGCTGGAGAACCGTATGGAGGCGATCCTTTCCGCCAATGCGATGGACGTCGAAGCGGCAAAGGGCAGCATCTCGGAGGTAATGATCGATAGGCTCAGTCTCTCGCCTGCGCGCATTCACGCAATGGCGGATGCCGTGCGGCAGGTCGCCGCTCTGCCCGAGCCTCTCGGCAGAATATTAGAGGAAAATAAGCGCGCGGATGGGCTTCTCATCCGCAAGGTGTCGGTTCCGATCGGCGTGCTCGCTATGATCTACGAGAGCCGTCCGAACGTTACCTCGGACGCCGCCGCCCTTTCGGTAAAGACGGGTAACGTCTGCGTGCTTCGCGGCGGCAAGGAGGCGATCCGAACCAACCGTGCGATCGCCGAAGCGCTTCGCGAGGGGCTTTTGTCGGTCGGTCTGCCCGAGGATGCGGTCACGCTCATTTCGGATACCTCGCGCGACAGTGCAAACGCGCTGATGACCGCGGTCGGCAAGGTCGATCTTCTGATTCCGCGCGGCGGTGCGGGGTTGATCCGCGCCTGCGTGGAGAACGCCAAGGTCCCCTGTATTGAGACGGGAACGGGCATCTGCCATATCTATATCGATAAGGATGCCGAGCCGGTGCGCGCGCTTGCCATTCTTGAAAACGCGAAGACCTCGCGCCCCTCGGTCTGCAATGCCGCCGAGGTCTGCCTCGTGCATAAGGACAGAGCGGCCGAGATCCTTCCTATGATCCGCGAGCGCCTTGTCACGGCGCGCGCCGCGGCAGGGAAGGCGCCCGTTGAGCTCCGTCTGGACGAAAGGGCGCAGCGCATCATTCGCGGCACGCCTGCCTCGGAGCGCGATTTTGATACCGAGTTTCTCGATTATATCTTAGCCGTCGGCGTTGTGGATAGCGTGGAGGAGGCGATCGCACATATTGCGAAGCATTCCACAGGGCATAGCGAGGCGATCGTCACCGAGAATGCGGATGCCGCAAGCGCCTTCACCCTGGCGGTGGACAGTGCCGCCGTCTACGTGAACGCTTCTACGAGGTTTACCGACGGCGGAGAGTTCGGTCTCGGCTGTGAGATGGGCATCTCCACGCAGAAGATGCACGCGAGAGGCCCGATGGGGCTTCACGAGCTGACCTCGTATAAGTATATCATCACAGGCGAAGGTCATATCAGATAAAAGTCAACAAAGATTTACAAAAACAGAGGTTTTTATGAAAAAGATCGGTTGTATAGGATGCGGCAATATGGGAGGCGCGCTTGCGTCTGCCATCGCAAAAACAGAGCATTCCCTCTATCTTGCAGATACGGATCAAGAAAAGGCAGGTGCTCTTGCCGAGCGCCTTGGCGCGCAGTGCCTTTCGGCATCCGCGCTCGTTGGCACGTGCGATATGGTGCTGATCGGCGTCAAGCCCCAGGGGCTCGCCGCTCTTGCCGAGGAGCTTGCGCCTGCGCTTGCAAAGCGCAGTGACATCACTCTCGTCAGCATGTGCGCGGGCGTTACGCTCGCGCGACTTTCCGCGCTCTTCGGCGCGGATAAAAGGATCATTCGTATTATGCCGAATACCCCTGCCGCCGTCGGTGAGGGTATGATCCTCTACACTCCCGGCGCGCTTTGCACCGATGCAGATACCGCGCTCTTCCTCGAAGCGCTTGCAAAAGCGGGTAAGCTCTCCCGTATCCCCGAGGATAAGATCGATGCCGCCTCCGCGGTGTCGGGCTGCGGTCCTGCCTTTGCGTATATGTTCGCGCAGGGGCTTGCCGAGGGCGGCGTGCTCTGCGGTCTTTCCTATGCGGATGCGCTTGCCTTTGCCGCCAAAACGATGGTCGGCGCAGGTCAGATGATCCTCGCGGGTATGGGGCATCCCGAGCAGCTCAAGGACGCCGTGTGCAGCCCTGCGGGCAGCACGATCGAGGGCGTCCGCACCCTCGAGAACGCCGCAATGCGCGGCGCGCTGATCGAGGCAGTCTCCGCTGCCTACGAGCGCACGAAGGAGCTCGGAAAATAATTTCCGTAAAGTCACGGCTTATAAAAACGCAGAGATCAACCTCTGCGTTTTTCTTTTGCTCTCGCTTAAAAGCAAAGGAAGAGGCACATTAGCGTGATACTCCAAGCGGAGTATTCACGCTAAACTATGATTGCCCTTGCTGGCAAGTTATGAGCGCCTACGGCGCGTGATGAGAGGTAAACCTCGTGATGAGAGGCTTCGCCTCGTTT
>JAGBBQ010000042.1 GCA_017938425.1 Clostridia bacterium | reverse complement strand
TACGGGGTGGCGGAAGATCAGATGTACCTTCTTTTCCGTATACGTATATACCCCATCCGCCGACATATTGGCGGCCGCAGCGATGCGAGCCTCCTCTGCTTTGCGGGCTTCCTCCGCGATGCGAGCCTCCTCTGCTTTACGGGCCTCCTCCGCTTTGCGGGCTTCCTCTGCGATGCGAGCCTCCTCTGCGATGCGAGCCTCCTCCGCTCTGCGGGCTTCCTCTGCGATGCGAGCCTCCTCCGCTTTGCGGGCTTCCTCTGCGATGCGAGCCTCCTCCGCTCTGCGGGCTTCCTCTGCGGCACGGGCCTCCTCGGCCTTACGAAGCTCGATCGCCTCCAACGCCTGCGCGGTCAGCCTATCTCTTTCCTTGGCCTCCCATTCCAGACGTGCCTGATTCTGTGCCTGGCGGCGCAGCTCGATCTCGCGCTCGGCGCGGCTAAGCTCCTGCTCCTTGACCTCAGCATCAAATTCACGTCTCTTGCGCTCCAGCTCATATTCTCTGCGCAAAAGCTCCTGCTCCTTCTCGAGCATCTCGGCGCGAAGCTTTCTCTCCATCTCCATGCGGAGCGCTTCTATATCTACGGCAGGTGCCTCGGGCTTTGCAAAAGCGAAGCTTTCCTGCGGATATTCCACCTGCTTGGGCTCTTCTTCGACCTCGGGCTCCTCTTCGACCTCGGGCTCTGCCTCGACCTCGGGCTCCTCTTCGATCTCGGGCTCTTCCTCGATCTCGGGCTCCTCTTCGACCTCGGGCTCTGCCTCGATCTCGGGTTCTTCCTCGACCTCGAGCTCTTCTTCGACCTCGGGCTCTTCCTCAATCTCGGTCTCTTCTTCGACCTCGGTCTCTTCCTCGACCTCGGGTTCTTCCTCGATCTCGGGTTCTGCCTCGATCTCGGTCTCTTCCTCGACCTCGGGCTCTTCCTCGATCTCGGTCTCTTCTTCGACCTCGGGCTCTTCCTCGGGTGCGCTTGTCTTATTCTCTTCTACGAAGGTGCGCATATAGGCCATCGCCTTCTCGTACGCTTCGTCATGCGCGGGAACGGATTCCGTCTCCGGCACCTCAGGCACGGCGGCGGGCTGCATTTTGCCGAGCAGCTCCTCGAGCTTGTCCTTGATCTGACCTGCGTGCTCCGCGACCTTCTCGTCGATCGTGATCTTCGTGAGCGTTCCGCGCTTTACGGCACGCTTGATGATCTCTCTCCATTCCGTCACATTCTTGCGCCCCATCGCCGCGCGGTATTTCTCCGCATCCGCCCGTACGAGAAAACGGTATTCCTTTTCGCGTACCTTCTGCGGCACGTCCTCTCCGAGGGTGAAGCGGATCTCGTCGGGTGCCACCTCGTCACAAACCGTGAAGCCCCTTCCCTCTCCAATGCGCTCCCAGCGCACCCAAAGGTCCTTGATCGCACGGCCGCTCTCCGAAATAAGAAGACGGCGGTAGGTGTACGCCCCCTGCGGATGCTCCATATATGTCCCGGGCGCAAACACGAGCTCCAGGGCGATATCGCTCCCGGCAAGCCCTGAAACCATCATACGGTTCTCAATCTCCCTTGTCAGCTGGATCGCCATCTCACTGACAAAGCTTGACGAATAGGTGTTCTCAAGATACGCCGCATCGGTCGCCGCGATCCTCACGGGCATCGCGCCCTCCACGCTGACGGTCACCTCTGCCATATCCGCCCCGCCCGCGCTCTTATGTAAAAAATCGGTGCGCATGAAACGCCTCCTTCATAAATTCCTTTTATTTATTTTAACATATAGAAATACAAAAATCAACAGTTTTTTGTCACTTTTTGCGCGTGTGCAAAAATATTTTATGCCAAGGCGGCGTATGGCCGAAAAACAAAAAAAGACCGCTTGCTTCCCGAAGCCGTATTTTTGCATACGGCGAGCGGGGACGAACGGCCTTTTTAGGCAAAATATTGTCGCTCTTCGATTTTTGAGAAAAAAAGACCGCTCGTTTCCCGAAGCCGTATTTGCATACGGCGAGCGGGGACGAACGGCCTTTTTAGCCAAAAAGCGATAGCGACAAAAATTACTTCTGGAGAAGGTGGATAGCAAATCCCGCGATCTCATCCTTGAAATAAACGAATTTGGGCTTGCCGGTCTTCTCATCGTAGGTGATGGTGGACTCGTCGAACGCCAGGCCCATTCTCTTGAAGTATGCCATTGCGCGGTCAACGAAATTGGTGCGGATCGCGATGTGGCCGCACTTGCCGGGGCCCTTGGACTTCATAAACTCGAAGGCATCGCCTGCAAAGAGAGACTTGCTGCCGTCCTTTACGGGAAGGCCGAACATCATCTCAAAGAGCTTTGCTGCCTTGGTCGCCTCTTCTGCGTTCTCGTTGTTGATACCCATATGAAGGAACTCGAGACCGAGCATCGTCTTTACCGCATTCTTCGTCAGCGCGGTGATCTCGTCCCACTTCTTCTCTCTTACAAGGTCATCCTTAACCATAAAGGAGCCGCCGCAGGCAACGATCTTGTTAAACTTGAGGTACTCAAGAAGGTTATCGGCGCTGATACCGCCGGTGGGCATAAACTTCAGCTGACCGTAGGGCGCAGCCATAGCCTTCAGCATCTTGAGGCCGCCCGCCGCCTCTGCGGGGAAGAACTTAACGGTGGAGAGACCGAGCTCGAGCGCCGCCTCTACATCCGAGGGATTGGAGCAGCCGGGGAGCATCGGAACGCCCTTGGAGAGGCAGTATGCCGTTACCTTGGGGTTAAGGCCGGGAGATACCAGGAACTTGGAGCCTGCGGCGATCGCAGCATCCACCTGCTCCGTGGTCAGCACCGTGCCGGCACCGACGAGCATCTCGGGATATGCCTCGGTGATCTTCTTGATCGCCTCAGCGGCGCAGGAGGTGCGGAAGGTGATCTCTGCCGCGGGAAGACCGCCGTCGATCAGTGCCTTCGCGAGAGGAAGCGCATCGTCTGCATTCTCGATCTTGATAACCGGGATCAGACCAATGGAATAAAGTTCGTCAATCATCTTGTTCATAACGAGTCTCCTTTGTTTTATTATCACATACATTATACAATAATCTTCCCGCTCTAACAATTGCAAAAATTGACCAAGCCTTTGCGTTTATTGCTCTTTAAAATACTTTTTTCACGATAGGAAAGAAAAAGCATTGACAAGCGGAGTGTATTGCGGTATAATCAAACCGTAAGTTTCTAATAAATTAGGATTTGGGGGTGTGCGATATGGGCGGTGTGCTGAGGATCGTGACGGAGGATGCCTATCTCGGGCAGAAGCTGCGGCTGGAGCTTTCGGCTCTTTTTGTGCGGATCGAGGTTTCCGCTGCCGAGGAGGGTGCGGCCGACGTTTATATTTTTGATACGCGGACACACGTGCCGCGCACGGATGCTCCCACACATTATTATTTATCGGAGAGCGGCGATACACCCGCGCCCTCGCGCACGCTGCCGCTCCCTCTGCCGATCGGGCTTGCCGCCAAGCGGCTCGGGCAGAGGCGCTCCTCCCCGCTCACGCTTTCGGCCGACGGGCGCACGGTGCATTTTCTCGGCAAAGAGATCCGGCTGACCGAGGTGGAATTTTCTCTGTTAACTGCGCTTTACGCCGCCAAGGGCGCGTATATCAGCCGCGAGAGCCTGCACGCCGCCGTTTGGGGCGAGGCGGGAACGGCCGGGCTTTTGAACGTTTACATCCATTATCTGCGCGAAAAGCTGGAGACGGAGGGCGAGAGGGTGATTCTCTCCTCCCGCAAGCTCGGCTATGCGCTTTCCGAAAAATACGCAGGGGAGGAAGAGGAATGCTGACTTTGATACAAGGCGGCCTTTATGCCGATACGGGGCGTGAAATGCGCACGCGCATTGAGGCGCGCATCCGCGCGAAAAGGCCCTCTCTGCTCCTCGTTCCCGAGCAGCAGACCGTGACGGCAGAGAGCGAATACGCCGACAGGCTCCCCGCAGACGCGCCGCTCTCCTTTGAGGTCATGAATTTTACACGACTGCCGAACCGCATCTTCCGCGAGATCGGCGGCCTTTCGGACAGTTATTCGGACGAGACCGTCCGCGCGCTCTTTATGTGGCGGACGCTGACCGAGCTATCGCCTCTGCTCAGCCCCTCCTTCGGCAAGGTTAGCGAGGGGACGGTGGAAAAGGCACTTTCCGCTCTGCGCGAGCTGCGCGCGATGTGCTTAGACGCGCCGATGCTCTCCGAGGCGTCGGAGGCGGTGGAGCAGGCACATCCGAGGCTTTCCGAAAAACTCTCGGATCTTGCCAAGGTCCTCGCGCTCTTCCACTCTCTGCACGACGGAAAATACCGTGATAGCGGCGCCGATATGCTCGTGATGGCGAAAAAGCTTTTCGAGCATCCCGATATCCTCCGCGGCACGGAGATCTTTATCGACGGCTTCACCTCCTTCACAGAGGAGCAGTACCGCGTGATCGAGGCGCTGCTCTCGGTGACCGACGTCACGCTCACCCTGCGCATCCCCAAGACCGCCGAGGACGGCTTTGAATTCACCGAGCCGCGCTGCGTGCGTGAAAGGATGACCGCACTCGCCGCGCGCATCGGCACGGAGGTTCACGTCAAGAAGGTGGACGGCGCAGAGGGCGTGGCACCGATCTTGCAAAATGCGCTCCCGCTTCTTTGGCGTTCGGAGGGCGAAATTGACAATAGTTATTTACAAAACGTCGATAGTTCCCTGCGAATATTCAAAGCACCCACCCCGTACGATATGGCATCCTTCGTGGCGCAGGATATACGCCGCCGTGTGATGGAGGAGGGCTGCCGTTACCGTGATTTCGTCGTGGTCTACTCTAAGGCATCCGCCGCCCAGGGGTTGCTCGAGGTGGCGCTCGGAGGCGCAGGTATTCCCTCTACCCTGCACGCCGCACGCGAGGTCTGCTCCTTCGAGGCGATCAAGCTGATCGACGCCGCCTACGCCACCGTGAGCGGCGGCTTTCGCCGCAGCGATCTTCTCGCTTATGCAAAATGCGGACTTTCCGGCATTCCCGCGGATCTTCTTTGCGAACTGGAGCTCTATCTCGAGCGCTGGCAGCTCGAGGGCCGTGCTTTGCTTTCGGACACGCCCTTCGGCATGAATCCCTTCGGCTACGGCGCGGAATCGACCGCGCAGAGCGCCGCTCTTCTTTCGCGCATCAACGAGACAAGAGAGATGCTGCTGCCGCCGCTTCGCAGCTTTGCCGAGGATACGGGAGCGGCGACCACCGTGACCGATCACGCACGCGCGACGGTACGGCTTCTGACCGAGCTTTCGCTCGAGGAAAATCTTCGCCTGCGTGCCGAAAGGCTGCGCGGCTTCGGCGAGCACGAGGAGGCGGATGAGAACGAGCGGCTCTTCCGCGTGATCTGCGATTCGCTGGATACGCTCGTGGAGGTGATGGGGGATTTTCCTGCGGACGCTCGCGTGTTCCGCTCTCTGCTCGGCATCGTTTTCCGCTCCGTGCGGATGGGGCATATTCCCGCGCTTTACGACGCCGTGAGCGCCGGCACTGCGGATCTGATCCGCCCCGCGGATGCAAGGCACGTTTATCTGCTCGGTGTGAACGCCGGCGAATTCCCGATGAATCCCTCGGACAGCGGCGCACTGACACTCTCCGACCGTGAATGCCTGCACGCGCTCGGCTATCCAACCGAGGCATCGCGCGAGGTGCAGAGCGCCAGAGAGCTCTTCAGCTTTTCCCGCGCTTTTTCTATGGGGCGCGAAAGCGTTACCATTCTCTATACCGAGCGCAACAGCTCCTATACCGCCACGCCGCCCGCCGACGTGATCGCCAGGATCGCACAGATCTCAAGCAAGAGGATCCTGCCCGTCAGCACCGAGACCTTGCGTGCGAGCGAGCGCTATTACACCGCGGAGGCGGCAATGGCAGGCTATGACCGTATGACGGCGCAGGAGCGCGCCACCGTGACCGAGGCGCTGAAGGGCACGGGCTATACGCAGACGCTCGGCGTGCTTTCTCGCCGACTGACCAACGATACGCTCACACTCTCGCGCGAAACCGCTTCCTCGCTCTACAACGGCGTGATGTCGCTGACACAGAGCCGCCTGGATGCCTACGTGCAGTGCCCCTTCAAGCATTTCTGCACCTATACGCTGCGGCTTTCCGAGCAGCGGCGCGCAAAGCTCGACAATCTGAATATCGGAACCTTTTTACACGCGATCCTCGAAAGATTTCTCTCGGATATCAAGCGCGAGGGCATCGAGCACGGCACGCTTACCGCCGAGGAACGGAAGCGGCGCATTGCCGAGATCGCGAAGGAGGAAAGCGAGAGGCTGCTCCGCTGCGGCGGCAAGCGCGAAAGGCGCGAGGCCCTGCAGATCGGCAGACTTACGAAGGCGGCCGAGATCATGGCGGAGAGTCTTTGCAGAGAGTTCTCACACCGGGACGGCTTTAAGCCCGCCTTCTTCGAGCTGCGCATCGGCGGCGAGGAGGGGCCGCGAGCGCCGCACATCCCGACCGAGGACGGTGACGTTTGCATCTACGGAACGATCGACCGCGTGGACGCCCTGCGCGCCGGCGATGACGTTTATCTGCGCGTCGTGGATTATAAAACGGGAAGGAAGAGCTTTTCACCGAGTGATCTTGAGAAGGGTGAGAATATGCAGATGTTCTTATACCTTCGCTCGCTGACCGAGGCACCGACCGAGGCCTTCAAGGCGTCGCTCGGCGTGGGCGAGGGCGGCCGCATCCTCCCCGCGGGCGCGATCTATATGAACGCGCTGACCGAGGATAAAAACCAACCCGCGCCCCCTGTCGAGGATCGCAGGATCGAGATGGCGGATACGCGCAGCGGTATGCTGCTGGACGATCCCGCCGTGCTGGCGGGCATCCATCCCGATTTTCTCCCGATCAAATTCAACAAGGACGGCAGCGTTTCGCAGACCTCGAAAAAGAATCTCTACACGCCCGAGGGGTGGGATGCGCTGATGGAAAATCTCTCCGCCGTCGTCTCCGACATTGCGCAGAGAATGCGGCACGGCGACATACGCGTCGAAAGAAAAAGCGCAAAAAGCAAGACATCCCCCTGCGAATACTGCCCTTACAAGGCCGTTTGCCGCAGTGCGCACTAATAAAAATCCACCCGCTTCACAGCAGCGGGTGGTATTTCGTTTTCGGGCATAGCCCTAATACGATCGGCTGCGCACAAGTGCGCTTTTTATCCGTAATTGCAAACATTTGTTTATATCGCACCTTGTTCTCCGCGTTTTTCGATCGCATTGGCAGCTGGGGCGGCAGCTGCCCGCGCAAGGGCGACCGATGTATTTCTCCCCTGTTTTCTTCCTCCTTATGAGAAACGCCGCGCATCACGGCAAAAAGGATCCCGTCGCGGCACGCCGTTTCTTGCATCACAACGGATCCTTGCGTTCTCACGCAGGACGAGCCGTGCACTTTTTTTGCTCGGATAAAAAAAGCCGGGCAAGATTTTCGATTTTTCTTGCAAATCGAAGAAAACTGTGCTAAACTATCCTTATGAATCTTATGCGCGCATGCGCGAAAGGGATAAAGAATATGAAGATCACCGATATCATCAATAGCGGAAGACCCAGCCTTTCCTTCGAGGTGTTCCCTCCCAAGACGAGCGATAAGTTTGACAGCGTTTTAGCGGCGGCAAGCGAGATCGCAAGACTTTCGCCCTCCTATATGAGCGTAACCTACGGTGCGGGCGGCGGCACCTCGCAGTATACCGCCGAGATCTGCCGCGCGCTCTTCTCCCAGGGCGTGACGCCGCTTGCGCACCTGACCTGCCTCTCCTCCACAAGAGAGCGCATCGGAGCGGAGCTTAACGCCCTGCGCGAGCGCGGCGTGGAAAACATTCTTGCCCTGCGCGGCGATGCGCCCGAGGGCTTCGACCGCAGCACGGCGCATTACAAGCACGCAAGCGAGCTCGTAGAGGAGATCCGACGCTTCGGCGGCTTCTGCATCGGCGGCGCCTGCTATCCCGAGGGGCATCCCGAGAGTGAGAGCCTTGCCCGTGACATCGAGGGCCTACGCAAAAAGGTGGAGGCGGGCTGCGAGTTTCTGACCACGCAGATGTTCTTCGATAACAATATCCTTTACAACTTCCTATACAGGCTTTACCGCGCGGGCATACAGGTCCCCGTCGTGGCGGGCATCATGCCCGTAACGAGCGCGGCACAGATCAAGCGCTTGATCGCGATCTCGGGCAACGCGCTGCCGCAGCGATTCCTTCGCATCGTGGACCGCTACGGTGATAAGCCCGACGCAATGAAGCAGGCAGGCATTGCCTTTGCGACCGAGCAGATCGTTGACCTCTTTGCCAACGGCATCAGCGCCGTGCACGTTTATTCTATGAACCGCCCCGACGTTGCCGCCGCCATCCAAAGAAACCTTTCGGAGATCCTACGGTGATGCCGAGCGTTCTTTACCGTGCGCTTGACGTGCGTGAGTTGCTGCCGTCCGAGGAGGAGCTTTCCGCAAGACTGCGCGTGCCGATCGGCTTTCGTGATAAGAGAGCCGAAGCGCTGAAAAGAGAGCTTTTGGCATCCGTAAGCCCCGCAATGTGCGCCGTGCGCGTCGCGGTCACAAGAGCGGACGAGGGTGCGCTTTACCTCGGAGACATCCGCACGGAGAGCGAGGCGCTGAAAAAGAGCCTTCGCGGCTGCGAGCAGGCGTTTCTCTTCGCGGTGACGCTGGGGCTATCCTGCGAGAGATGGCTGCATAGGATCTCCCTGCTCTCTCCCGCCGAGCATTTTCTTGCCGACGCCCTCGCCTCTGCCTACGCCGAGGCGGCCGCAGAGCTTGCGAGCGATATCTTGGCAGAGGGCTGCGTGCTGACACCGCGCTTCAGCCCCGGATATGCGGATCTTCCGCTCTCGCTCCAGAAGGATATGATCCGTATCACAGAAGCAAATAAATATTTACATATAGAACTACAGGAGAGCTTTTTGATGGTGCCGCAAAAATCCATTACCGCCATCGCAGGCATCCGAAGATAGCGGAGATTAGTATGAAAAAAAGCTTAAGACAAAGACTTCGCACCGAAAGGCTGTACTTCGACGGTGGCTTCGGCACGATGGTACAGAGCAAGGGACTGCCGCCCGGCACGCCGCCCGAGCTTTGGAATCTCGCGCACCCCGAGGTGATCGAGGGGATCCACCGCGCATACTGCGAGGCGGGAAGCAATATCATCACGGCCAACACCTTCGGCGTAAACTGTGAAAAATACGAGAATTACGAGGCGCTGATCGAGGCAGCCGTTGCGAACGCACGGCGCGCCGCCGCGCCCTACGGTGCTTACGTTGCGCTGGATATCGGGCCGACCGGAAAACTGCTGAAGCCCTACGGCACGCTCGCCTTTGAGGCGGCGGTGGAGATCTTCGCCAAAAGCGTACGGGCGGGCCAAAAAGCAGGCGCGGATCTTATCGTCATCGAGACGATGAATGACTCGCTCGAGACCAAGGCGGCGGTGCTTGCCGCGAAGGAAAACAGTGTTCTGCCCATCGTTGCCACCAACGTCTACGATGAGAGCGGAAAGCTGATGACCGGCGCCGACGCACTCGCAATGGTTGCAATGCTGGAGGGCCTCGGCGTGGACGCACTCGGTATGAACTGCGCCTTCGGACCGGATAAGATGGCGCCGATCCTTGAAAATATTCTGAAGCACACCTCTCTGCCCGTTGCGGTACAGCCAAACGCAGGGCTTCCCTTTATCAAGGACGGCAAGACCGCCTTCCCCCTCTCAGCAGAGGAATTTGCGACCGAAACGGCGAGGCTTGCCGAAATGGGCGCCACGTTGCTCGGCGGCTGCTGCGGCACCACGCCCGCATGCATCCGCGCGCTGATCGAAAAAACGAAGGCACTTCCCTTCTCCTTACCGACGAAGAAAAACGAGACCGTGATCTCCTCCTACACGCACGGCGTAGTGATTGATAAGGCGCCGATCCTGATCGGTGAGCGCATCAACCCCACGGGCAAAAAGCGCGTGAAGGAGGCGCTCGCAAGCGGCAATCTTTCCTATATTTTAGAGGAGGCCGCCGCGCAGGTAGAGGACGGCGCGCATATTCTCGACGTGAACGTCGGCGTTCCCGGGCTCTCTGAAAAGGAGCTGCTCCCCAAGGTCGCAGATGCCGTGCAGCAGGTGACAGACGCCCCCTTACAGCTGGACAGCTCCGACCCGGAGGCGCTTGCCGCCGCGCTTCGCGCCTACAACGGCAAGGCACTGATCAACTCGGTTTCCGGCAAGAGAGAGAGCCTTGATAAGGTGCTGCCGCTCGCAAAAAAATACGGCGGCGTGCTCGTCGCCCTTACGATGGACGAGGACGGCATACCCGCCACCGCCGAGGCAAGAGTCTCCGTCGCAAGACGGATCCTTGCCGAGGGCAAAAAATACGGGCTTTCAAAAAAAGATTTTCTTTTCGATCCGCTTTGCATGACGGTTTCTGCCGACAAAGATAGCGCGAACATCACGCTCAAAGCGGTTGAAATGCTAACAAAGCTTGGCATGAAGACGGTTCTCGGCGTTTCCAACGTCTCCTTCGGGCTTCCCGAGCGTGAGAGGATCAACGCCGTATTCTACACCGCCGCTCTGGACCGCGGTCTTACCGCGGCGATCTTAAATCCCCATAGCAACGCAATGAAGAACGCCTATATCACCCACCGCCTGCTCCACGGACTCGACGAGGGAGCGAAGGATTACATCGACTTCGTTGCTGAAAACGCCACGGAGGCAGCGCCTGCCGCACAGAACGCATCTGCGCTCACGCTGCAAGCGGCGATCGAAAAGGGGTTGAAGGACGAGGCACAGCGCCTCGCAAAGGATGCGCTTCATAATACCGCGCCCACCGAGGTGATCAACCGCGAGATCATCCCTGCCCTGAACGCCGTCGGCGAGCGCTTTGAGAAAAAAACACTCTTCCTCCCGGGACTTCTGATGAGCGCCGAGGCGGCAACGCGCGCCTTCTCCGCCGTAAAGGATGCAATGCCGAAAAAGGAAGCGGCAAACACACCGCCCATCCTGCTTGCAACCGTGAAGGGCGACATCCACGATATCGGCAAAAACATCGTCAAGGTCCTGCTCGAGAGCCACGGCTTTCCCGTGCTTGACCTCGGCCGTGACGTCGCGCCCGAGACGGTGCTTGCCGAAGCCAAAAGAAGCGACACACCCCTCGTCGGACTCTCTGCCCTGATGACTACGACCGTTCCCGCGATGGAGGAAACGATCGCGCTTCTGAAAAAGGAGCTGCCGCAGGTGAGGATCATGGTGGGCGGTGCGGTGCTGACCGCCGACTTTGCCAAGCGGATCGGCGCGGACTTCTACTGTGCCGACGGCATGGCCGCCGTGCACACGGTAAAGGGCTTTTTTGAAGAGCAATAAACGAAAACGCACTGAGGATCACCTCAGTGCGTTTTTTATGGAATTTAACAGAAAAGTCAATGATGACGGGATTTTGGATCAAAATTTTCGTTCTTCCACCCGAAGGCGCAGTTACCTACGTCGAGAGGGGAAAACGGAATTTATACCAAAATACCCAAGCCAATGACGACGGGATTTTGGATAGAAATTTTCGTTCTTCCGCCCGAAGGCATAGTTACCTGCGTCGAGAGGGGAAAACGGAATTTATACCAAAACACCCAAGCCAATGACGACGGGATTTTGGATAGAAATTTTCGTTCTTCCACCCGAAGGCGTAGTTACCTACGTCGAGAGGGGGAAAACGGGAATTTATACCAAAATACCTAAGTCATTAATACATGCCGCCCATGCCGGCGTCTCCACCCTGGGGCATTGTGGGCTGCTCTTCCTTCTTCTCGCTCACAACGGCCTCGGTGGTGAGGACGGTGGATGCGATGGATGCGGCGTTCTGAAGGGCGCAGCGCGTTACCTTTGCGGGATCAACGATGCCGACCTCCATCATATCGCAGTACTCTTCCTTGTATGCATCGAAGCCGAAGCCGACCTTGCCGCTCTCGCGGATCTTCGCGATGATGACCGCGCCGTCAAGACCTGCATTGTCTGCGATCTGCTTCATAGGAGACATCAGGGACTTGAGAACGATGGTGGCACCGGTCTTCTCGTCACCCTCGAGGGTTGCGATCACGGCCTCTACCGCGCTCATCACGTTGATCAGCGCCGTACCGCCACCTGCAACGATGCCCTCCTCAACGGCGGCCTTGGTTGCGTTCAGCGCATCCTCGATGCGCATCTTCTTTTCCTTCATCTCTACCTCGGTAGCCGCGCCGACCTTGATAACGGCAACGCCGCCCGCAAGCTTGGCAAGACGCTCGAGGAGCTTCTCCTTATCGAACTCGGAGGTCGTGATCTCGAGAGCGGCACGGATCTGGCCGACGCGCTCGTCGATCGCGCTCTTCTCGCCGGCGCCGCCGACGATGATGGTGGTCTCCTTATTGATCTTCACCTGTCTTGCACGGCCAAGCTGTGCAATGGAGGCATCCTTGAGATCCAGACCGAGCTCGGAGGTGATGACCTCGCCGCCCGTGAGGATCGCGATATCCTGGAGCATCTCCTTGCGGCGGTCGCCAAAGCCGGGTGCCTTAACGGCGGCAACGGTGAAGGTGCCGCGAAGCTTGTTCAGCACGAGGGTGGTGAGAGCCTCGCCCTCCACGTCCTCTGCAATGATGAGAAGCTTCTTACCGGACTGCATGATCTGCTCAAGGATCGGAAGAATATCCTGCACGGAGGAGATCTTCTTATCGGTGATAAGGATCATACAATCATCCAGCACCGCCTCCATCTTCTCGGTATCGGTCACCATATAGGGAGAGAGGTATCCGCGGTCAAACTGCATACCCTCAACGACCTCGCTATAGGTCTCAGCGCTCTTGGACTCCTCGACGGTGATAACGCCGTCGGAGGTAACCTTATCCATCGCATCGGCGATCAGGGAGCCGATCGTATCGTCACCCGCGGAGATCGCACCGACACGTGCAATATCCGCGCTGCCGCTGACCTTCTTGGACTGTGCGGCAAGCTCTGCGATCGCGGCATCCACTGCCTTGAAGATACCCTTGCGAAGCACCATAGGATTGGCACCTGCGGCAACGTTCTTCATACCCTCGTGGATGAGAGACTGCGCAAGAAGGGTCGCGGTGGTCGTACCGTCGCCCGCTGCGTCGTTGGTCTTGGTTGCGACCTCGCGCACAAGCTGCGCGCCCATATTCTCAGCGGCATCCTCAAGCTCGATCTCCTTTGCGATCGTCACACCGTCGTTGGTGATGAGGGGCGCGCCGAACTTCTTATCCAGCACCACGTTTCTGCCCTTGGGGCCAAGCGTGATCTTTACGGTATCCGCCAGCTTATCCACACCGCGAAGCAGCGCGGCTCTGGCATCCGTTCCATACAAAATTTCCTTAGACATCAGAATTACCTCCTAAACTTAATCTTCGATGACGGCGAGGATATCCGACTGGCTGACGACCATATACTCGGTGCCGTCCAGCTTGACCTCCGTGCCGCTGTATTTGCCGACGATCACACGGTCGCCGACGGAAAGCGTCATAACCACTTCCTTGCCGTCCACAAGTCCGCCGGGACCTACGGCAACGACCTCAGACATCTGGGGCTTCTCCTGCGCCGAGCCGGGCAGAAGGATGCCTGCCTTCGTGGTTTCCTGCGCTTCAACACGCTTCACAACAACCTTGTCGAATAAAGGCTTGATCTTCATAATACTTACCTCCAAGTTTTTGCATTTAGCACTCTCCTCTTTTGAGTGCTAAACTGTACATTCTATATTTTATACTAACACAGAAGAAAAATCAATAGTTTTCCGATACTTTCACATATTGTTAACATTTGTATAAAGGATAGATCCTACACAAGAGCGGCGCGCAGGCGGTCAAGGATCTTTTTTTCCTCGCGCGAGACCTTCACCTGCGTGATGCCGAGGATCTCGGCGGTGCGCTGCTGGGAATAATCTCTGAAATAACGCAGAAGGATCAGCCGCCGCTCACTCTCGCCGAGCGACTGGATCGCCATATGCAGCGAGAGCTTATCGAAAAAGCGCCCCTCCGCCTCCTCGTCATAGACCGTGCTCTCGAGAGACAGCTCCTCCTCGCCTCCGATCGGCTCGGAGAGCGAGCGCACCGCACCGCCCGAGGACAGAGCGCATACGGCGTCCTCTACCGGAACGCCGACGGCGGCGGCAAGCTCCTCGATGCGCGGCTGCCTTCCCTCGGCAAGGATCGCTTCCCTTTTGGCGTTCAGGATCGCGCATAGGCGCTTCTCCTCCCTGGATACCTTGATCGGACCATCGTCTCTCAGAAAGCGGCGGATCTCACCCATGATCAGAGGAACGGCGTAGGTCGAGAAGGCGCACTCCCTTGAAAAATCAAAGGTATTGATCGCCTTGACGAGCCCGATGCTGCCAACCTCCACCAGCTCCTCCGTATCGCTGTATCTTGCCGAGAAGCGGCCGACGATGCGATAGAGCAGGGGGCGGTTCAGAAGCACGAGGCGCTCGCCTGCCTCTCTGTCTCCCTCACGGTAGGCCTTCAGAAGCGCGAGGTTTTTATCGTACGCGCTCTCCTTTTTTTCAAATACTTCGCTCATAAAACTACCACGGCTACGGGGTTAGTTTTTTCCTCATAAGCACAGCCGTGCCGCGCCCGACCTTAGAGCGCACGGAAAGCGAATCCATAAAGCTCTGCATCACGAGGAAGCCCATACCGCATCGTTCTTCGCCGTCTCCGGTCGTGAAAAAAGGCTCCCTTGCCCTCTCCACGTCCTCGATACCGCACCCCTTGTCCGAGATCTCCACAGAGATCTCGCGGTCTGCGTACAGGCGAACCGATATGTAAACGAGCCCCTCGCCGCTGCCGCCGTAGGCATGGACGATCGCATTCGTGACCGCCTCGCTCACCGCGAGGCGGATATCCCCCAGCTCCTCCACCGTAGGGTTCAGCACCGCAACGAACGCGCTGACGGCGCTTCTTGCCACGCTCTCATTCTCGCTCTTGGCGACGAGACGCAGCTTCATCTCATTTTCTATCCTTTTCATTCTCTCCTCCTCTTTTTCCGCATCACGGACGCACGGTGACGTTCCGTCGCCCCTCGATCCCCGAGAGCCTCAGAAGCCTGCGCGCCGTTGGCGCAAGCCCCGAAAGAACCACGCAAAAGCCGAGGTCCTCCCCCAGCGCCGATCGGCCGAGGATCAAGGCAACGCCCGAGCTATCCATAAAGCGTACTGCGGTGAAATCCAGCTGCAAAACGCGCGGTCGGTAGGCAAAGGCCGCACGGTCTATCGCCTCACGCAGCTGTCTTGCCTTGTGATGGTCCACCTCGCAAAGAAGCGAAACGCGCAAAACGTCCGCCTCATAAGACAAAGAGAGATTTTCATTCATAGCTTGTGTTTTCCTTCATTTTTTTGCCGCAAGCGGCTTACCCTTGCATCCATTATAGCAAAGGGAAAATGAAAAAAATGTCAAAAGGCGGCGCCGAGAAATATTTAATTCGGCTCCTCACCGGCTGCCGTCCGCTCTGCATCCAGAAGATAGAGCCGACGCAGAATGTTCAGCTTCACCGCCCGCTTCTTGACCTTATAGGTCTTTTCGCTGACCGTGAAGCGGCTCTTGGCATAGCCGCGCTTCGCCCCGATCTCCTCGATATAGCCAAGCGCGTCCTCCTCCCCCTCGCAAAGCTCACGCGCCGCCGTGAAGATCCTGTGGTTGAGGTATTCATATTCCATTCGCACGCGCAGGGGCGTATCCCCCGCTCTGATCGCTCGCTCCCTGCGGAAATAATCCGCGCAAAGCGCCGATGCCAGCGCATCCGCACTCTCGGGCAGACGGCCGACCGCTTCTCTTTCCTTCTCCTCCATTACGCAACACCCCCTCGCGTATGCATAGAAAGCTCCGTTCGCAGAAGCAAAAGCTTTTCGGCAAGAATCGCAAGCTCGCTCTCCGCCAAAGCCACCTCCGACTCCATCCGTGCAAGCGCGCGCTCCGTGATCGGCGCCTCCTTACAGAAAAGCATCGGAGCGATCAGCTCCCTGACGTTGAGCCGCAGGTTGGCCGTACGGCTGCAATGCAAAAAGCTTTGGATCTCCTTCTCCAAGGGCTCCAAAGAGCAAAAATATCCGTTATCCTCGTAATTCGCCCATTCCGTAGGCAAGAAAGCATCTCCTTTCGTCACTTATTTGTGGAATTTTTATCTATAACGGTAACCTGTTGCGTGACTATGATACCACAAGAAGAAGTCACTTGTCAAGTGATTTTTGGGAAAAAAATATTTTTTTCTTTATCCCTATTGCATATTAAGTGACTTTAGGTTATAATATAGTATAAAAGGAAGAATTGCGGCGAAATACGCTGCGAAAAAAGGAGTGATACGATGATCTCAAGTAAGCTCAGAGAAAGGCGCAAGGCGCTCGGCCTCACCTTGGAGGAGCTTGCCGCGCGCATTGGCACGAGCAAGCAGACCATTCACAGATATGAAAACGGGCAGATCTCCAACATTCCGCCCGAGAAGGTGGAGGCTCTCGCAGAGGCGCTGCGCACTACGCCCGCCGCGCTGATGGGCTGGCAGGGCGCCGGCGAAGAACGCCCCCAGATCCCGACCAAGCGGCTCCCGCTGCTCGGCCGCATTGCCTGCGGCGCGCCGATCTTCGCCGTCAGCGAATACGGTAGCTTCTGCACCCCCTATGCGGATATCGATGCGGACTTCTGCCTTGCGGCCTGCGGTGATTCCATGATCGGCGCACGGATCTTTGACGGAGACATCGTCTTTATACGCGCGCAGGACACCGTGGAAAACGGAGAGATCGCCGCCGTCGCGATCGGCGATGAGGCGACGCTGAAGCGCGTTTACTTCTACCCCGAAAAGAACAAGCTGATCCTCTCGCCCGAGAACCCGAAATATGAGCCGCTCGTCTTTATCGGTGAGGAGCTGAACTCGGTTAAGATTCTCGGAAAAGCGGTGGCATATCAAAGCCGCCTGCTTTAAATGCCAATATTACCTTACATATTTCCTTAGAGGGGGAGCCCCGGCGGCTCTTCCCTTTTATTTTTCTTGGCGTAGCGAGGAGCTTTTCGGCAAGAGAAAGAATGCGCGCCGCCTCCGTTCCGCCGAGGCAGATATCTCCCGATCGCAGCTCGCTTTCGCGCTCGGTATTCTCTCTCAGCACGAGGGTGGGAATGCCGAGCAAGGCCGCCTCCTCCTGCACGCCGCCCGAATCGGTCATTACCAAGGGGGCGGCCGAAAGTGCCGCGTAAAACTCTCTTACCCCCATCGGTGCGGAGAGGCGCACGCCGGATACACCGCGAAAGGCATCCTCCGCTACGCGCCGCACGCGCGCGCTCGGGTGAACGGGATATAGGATCTTAAGCTCCGGATGACGCTCGGAAAAGGCACGCACGGCGCCAAAGATCTCACGCATCACGCGCTCGCTATGCTCCCGCCGATGGAGAGTAAAAACGACCGTGCTTGAGATCCCCTGCCGCTTCGGCAGGAGCAGCCGAAGTGCATCCTCAACCGTGTTTCCGAGCAGAAATACGCGCGCACGCGGTATTCCCTCACACAAAAGATGCTCCATTGCCTCCCTTGTCGGCGCAATATGTAATAATGCCATCGCGGCGATCTGGCGGCGCAGGCTTTCCTCGGGAAAGGGCGAATAGGGATCGCCCGAGCGCAGCCCCGCCTCCACGTGAAGGATGGGGATGCGAAGCAAGAAGGCGGACAGTGCCGCGGCATACGCCGTTGCCGTATCCCCTTGCAGGATCACAAGACAGGGGCGCACGCGCCGAAAGGTATCCGAAAGTGCGGCGACAAGATGGCAGATCAGCGCGCTGAGATCCTCCACAAAGCAAAGCGGCGGCAGACATAGTGACGGCGTCTCTCCAAATGCGCCGAACACCTCCGTAAGAAGCATACCGTGCTGCCCCGACACGACCGTGTAGGGCGAGAGCCCCTCTTCGCGCATTGCCTGCACCAGCGGCAAAAGCTTGATCCCCTCGGGGCGCGTACCGATCACGACGGCAATGGGGGCTTCGTTTGGTTGATTCAAGATTCTCTTTCCTCTCTTTCTCATATATTAATATATAATATGTAAGGAAAAAGAAAAAATCACCTGCTGCCCGATGGGCAACAGGTGATTTCGTTTATTGCTTTGCTTTATTCAACCATTTCGTATACCGCTACGATATCGCAGGTGATACCGCCGATCACAACGGTCTCGGAGACTGCCTTCCAGGCATAGCCTTCCTCAGCCTCAAAGAGCTCCGCGTTCGCAGCAATGCCATCGACCATAACGATCGCGCCTGCCTCTGCCTTGTAGAAGTCACCCTCGGTGACAACGTATACGCCGCCGAGAACCAGCAGAGCGGAATCGGGATCTACGAGCGCCAGGGTCTTGCCGTAGTAAGCAATGTTCTCGCCATCGATCACAAGAGCCGCATTCTTGAGAGAGAATGCCTGCACGGCACCGGAGTAGATGCTCGCGCCCTCAACGGAAGAGATGATCGCAAGGCTGCCGCCGTTGATCTCGTTGAGACCCAGCACCTGGATCGCATAACCGTTCAGATCCAGGTAATACTCGTTCGTGAGCGTAAGGTTCTCAATGCTGATCGCGTTCTTCTTACCGATCGCGAAGAGCGTACCGTCCTCATACTCGCCGGACATCATCAAAGCGGTCAGGCTTGCGGGCTCGGTGTAAGGAACGAAGGTATAGTCGGGCGTTACAGCCACGATATAGAAGCTCATGGAATCATAGAAGGGATCTACAGCGATCTCAAGACCGGCCCAATCGCCAAGCACGTTGCCGTTCGCGGCCACGCCCTCACCGGAGAATGCGTAGGTACCGTTGGTGGAGTGCCTGTAGAAGAGCTTTGCATCGTAGTAATCGGAGTAGCCGTAGTATACGGTCTCGCCGGGTGCTACGTATTCAGCCACGCCCTCTTCCCAATTCAGGAGCACCGCGTCTGCCTTATCCATAACCGCATACGCGGCAACCGCACCGTCAAGCACGGTCTTCTTCGCAGCAATGACAAGCGCCTCGTCTGCCAACGTTACACCCAGGGGAAGCGCATCATCAACAAAGGAGCTGAAGTAGTCCAGCGCAAGGCCCTCGGAGAGAACCACGGTGGATACCTCGGAATCAAGGATCAGGACGCCTGCAAACGCGCCGCCAAGAGTTACATTATAAGTAAGAGCGGGATCTGCAAGATAAGCATCCGCAATGACCGTTGCATGGATATCCGCATCAAGGCTTGCCTCGGCACCGATCAGCAGAACGCAATCGCCGGAGAGAGCGAATACGCCGCCATCGATCACGACACCGCTGACTGCTGCGTCGACATTGATAAGAGCCGCCGCGCTTGCCTTGATATTCGCGCCGTCATAGGTGAAGCCGCAGGCAACGTCAAGCACCGCACCGTCTGCCGTTACGGCAGCACCCTCCACGGAGGAGGTGATCACGGTACCGCGCGCACCCTCGGCAAGACGGAACGCATTCGAGCCGCTGACCTTGAGCGCCTTACCTGCAAGATCAAGCACCACTCTGTTGTTGACCACCAGGGGTGCATCCAAAGCAACGTCCTTAATGAAGGTGACCACGGTATCCTGCGTTGCGGCAGCGGCAAGCGTAGCAACGTCCGCCGCGCTGAGCGCATACTTGGTCTCACCCTCGGCATCCTCGAAGATCGCATACACGTCCGCCGCGGTGATCACGGGATAGAGCGTGTAGAAGGAGTTTGCCGCATAAGCGGGAACCTCGGCAAGAGGCGCACCGTCCAGCGTCCAGGTACCGTTAAAGGTATAAAGAACACCGTCACGGTAATACTCGGCCTTGAATTCGGAGCCGTCATATACAATGGGGGTGCCTACCGCAAGAGGCGCATAGCCACGGGAATCGAACGCCTCGCCGGTGTGATCCACAGCCCACTTATAGAAGGCGTACTTAGTCTTCTTAATGAAGGAGATCTCATTCGAGGTCTCACCCGTAATGGGATTGACGCGCTCCTGCTCCTCCGCACGGAGAGCGGGGCTCATCGTGTAATTCAGGTTAAAGCCCGCACGGTCGATCTTAACGGGGTAGCTGACCGTTGCGCTCGCGATATCGGTAAGAAGGACCACCTTCGCGCCGGAGCGTGCCGCCGCATACTTGCAGGCCTTGTCAAAGCGATCAAAGAGAGTCTCGTTACCGCTCAGCTCAACCACCTTACAAACCGGCGTGCCGATGGGGTAATCGTACTCCGCATCGTATGCAAGGAAGGGATAATCCACTGCATTGAGGTCGGGGAACTGGCCGCCATTCTTCTCTCTGTACTTAAAGAACTCACGCAGCTCGCGCGTCTCGTTATACTGAACAACGCGGACGTTATCAATGCAGATCTGCTGTCCGCCGCCCGAAGCGGTAAGACGCAAAGACTGATAGTAGGTAGTATCCTTGGACCAGAACTCCTTACCGTCACCGATGAGGTTCGTTGCAAAGAGCTGACCGTCAATATAAGCGTATGCCTCGACCGCATCCTGGCCCTGTACAGCCGTCAGACCGTCGTTCTTCACCTGCTTATGCTCACCGCCGATCTTAACGACGAGAGTGAAGTGATGCCATACGCCGGGCGCGGGATCAAGCGTGATGCTGCCCGTCAGCGGGCCAGCCGTGATCTTGGGCGCACCGTTCTCGTTCGAATAGGAAAAGTGCATATCGTTCAGAGCGCCGCCACCGCTGTTACGGGAGTTCCAGCCGATGAGGATGTTCTTCACCTTCGTCCAGTCCTCAGCCATAAAGTCATACTCGGTGATGACGTAGTCACCCTGACCGATGAAGCCCTTGTTGCCGGAACCGAAGTTCGCGTTCGCACCGGTGTCAATAAACTCGATCGAGAAATAATTGTTACCCGACTTCGTTACGGTGGAGGCGGTGCATCTCTGCGAGCCGCTGGAGGCTGCGACAGTCCCCGATCCGTCATTCTCGTAGATGACTCTCGCGGGCGCCGCCGTTGCCGCCGCGGAGGAAGCGATCGCTCCCAGACCTACGAGCATTGCAACCAGCACGGTCATGATTAAGAATTTGTTCAGTTTTTTCATACAACTCTCCTATGTATATAAAACTTTTATAAAAAAACCATTTTAAAATACCCGGATACAGCAAGCGCATCATAATATTTTATATGTATATTATATCATATAAGGCGTGGTTTTTCCATAGGCAAAAAGACGATTTTATAAATATTTTTATATGCAACATACACAAAATTACCCGCCGCCAAAAGCATTGGCAGCGGGCAAGATGAAAAGGCAGAGGAAAAAGGATCAGCCGTCCTTCGAGACCATCTGCATCTCTGCGGCCTTGGCGGCCGCCTTATTTACGGTTTCGGGGGAATGAAAGGTGGGAACGACCTGCTTCATCGCCTCGGTCACCGCTGTGGCGCCGATCTCGCCGTGATGCGCCTCAATGGCGGCACGGAGAATATCCAGCTTCGCGTCCACCTCCTCGCGGGTGTAGGGGGTGTCCTTCTCGATGAAGATCATATTGTTTTCGGTCTTATCCAGCGTCTCGGTCTTGATCAGAAGCTCCTCGTAGAGCTTCTCGCCGGGACGAAGCCCCGTCTCCACGATATCAATATCGCGGTAGGGCACAAGGCCGGAAAGGCGCACCATATTTTCGGCAAGATCGAGGATACGGACAGGCTTGCCCATATCGAGCACGAAGAGCTCGCCGTGCTTTGCCATCGCACCTGCCTGCATCACGAGTCCCGAGGCCTCGGGAATGGTCATAAAGTAACGAATGATACGCTTGTCGGTGATCGTGATCGGGCCGCCTGCCTCGATCTGCCTGCGGAAGAGCGGAATGACCGAGCCGTTCGAGCCGAGAACGTTGCCAAAGCGTACGGCGGCAAACGCGGTCTCGCTATCCTGGCGACACTGCACGATCATTTCGCACACGCGCTTGGACGCGCCCATCACGTTCGTGGGGTTCACCGCCTTGTCGGTGGAAATGAGGATGAACTTCTTCGCGCCGTATTTCTCCGCCATATCGGCGGTATTGTAGGTACCGAGGCAATTGTTCTTGATCGCCTCCTGGTTGCTGTGCTCCATCAGCGGCACGTGCTTATGCGCGGCGGCATGGAACACGATCTCCGGCCGATAATGCGCAAAAACCGCTTCCAAACGCGCGCGCTCACGCACCGAGCCGATCTCCACGGAGAGCTTCAGCTTGTCGCCGTGACGGCGGATGAGCTCCTGCTGAATATCGTAGGCGTTGTTTTCATAGATATCAAAAATGATAAGACGGGCGGGCGAGAGCTTTGCGATCTGACGGCAAAGCTCGCTTCCGATCGAGCCGCCGCCGCCCGTGACGAGCACGGTCTTACCTGCGTAAAACGCTTTCGTCGCCTCATCGTTCACCTTCAGCGAATCTCGGAAAAGAAGGTCCTCGATGCGCATCTGACGCAGCACGCGACGGTCCCCCGCCGCCGCAGCGCCCGGCGCCGCCTCCTCCTTGATGGGGAAATCGTAAAGCTTTACCTTACAGCCCGTCCGACTGTAAAACTCGTGCATCTCGCGGGCCATCTCACCCGTGAGAGAAGGAACGGCAATGAATATCTCCGCGACCGGCAAAGAGCGGATCAGCTCGATGGTCTGCTCGCTCTCGGGATAGACCTTGATGCCTGCCACGCGGTTTCCGATCTTATCCGCGCTGCGGTCGATAAAGCAGAGGGGATAATAGTGGGAATGCGCATTGCAGGTCAGCTCCTCGGCGAGCAGCGCGCCGACCGTGCCCGCGCCGACGATGGCAACGCCGATCTTGTTGCGAAGAGGACCGCCGCGGTGGAAATAGCGGTAGCCCTGCTGATAGACCAGGCGCGAAAGGATCGTCATGATCGCGGTGCCGGTGATGATGCCGACACTGCCCTGCAGGCCCAGATTGGTCGCCTCAAAGGGCGCGGTGATGGTCACGGCGAGCAGACCGCCGAAGAAGTCCGCCAGGATGACCATAAGGAACGCGTGCGTATTCGCATAACGCCACACGTTAAAATATACCATAAACAGAAGGCGGGAGGAAAAGATGCAAGCGTAGAAAAGCAGACCGCTCAGCACGTAACCGATCGTGTCAAGAGCGGCCACCGTTCCCGTGATCGAATGGAATAGCGCGAACAGCACGTAGATCCCGGCAAAGATCACGCTGTCGATCATAAACAGGAGCACCTTACGACGCTTTTTGAAAAAATCAAAAAGATCCATTGTAACCTCTTTTTTAGCGCAGACCGCGCGTAATGAAGAATGCCCGCAAAAAGGGGACCTTGTCAATTATAGCACAGTTTATTTTTTTTGTCAACAATAAAATAGTAATGATATCTTTTGTAAAGAAAAGGGGGCTGTCGCATCAAGGCTTACTCGAATAAAAAACAGGGGTATTGTGAAATAAACACAGTACCCCTTTAATAGCAAGCACAAATTTGAGGAAATCAAGGTCGAAAACCTATGGTTTTCCTCGTTTTTATTAATGTTTTTATTCTACCGTCGTTTCCTCGCTCAGCGTACGCTTGTACGCTTCTCGCTTGTACTATAATTCGACACAAAGATTCCATCTTTGATGCTTTGCATAAACTCACCTGAAGTGAGTTGTCGAATAGCAATCTTCGTTCGCTCACTTGTGCAAGCACAGATTCGCTTTACTTGATTATCAGCCGACGCTTTCTGCTCTAAATCCGTTCGCCCCAAGGTTCTGATCTCATACGGATACGGAAAGCCCCTTTTTCAGACAGGCCGCGAGAGCGGCGCCGTCAAGCTTCTTTTTGCTTCCCTTCACCGTGAGGGTGAGATTTTCAATGTCGAACACGGCACGTGCCACCTCGCGCATCCGCTCGCCGCTGATACGCCGATAGGCCTCCACGCGGTCGGAGAGCGTACGGTAGGGCAGCTCGAGGATATGTGCATCATAAGAAAACGTGAAGTTCAATTCCCTTGCGTCGTCGTAGAGAAGATATGCGTTATCCACGTAGGGCGCCTTGATAAGATCCTCGGTTTTGCAAACATTTGTTTTCAAATCAGAGAGAATTTGCAGAACAACGGCGATCGCCTCCTCCACATCCTTCTCCTTGATCTCAAAGGAAAAATAGAATAGACCCGCGTTTTTATAACGGTCGATACCGCCGCTGATATCGTAGAACAGGCCGCGCTTTTCGCTCATCTCGACAAAGAAGCGCGCGCCGTAGCCCGAGAGAAGAAGATCGTAAAGCAGATCCAGCTCCGCGCTCGCGATGCGCGACATATCCACATCGAAATTGAAGCGGAGCATCGTGAAATCCGCACTCTTTATATAGACCGCGCCGCCGCGGTGCAAAAAGGCGGAGGGGAGCGCGGGCGCGCTCTCGCGCTTTACGCCGCGCGGCAGGTGATAGCCGCGAAGAAGAGAAAGCAATGCCGCAAGCTCTCCCTCTCCCACGGCACCCGTGGCGTAGAAAAACAGATTTTCCGTCGTGAAGATGCTCTCTCTGTATTTTTCAAGCCGCCGCCCCGTGATGGCGGAGACCGTGCGCAGCGTGCCGACGATCGGATTTTTCAGAGGACTGTCGGGATAGATGGAGGAGAGCGTGAAGGCGGAAAGCGAATTCTTCTCATCCCCCTCGCGGATCTCCGCCTTGATGCGCATCCTTTCGAGATCGATCTCCGCGCGCGGCAGCGAAATGCGCGAGAACACGCGGCAAAGGATCTCGGCCGCCCTTACAAAGTTCTCCCGCGCACCGCTGACATAAAAATGCACCATCTCGTTAAAGGTGGAGGCATTGAACTCCAGACCGTATTTATCAAGCTCCCTGTAAAGCCCCTCACCCATCAGGTGATGGATATTGCGTATCGCGATATGCTCGAGAAAATGCGTGATACCGCTCTCGTGCTCACTTTCGTAAATGCTGCCCGCACGCACGAACAAGGACAGGTAAAAGCCGTGCTGCGCGGGGTTGGGAAGCGCATAGACCCTGATACCGCTGTCGCTGATATATTCTCTCTCGCGCATAAGGACTTACCTCCTTTTTTAAAATATAATAATAGGTCAGCGTTGCGCCAAGGGGCACAACGCTGACGGTGAAAGGATCAGTCGATGGACTTATCGATTGCAAAGCGCGTGATCTTTCTCGAGGTGTTCTTCGGGAACTCCTCGGTGCGGATCTTCACCTTGCCGACGTGCTTATAGGAGACGTTCTTCTTATTGATCTCCTTGATCGCATCCTCAAAGTAGGTCTGAAAATCGGTGATATTGTGCATCGCAAGCGCCTCGGCATCCGGATAGATCTCGGCTACGATGATCTCCTTGGAGGGATCGGACTTGCTCTCGCCCGCATAGACCACGGCCTCACCGACACCGTATACGCCCTGGATATCGGTCTCAATCTCCTCGGGATATACGTTCTTGCCGTTGGAGAAGATGATGAGGTTCTTGAGACGGCCCGTGATGTAGATCCACTGATCCTCGTGGCCGCTGATGGGGTTCTTCTCGGTGACGACCTTACCGTAGTCACCCGTTCTGAAGTAGCCCTCCTCGTCAAATGCGGCGGCCGTCGCCTCCTCATTCTTGAAATAACCGATCATACGGTTGGGACCCTGATAGCAGATCTCGCCCTCGCCGTTTTCGTCGGGATCGGCGATCTTCACGTGGCCGCCGATGATGGGCATACCGACCGAGCCCTTCTTGCGGTACTCGTTACGGTTGCAGGAGATCAGAGGCGCGCACTCGGTGATGCCGTAGCCGTTCAGGATCACGACGCCGATGCTCTCGAAGAAATCGATGATATCCTGGTTGAGCGCCGCACCGCCGCAGATGATCATCTCCAGCTCACCGCCGAAGTTCTTGAGGATCGAGCCGAAGAGCTTCTTGCGAAGGTCGATGCCGACGCGGCGCAGGCCGTTCGAGAGCTTGATCATCGTTTTGACGAGCTTCAGCTTGCCCTGCTTTTCGATGGCGGTCATAATGCGCTTATAGAAGGTCTCCACAAACAGCGGCACGAGCACGAGATGGGTGGGCTTGAACGCTGCAAGCTCGTTCATAATGTAACGGATGCCTGCGGAGATATAGATCTCGCAGCCCTGCGCGTAGTGGCCGACGAAGTTGACCGTAGAGCCGAAGGTGTGATGCGGAGGCAGCACGCACATCGTACGCTCGGTGATCTGGAAGTTATACATACCCTGCTCCATATCCGAGCAGATGTTCTTCGAGGTGAGCATAACGCCCTTGCCCTTGCCGGTGGTACCGGAGGTGAACACGATCGATGCCAGCGCGTCGTTATCGATCTCGTAATCGTAATAGCTTCTGTCGCCGGCGAGGAACTTTTCGTTACCCGCAGCGCGCACGCTCTCAAGCGAGATCGCACCCTCGCTGACCGCATCGCCGATCTCGATCATCGTTTCAAGAAGAGGAAGGGACGCCTTCGCCTCCCATACCTTCTTTGCCGCTACCGCGGAATAGACGACCGCGGTACACTCCGCCGTGCCGAGAATGGAAGCCATATCGGGCGCGGGAAGCTCCTTATCGATCGGCACGGTGATCGCGCCCATGCTCATAAGAGCGAAGTAGGAGAACGCCCACTGGGGAGACGCCTCGCCGATGATCGCAACCGTCTTGCCCGTCAGCTTCATCGAATGAAACTCGGTGGCAAGCGCGCGGACGAAGGCCCTGCCCTCCTCGTAGGTGAAGTGCAGGATCTCCTTATCATTGGGGTTCTTTTTATAGGAGAATGCGATCTTGTCGGGATAGCGATCCGCGACGTTTTCCGTCATCTCTCTCAGATTGGAAAATTTCGTAGTTTCATACAGAGGATAGTTCTTTTTTCTGTTTTTAAATGCCATAAAGTATTTTCCTTTCTTTGCGCCGCTTGGCGCATCCAAGTGTATTTTACCACTTTTTGGCTTTAAAGTCAAGTTTTTGCCCCCCCGGAAGCTTCTCCAAAACAGAGAAGTGCACTCTCTTCCGGGGAGAGAATCACTCTCCTCAGAAGAGAGTCAGACAAAAAATGCCAAAATATGTGCAGAAAAGAAGCAAAAAAAGGCAGCTTCGCGCACAAAAAGTGCTCTTGACAAACAGCACGAGGAATGATATACTTTTATAAATGAAATAACAGGAGACTGTTCAAAATGAGAATCCAAGTCACCGATCACGGTGCAATTGCCGATGGAAAAACGCTCGCAACGACAGCAATCCAACGTGCCATTGATCTGTGCCCCCATGGCGGCGAAGTCGTAATTCCAAAGGGGCGTTTTCTTTCGGGAGCGCTCTTTCTCAAAAGCGACATGACACTTCGTTTTATGCCCGGCGCAGAGCTTTATGCCAGCACCGATCCAAGAGATTTTCCCTTGATGACGTATCGCTACGAGGGAAAAGAGCAGTTATGCTATGCAAGCTTGATCAACACGGACAGCGCGCCGCATAAAAACATCAGCATCCTCGGCGAAGGCGTAATTCACGGCGGCGGCATGGCGCTTTACGAGGCCGAGCGAGGCGAAAACGCCGGCAAACGCGGCAGAGCCGTTTGCCTCCGAAACGCAGAGGGCGTTGTGATCCGCGGAGTTACGATCCGTCAATCTCCCGCTTGGTGCCTGCATCTGATCTACTGCAACGATGTTGCTATCGAGAACGTACAGATCTATACAAAATATGACGAGAATGGCAATCAGTGTCATATGTTTAACGGAGATGGCTTGGATCTTGATTCCTGCACCCGAGTAAAAGTGCAGGATTGTTTGATCGGAAGTGAGGATGATTGCATTGCCATCAAATGCGGCCGAGATACCGAGGGGCGCAGGGGCGGTCTTCCCTCCAAGGATATTCTGATTGAAAACTGCCGTTTCACAAGCGGGTTCGGCGTTGCCATCGGAAGCGAAATGAGCGGCGGCGTTGAAAACGTAACCGTCAGAAACTGCGTTTTTGAAAACACCTTCAGCGTAGCGAGCATCAAGCCGCCACGCGGCCGCGGCGGCTATATCCGTAATATCGTCTATGAGGACTGTACGCATAAAAACGAGAGCACCGAACACACGGACTGCCTATGGTACAGAGGTGCGATCTATATGGATGGATTTTATGCACAAGAAACCTTCGATGCCGACCAAAGGATGCCGATCAACGAAGGAACTCCTTCGGTAGAAAACATTGTCTTTAAGAATATTACAGCCGAAACCGTGGCCGGGCGCGGTCTTTTTCTTTGCGGCTTGCCCGAGAGCCCCTTTCGAAACGTGCGGTTTGAAAACGTACGCGTGAAGGGTATCAAAGAGCCTTATATCAAGAACATCGAAAATCTCGATTACGTCAACACAGAATTCAGCGTTACAGAATAAATAAAAAGGAGGATCGGCCGTGCTGCCAATAAATTTCAAAAAACGAATGCAAGCGCTTCTCGGCGCAGAGGCCGACGCCTTCTTTCTCGCGATGGAAAAGGATCCCGTGCGCGCTCTGCGCATCAACCGCATCAAGGCAAAGGATACGGATGCGGCGGCACTCTGCCCCTTCCCCCTTACGCCGCTTTCCTACGATGCGGACGGATATATTTTTGACGAGGAGCGCATCGGTCATTCACCTCTGCATCACGGCGGCGGTATTTACGTGCAGGATCCCGGTGCTATGAGCGCCGTGAACGCCCTGCCGCTCGAAAAAGGAATGCGCGTTCTCGATCTCTGCGCCGCCCCCGGCGGAAAGAGCGCGCAGCTTGCCGCCGCGATCGGCGAGGAGGGAATGCTCTATTCCAACGAATACGTGACCGCGCGCGCTAAGATCCTCGTCGGCAATCTCGAGCGGCTCGGCGTAACAAACGCCGTCGTTACCTCCACGGATACGAGCGACTGCAAAAAATGGTTTTCCGCTTATTTTGACGCCGTGGTGGTGGACGCCCCCTGCTCCGGCGAGGGGATGTTCCGCAAAAACGAGGCGGCGTGCGACGAATGGAGTGAGGAGGGCGTGAAAAGCTGTGCCGAAAGGCAGGCTTCGATCCTCGAAAACGCGGCGGGCTGCGTTCGCGACGGCGGCTATCTTCTCTACTCCACCTGCACCTTCTCGACCGAGGAAAACGAACAGACCGTGGTGCGTTTTTTGCGCGCGCATCCCGACTATCGGCTGGCCGAGGTAAACGATGCCTTAAGGCTTGCGACCGCGGACGGCATTGCACTTGCGAATGCAGAGGATATTCCTCTCCGTCTTTGTCGAAGATTTTATCCGCATATTTCGAGGGGTGAGGGGCAATTCGTTGCTCTGATGCAAAGAAAAACCGATGATATGCCAAGAATACTTTACAAAGATGCGGCCCTTCCCCCGACAAAAGAGGAGCAACGTGCGATCGATGATTTTATAAAGAAGGCGCTTCGCCTTCCCGAGGATATGCACATCCGCCGCGTGGGAGACACGCTTTGCGCGCTGAAAAAGGAGCAGACCGTGCCGCCGAGAGCGGTATTCGCAAGCGGTGTTTGCCTCGGGCGCGTGGAAAAGGGACGGCTCGTGCCGCACCATCAGCTATTCTCTGCGCTCGGAGACTGCTTTTTCAGAAAAGCAACGCTGAGCGAGAGCGAGGCAATGCGCTATCTGCACGGTGAGGAGCTGGGGACGGATACGGAGGATGGCTTCTGCGCCGTCTTCTACGGTCCTCTTTCTCTCGGCGGCGGCAAGGTCTCTGCAGGGCGGCTCAAAAACCATTATCCAAAAGGACTTCGCAATCCGTAGATTTAAATGAAAATAATTATTTACAATATAGGAGATATTTTATGGAAAACAAGATTTTAGCAAAGGTAAACGGCTTTGCCATTACCGAGGCAGAGGTGAAGGAATTCCTTCGCAGCATGGGAAAGAACGGACAGGCCTACGACAATCCCGAGGGACATAAGGCCGTGCTCACCGAGCTTATCAACCAGAAGCTCCTCTATCTCGAGGCAATGAAGAACCTCTACGAGGCAGAGCCCGCCTTCAAGGAGCAGCTCAAGAAGGCGAAGGAGAACCTGCTGACGAGCTACGCCTTCGAGAAGGTGATCAGCGGCGTTCGCATTGCGGACAGCGAGGTAGAGGCATACTACAATGAGAATAAGGAGAAGTTCGTTTCTCCCGAGAGCGTAAACGCGAGCCACATTCTCGTGGAGAGCGAGGAGCTTGCAAGGGAGATCCTCGCGAAGATCGAGGACGGCGAGGTCAGCTTCGAGGATGCGGCAAAGGAGCACTCGACCTGCCCCTCTAAGGAAAACGGCGGCTCGCTCGGCGATTTTACGCGCGGACAGATGGTACCCGAATTTGACAACGCCGTATTCTCCATGACGGTCGGCGAGATCACGAAGGAGCCCGTAAAGACGCAGTTCGGCTATCACCTTATCAAGCTCAACAGCAAAAACGAAGGACAGACCCTTCCCTTCGAGCAGGTGAAGGAAAGGCTTTCCGCGCAGCTTCTCTCCCAGAAGCAGCAAAAGGCATATGAGAGCAAGATCAATCAGCTGAAGATCCTCTTCCCCGTGGACACGCTTCTGTAATGAACGAGGATGCACTCTTAGAGGGGCGTCTTTCCGAGCTTTGCAGAAAAAGCTTTGAAAGAGATATTTTTACCTTTTCCGACTTTTTGGGGCTTGCCGAGCAGACGGTGTTAAAAAAAGCCGTCAAGGGCTATTCGCAAAGCCACGTGACGCTCTTCGGCGGTGCCGAGGGCTGCGAAAGAGTGATGGCACGCTTCGGAGATCCCGAGGCGATCGGCTGGGAGGAGCCCTTCCCCATCGTGTGCCTGCGGATCGCGCCGAAGTCGCAAAGGTTTGCGGATAAGCTGACGCACCGCGATTTTCTCGGAGCGCTGATGAATCTCGGCTTCAAGCGTGAGATGATCGGCGATATTCCGATCTTCGAAAACGAAGGCTACCTCTTTTGCGAGGAAAAAATGGCAGAGCATATCCTTACCTCGCTGACCGCTGTCAAGCGGACCGCCGTCACCGTCAGCCGTGTGGATGAGATCCCCGAGGGGCAGCTCTTCCAAACCGAGACCGTGACCGTACAGGTGCAGAGCGAAAGACTGGATGCGATCGTCGCCAAGGTCTTCTCTCTTTCGAGAGAGGAGGCGCAGGGGTATTTCGATAAGGGCCTCGTCTATGCCGACGGCGTTCTGATCGGGAGCACCTCCTATGCGCCAAAGGTCGGTGAGCGGATCAGCGTTCGCACCAAGGGGCGCTTTATCTACGGCGGCCCTGCCTCGCTTTCAAAAAAAGGAAAGCTCAATCTGAAGATCGAAAAATACGTTTAAACAAAAAAATCCTCAACCGATGGGCTGAGGATTTTTTATATGCCTTCGTTCCTTAAAAGAACATTTTCTTTGTTTTATTACATTTTAGAGGAAGGAAATATCAAATATTCAGTGCTTTCAGAATATCCGAGGGCTGCGCCGCAAGAAGATCGGCACCGCAGGAAAGAAGCTCTCCGGCATCGCGAAAGCCCCAGAGAACGCCGATGCCCTTGGCAGCACCGTAATTCTTCGCGGTTTGCATATCCACGCCGCTATCACCGATAAAGGCGGTCTGCTCGGCCTTGACGCCAAACGAGGCAAGGATGGGTGCGACCGCTCCCGCATCGGGCTTCAGGATCGCGCCCGGCTTGCCGCCCGAAACAACGGAGATCTTATTGCCGAAATACCTTTCCACCAAGGGCTTTGCCGCGCCCTCGGGCTTGTTGGAAAGCACAGCGATGCGCATACCGCTTTTGTAAAGCACATCGATCAGCGGCTCGATCCCCTCGTAGGGCGCCGTGAGATAAGCGGGATCCGAGTTATAATGTGCATCGTATCCGTGAAGGAAGGCTTCAAAATCCGCGACCTCGCACCCGACAAGACACAGCGCGCGCTCCAGAAGGTTTCGCGCACCCTTGCCGACGAGACCGCGGCACTCCTCCTCGGAGATCGCACGCGCGCCGATGCGTGCAAGCGCGGCGTTTACGTAATAGGTAATGGTCGATAGCGTATTCAGAAGCGTGCCGTCGAGATCGAAGATACAAGCCTTGATTTCCATTTTGTTCTCTTTTCTTTATTTTCTTATATTTTTTGGAGCTTAGCGAAGGTCGCCATCAGCTTTTTCTCCGTTCCGCTGTCAAAGCGCACCTGGTAAAGAACGTCACCGCCCATATCCTTGGCGAAGGTGATCGTGCCCTCGCCGAAGGCGGCGTGGCGCACGCGCGTGCCGATCGGCAGCTTTTCGACGCCGAAGCTCTTCGGGCCTGCGCTCTGCGGCCTTGCGGAGGTGCCGCCGAACGCCTTACGGTTCATCTCGCCGAAGGCCGTGCCGCCAAAGGAGGCGCCCCCGGCGTATTTCTTCGCCTGCGCCGGCTGTGCCGTGCCGCGCGGCGGCACGAAGCGAGGCTTCGGACGCACCGTCAGCTCCTCGGGCACCTCATCGCGGATAAAGCAGGAAAGATTGCCATACGCCGTTCTACCGTACATCATACGGTTCTTGGCGTAGGTGATGAAGAGCTCGTCCTTGGCGCGCGTGATCGCAACGTAGCAGAGGCGGCGCTCCTCGCTCATCTCGGCAGGCTCGCTCATATTCGACTGCGATGGGAAGAGCCCATCCTCCATTCCCGCAAGAAATACCACGGGAAATTCAAGTCCCTTTGCGGAATGCACCGTCATCATTACAACGGCATCCGCATTCTCATCGTACTTATCCACGTCGCTGACGAGCGCGATCTCCTCGAGGAAGCCTGAGAGAGAGATCTCCTCCCCCTGCTCGTTCTGCCTCTTCTCGTACTCAATGGCGGCGGCAACGAATTCCTCCACGTTCTGGATCCTGCCCTCGCCCTCAAAGCCCTCGGCAACAAGCATCTGCTTATAGCCCGTTTCCTCGAACAGCGCCGTCAGAAGCTCGGAGGGAAGCGACTTCCCCTCCTTGATGCGGTCAATGCTGCGCACAAACTCGGAAAGCTTCGCCGCAGACCGTGCAAGTGCGGTGTAGCTCTCGGCCTTCGCCATCACCTCGTACATACTGAGACCGTTTTCCTTCGCGAGCTGCTCGACCGCCTCGACCGTGGTCGCGCCGATGCCGCGCTTCGGCTCGTTGATGATACGCTTCAAGCGCAGATCGTCCCTCGGCGTGCAGGCAACCGTCAGATACGCGAGCATATCGCGGATCTCCTTGCGGTCATAGAAGCGCTGGCCGCCGAGAATGCGGTACGGAATACCGCTCTTGGTGAAGGTCGTCTCCAGGGAGCGCGCAAGCTCGTTCACGCGGTAAAGGATGGCGTAATCGCTGTATTTTCTGCCGTGCTCCACACGGTGCTTATTGATGGTTTCGATGATGTAGCGCCCCTCGTCGATCTGATCGGCGGTCTCCTTGATCACGATCCGCTCGCCCGCGCCCTTCTCGGACCAGAGCTTCTTCGGATGGCGGTCCTCGTTATGACCGATGATCGCGTTCGCCGCGTTCAGTATGTTTTCCGTGGAGCGGTAGTTCTGCTCGAGCTTGACCACGTGCGCCTCGGGATAGGTCTTATCGAAATTCAGAATGTTTTCGATCGTGGCGCCGCGGAATTTATAGATCGACTGATCGTCATCTCCCACGACCATAATATTACGCTCGCGGTCGGAAAGAAGCTTGGTCAGAACGAACTGCGCGTAGTTCGTATCCTGGTACTCGTCCACGAGCACGTAGCGGAACTTGCGCTGATAATAGCTGCGCGGCTCTTCGTAGGTTTCGAGAAGATGCACCGTCTGCATAATGATATCGTCGAAATCCATTGCGTTGTATTCGCGCAGCTTCTTCTGGTACAGCTTATAGATCTCGCGGATCTCCTTGGTGCGCGGATCGCGCTCGATCTCAAATTTATCGGGGGTCTCCAGGCGATCCTTCGCACGGCTGATCGCGCCCTGCACCGCCTTGGGTGCGAGGCGCTTCTCGTCGATCGAAAGCTCCTTCATACAAACAGATATGAGGCGCTTGCTATCGTCGGTATCATAGATCGAGAAGCCCGGCGCGTAGCCGAGAAGCTCGCCGTATCTGCGCAGGATGCGCAGGCAGATCGAGTGGAAGGTGCCCGTCCATACCGAGGAGGATACCTCGGGGTCGGGAAAGACGCGCTCCAGCCTCTCCCTTATCTCCTTCGCCGCCTTATTCGTGAAGGTAAAGGCGAGAAGCGCCCAGGGCGGGCAGGGCTCCGAGATGAATTCGGGCAGGATCTCTTCGATCTCCTCAAGCGACAGCTCGGCCGCCGCCTCCAGCGCCTCCGTCATAGAGAGATCCGCGGACTGCGGGATCGTCTCCGAATGATAGGCGTTACCGTATTTAATTAAATAGGAGATGCGGTTGACGAGCACGGTGGTCTTTCCGCTACCCGCGCCCGCAAGCACCAAAAGCGGCCCCTTGGCGCAAAACACAGCCTCTCGCTGGCGCTCGTTCAGCCTTACACCGTACACCTTGTCAAACAAGCGGCGCTTTGCGGCAAGATAGCGCTCCTTTTTATCCGGATTCATCGTATTCATTCTGTTTTCTTCCGTTCTGATCCTTCATCGTATTTTTTGCGAACCGTTTTTCCGAAAACGGCAAATCTTTTCTCCGCCGGCACCCATCCCGACCGTCTCCGAATTCGAAAAAAGATGCACTTTTCCCGAATGTCAAGAGGGTTTGAAAATTTTTCCGAAAATTCGGGTTTTCCACATAATTTTCTGTGGAAAATGTGGAAAACACCACGGACAAACCTATGAAAGACGGCACTTTAGGAAAAAAATTCCTGAGTTTTCCACATTCGTGATTGTGGACATTGTGGAAAACTTCTCCTCTCCTTTTCCGTACTTTTGCTCAAAAAACAGCCTTTTCCAGAAAAAAACCGTTTTTCCGCGCCCTTCTGTACTGCCCCGATTTTTTGCCTCCAAAACCGTAGTATTTTGTACGAACGATTGTGCGTTTTTTCTTACGCAGGTCGCGTAGCGCGCGGATCATCGACCGCCGCGCTTTCCTCTCGTCTTGTGCACAGCGCCCTGCGAGGGCGTTGCTTTTTTGCTGCTTTTTGTATGTTTTTTATCACCCATACGCTCCGCCTCGCGAAGGATGCGCGCGGCATCCTCGCCGAACACGCGTGAAAGCTTCGTCTGCTTTTTTCTCACCTCGGCGGCGCTCACGGGCCGCGCGGGCTTTTTCCTTGCGCCCTGCCTCGTCCCCTGGGCGGAGGCGCGATGCCCCTCGGGCTTTTTATAGGCGGTATTTTTCGTATCCCTGCCAAAGGCGGGGCGCACGAGGCACTCCGGCCCCGTGCCGATCAGATCCTCCCTGCCCGCGATGGCAAGCGCCTCTCTGACGAGGTTGGCGTTCTCCGGACGGCTGAACTGCAGCAGCGCGCGCTGCAGCTGCTTTTCGTGATAATCGGTGGTAACGGGCACGGCCTTCCCCGTCATCGGGTGGATGCCCGTATAATACATTACGGTAGAGATCGTTCCCGGTGTGGGATAGAAGTCCTGCACCTGCTCGGGAAGATAGCCCCATTTTTTGAGCCAGAGCGCCATCTCCACGGCATCCTTCATCGTGGCGCCGGGATGCGAGGACATCAGATACGGAACGAGGTACTGCTCAAGCCCCGCCTCTTTGCAGAGTGAGAAATAGGTTCCCTTGAATTTCTCAAACACCGCGATGGGCGGCTTGCCCATCATTGCGAGCGCCGCATCCGAGCAATGCTCGGGCGCGACCTTCAGCTGCCCCGAAACGTGGCGCGTGACGAGCTGCTTGAAGAAGGAGGGGTCCTTATCGTAGACAAGATAGTCGAAGCGGATGCCCGAGCGCACGAATACCTTTTTCACGCCCGGCACGGCCTCGACCTTGCGGAGCATATCGGCGTATTCGCTATGATCGATCTCGAGATTTTTGCAGGGGGTGGGGGCGAGGCACTTACGGCGCTCGCACATACCGTTCTTCTCCTGCTGCTTGCAGGAGGGGTAACGGAAATTCGCCGTCGGACCGCCGACGTCGTTGATATAGCCCTTGAAATCCGGCATCGCGGCAATGCGCTCCGCCTCAGCGACCACGCTCTCCACGCTGCGGGAGCGCACCTCGCGCCCCTGATGGAAGGCGATGGCGCAGAAGTTGCAGGCGCCGAAGCAGCCGCGGTTATGCGTAATGGAGAACTTGACCTCCGTGATGGCGGGCACGCCGCCGAGCGGCTCATAATCGGGATGATACTCGCGCGTATAGGGCAAGGCGTACACCCTGTCAAGCTCCTCGCGCGAAAGGGGCGGCATCGGGGGATTCTGCACCAGCATCTTATCGCCGTAATACTCGATCACCGCCTTGCCGCGCACCGAATCGGTGTTGCGGTACTGCGTGGCAAATGCGGCGGCGTAGGCTGCCTTATCGCTCTTCAAAAGATCGTAATCCCCGATCTCCACGGCATCAAAAAAGATGGGATCTCCCTTTTTCGCAAGGTATACAGAGCCGCGCACGTCGCGGATCTTGCGGATCGGAACCCCCTTATCCAGGAGCGCGGCGATGCGGAGAAGAATATTCTCTCCCATACCGTAGGTCAGAAGATCCGCACGCGAGTCCACGAGAATGCTGCGGCGCACGCGGTCATCCCAATAATCGTAATGCGCAAAGCGGCGCAGCGATGCCTCCAGACCGCCGAGAATGATCGGCACGTCGCCGTATGCCTCGCGGATGCGGTTGGAATACACGATGGCGGCACGGTCGGGGCGATTGCCCATTTTTCCGCCCGCGCTGTAATAATCATAGGAGCGCTTCTTCTTGGAAACGGTGTAATGCGCGACCATCGAATCGATATTTCCCGCCGTAACGAGAAAGCCGAGACGCGGGCGGCCGAAGCGGCGAAAATCCTCGCAGCTCCTATAGTCCGGCTGCGAGAGGATCGCGACCGAAAAGCCCGCCGCCTCCAGCACGCGGCTGATGATGGCAACGCCAAAGGACGGATGATCCACGTACGCATCACCCGTGACGTATACGAAATCGACCTGTCCGAGGCCTCTTTCTATCACGTCCTGCATATTCACGGGAAGAAAATCCCTGCGCTCTGCCATAAAGCATCTCCTTTCGGAACAAAAAAACAAACGTATTATTTAGGGACAGAAACCGTCCGAGAGAGAACTCACGGGCGGCTTCTTTCTTTTATTTGCAAACAAATGTTTTCATTCAGATGGTGAACGATGCAAGCTCGACCTCGGTCTGCGTTCCGTCCTTCATATTACGGAGCTGCGCCTTGCCGCACTCGATCTCGCTATCACCGAGGATCAGCGTATACTCTGCGCCGATCTTATTGGCATACTTCATCTGCGCCTTCAGGCTTCTGCCGACCACGTCGCACTCGCAATAAACGCCCGCTCTGCGCAGCCTTTCGGTGATCGCCATCGCCTCCACGGAGGCGGCCTCGCCGAGCGCCGCGATATAAAGACGGGGTGCTTCGGCTACGATCTCCTTATCCAGCCCCTGCTCCTTCATAGCAAGCAGCACGCGCGTGATGCCCATACCGAAGCCGATACCGGGCAGAGAGGGACCGCCGATGGACTCCACGAGCCCGTTGTAGCGGCCGCCGCCGCAGACCGTGGACTGCGCGCCGATGCCCTCGGCTATGAACTCGAATACCGTGCCGGTATAATAATCAAGGCCTCTTACGATGCCCGAATCGATCTCGTAGGGAACGTCCATCTTATCGAGCGCGGCGGTCAGCGTCTTAAACTTACGCTCGCACGCCTCGCAAAGATGATCCACCGTGCGGGGCGCCTTCTTCGCGAGAGCGGCACAGGGGGGATTCTTACAGTCAAGCAGGCGCAGAGGGTTCTTATCCAACCGATCCTTACAGGTATCGCAGATCTCGCCCTTGTGCGCGGTATAATAATCCACGAGCGCCGCACGGTAGCCGGGACGGCAGTCGGGGCAGCCGATGGAATTGATGTGCAGCTTCACGTTCTTGAGGCCGAGGCGGCGAAGCACCGAGGCGGCAAGCGAGATGACCGTGGCATCCGCGGCGGGGCTATCCGAGCCGAACATCTCCGTGCCGAACTGGAAGAACTCGCGGCTGCGGCCTGCCTGGGGCTTCTCGTGGCGGAAGCAGGAGATGATGTAGTAATACTTAAGAGGCATCGTCTCGCTGTAGCGACCGTTCTCGATCAGCGCACGCGCGACCGACGCCGTTCCCTCGGGGCGAAGAGAGATCGAGCGATTCTCGTCTCTGTCCGCAAAGGTATACATCTCCTTCTGCACAACGTCCGTCGTATCGCCGACGCCGCGCACGAAGAGCTCGGTATTCTCAAAGGTGGGGGTGCGGATCTCGCCGAAGCCGTAGCGTGCGGCCTCCTCGCGCATAATACCCTCCATATAGCGGAAAAGCACGGTCTCCTCGGGAAAGAGGTCCATCGTTCCTTTAATCTTCTGAATCATTTTCTTCGTCCTCCTTATGGGCCTCTTCCATCAGATAGAGAAGCCTCTCTTCGTCCTTCAGATAAAAGAGCATGCCGATCAGCGCCTCAAAGCCCGTGGCATACCGATAGTCTGCCGCGGTGGCGCCCTTCGGGCGATGCGGATGCGAGGCGTTCGCCGCACGGCGGAACACGCCCGACTCTGCTTCGGTGAGAAGCGGAAGAAGCCTGCGCACACGCGCGGCCTGTTTTTTCGCCGTAACGAAGGAAAGCGCCCTCTCGTTCAGCTCTCCCGGCTTTTCTATGCCCTGCCCGATCAAAAGGCGGCGCACATAGAGGGAATACCAGGCATCCCCAAGATACGCCAAAGCCGCCCCCGAGGGCAGATTGGCGCCCACGATCCCTTCCTGCATCCGAAATCTCTCTTTCCGAAGTTTTTTACTCTCCGTATTATAACATATTCTTCGTACAAAATCAAGGTCTTGCATAGAGATTTATTTTTTTATTGCTATTTAAAAAATATTTTATATTAGGTCTTGCTTTTATCCGCGAGGATATGGTATAATGATAATACTCTTCCAAACATTCTTTCTACGCGAGGCAACCTACCGTGAATTACGACGAATATCTGTATATAAAAAAGAATTACGAGGAGCTGAGGGGTGAGATCGATGCTCTGGCGGCTTCCCTCGGGCGCCCGCCCGTGACGCTCGTCTGCGTTACGAAGAGCGGCTCGGACGAGGAGCTGCTCGCGCTTGCACACTTCGGCGCGACCGATATGGGCGAGAACCGACCGCAGGAGGCGGCGCGAAGAAAGGCGCTTCTTACGGAAAACGGCTTTGAAACGGCGATGCACGAGATCGGCAATCTGCAGACCAATAAGGTGAAGCTGATCGCGGATAAATGCACTCTGATCCATTCGCTCGATTCTCTCTCTCTTGCCAAGGAGATCGACAAGCAGGCGAAAAAGCTCGGAAGACGGCTTCCCGTGCTGATCGAGATCAACAGCGGCAGAGAGGAAAATAAGGGCGGCATCCTCCCCGAGGACGCACTCGCCTTTTGCGAAGCGCTCCGCGCCTTTGACGGTCTTGCGCTCTGCGGCGTGATGACCATGGGGCCAAACCTCGAGACGAGCGAGGAATATCGCCCCTACTTCAGAGAAACCAAGAAAATTTTCGACACCGTCGGCCAAAGGTTCGGTTACGCGACCGCATCGCCCATTCTCTCTATGGGAATGAGCGACAGCTACGTGACCGCGATCGAGGAGGGGGCAACCCTCGTGCGCGTCGGACGGCGTCTGTTTAAAAAGTAAAGGAGAATAAAAACATGTTTGAAAAATGGGCTGACAAGCTGAAGCAAAAAACTGCCGAGCAGGAGGAGATCTCCTTCAAGAGCTTTGAGCAGACCACGGCCGCACCCAAGGCGGCACCCATCGAGGAGCCGAAGGCGATCAAGAGCACCTCTGCGGGCAAGGACAGCAATATCGAGCTGAAGGTCGTGCACCCCGAGTCCTTCTCCGAGGTGAGCGACATTGCGGATTACCTTCTCGACGGCTGCACCGTCATTCTGAATCTTGAGCTCTTCGATCCTGCGAACACCCTTCGTATGCTCGACTTCCTCAACGGCGTTACCTACTCCACCGGCGGCGACATCAAGCAGGTGGCACAGGGCACGTATATCATCACCCCCCATAACGTGGACGTGACCGGCGAGGATGCCTGACGCGTCGCTCGGAATTTTTTTAAAGAGGTGTACCTATATTGGGCATACTGATCGTTTTTGCAAGATGCATTTCCCTGCTGCTTTCGGCCGTCACCTTCTGTATGCTGGTGCGGATGGTGCTTTCCTTCTTCCCCTCTATGCAGGACAGCCGCGTCGCAGCCTTCGTTACGCTGGTGACGGAGCCCTTCGTTATCCCCGTGCGCGCGCTGCTTTATAAGCTGAATATCGGGCAGGACTCGCCGATCGACTGGGCCTTTTCTCTGGCATATATTCTGATCTATTCCGTGCGGCTTTTTCTCCCCGCGGTTTAAGGCCTCACGCGCATAAACACAAAAGAACGGCCGGGACCTCTCGCATCGTCCCGACCGTTCTTCACTTAAAGGATAAATATGAAATTTAGAAAGCTTTCAATCTTTGAATACCTTCTGTATATCGGCATCGTTGCGGTCGGCATCCTGCTCGATCAGCTGACGAAATGGTTGGCGGTCCGCTACCTTATGCCGCCGCCCGAGGACCCGCTTTACACCGTGCCGATCATCAAGGACGCCCTGCATCTGACCTATGCGGAAAACACGGGCGCCGCCTTCGGTATGCTCGCAAACAACCGCTGGGTATTTCTTATCATCTCGACGGTTGCCATCGCGGCGATGATCTTCTATCTTTTCTCGGGGCTCTCCGAGGGAAGGCTCGCGGGCATCGCGCTCTCGATGCTCATCTCGGGCGGCATCGGTAACATGATCGACCGCGTGGCGCTCGGCTACGTGGTGGACTTCATCGATTTCCGACTGATCAACTTCGCGATCTTCAACGGCGCGGACTCCTTCGTTTGCGTGGGTGCGGGGCTTCTCATCCTCTCGCTCGTGCTGGAGGTCATCCGTGAGGGAAAGGAAAAGCGCTGATATGGAGCTCACCGTGAAGGATATGGCAGGCGAGCGCCTGGATTCCTATCTCGCGGCATGCACCGAGCTTTCCCGCAGTGCCGCCGCAAGGCTCTGCGAGGAGGGGGCGGTGACCGTATGCGGTAAGGTGCAGGGCAAAAAATATGCCGTGCGCGCAGGCGACGTGATCTGCGTTACGCTTCCCGAGGCGGTGCCGACCGAGGCCAAGCCCGAGAACATCCCTCTTGACGTGGTTTTTGAAGATAAGGATATCATTGTGATCAACAAGCCCTCGGGTATGGTGGTGCATCCCGCGCCCGGCAACTACGAGGGTACGCTCGTCAACGCCCTGCTCTACCATTGCGAGGGCGAGCTTTCGGGCATCGGCGGCGAGATCCGCCCCGGCATCGTGCACCGCATCGATAAGGACACGAGCGGGCTTTTGGTGGTGGCAAAGAACGATCTTGCGCACCGCGCGCTCGCAGAGCAGCTCGAGGGGCATCGCATCGTAAGAGAATATCACGCACTCGTGACGGGCGGCTTTCGCGAGGACCTTGGCACCGTGAGCAAATGGATCGGGCGCCATCCCGTGGACCGCAAGAAAATGGCGATCCTGCCCGAGGGCGCACCGGGTGCAAGAGACGCCGTGACGCACTACGAGGTCATTGAGCGCTTCGGCGAGGTCTCTTACCTGAAGCTGAATCTGGAGACCGGGCGCACGCACCAGATCCGCGTGCATATGGCCTCTCTCGGGCACGCTTTGCTCGGAGACGAGGTGTACGGCGGCGGGAAAACGCGCTTTGAAAAGGCGCACAAAAATCTTTTTGACGGGCAGGCACTGCACGCAAAAAGGCTCTCCTTTACGCATCCGACCAGCGGCGAGCGTGTTTCTTTCGAATGTCCGCTTCCCGAAAATTTCGAGAAAGCGCTTGCGCTTCTTCGCAAGGATTTTGAATAATAATCTTGTCTTTTTGAATATAGTTGTTTGCAAAAAAGCCGTTTGGTTTCCCAAACGGCTTTTTTATCATTCCGGGATCGCAAGCGCCTTCGTTGAGAGAAAGACGACCGTATCCTTTTTCATTTTAAAGCAGGAGAGATCGAGCGCCGCGCTCTTCATACGCGTATCGTCGCACGCGGCGTAGGCGTAATAATTTCCGTCAAGGGGAAGGCTTATCTCCCTCTCCTCGCCGATATTGGCAAGCAGGATCGCTCTGTCCTTACCGTCGGTGGCGGCGACGGCGTAAAGCCCATCGCCCGCGCCCTGAAGCTCGACCTCCGTGCCGAGCGCATAGAGCGTACCGAAGGCAAGGAAGGCATCGTAGGTCACGAACGGCCTTCTCCACCTCGGATCGAACAGACCGCAATAGTCGGAAAGACCGAGGCGCGCATCGTAGAAGTTCATCACCGCCATTTTCGTATCCTGCATCGCACACATCATTGCGGCAGAGGATGCGGCGGCGGCCGCTGTTCCCATCTCCTTTACCGAGTGATGCGTGTTCCATTCGTTCAGATGGATCTCGATATCACCGTAGCCTGCATCAGCAAGCGTTTTTTCCACGTATGCCTGATGGATGAGAGTGTTTCCAACGGGATCGTAGCTATGCCAGGAGAAGAAGTCGATCGGCGCGTTTTCCTTCTTTATATAAAGGAGGAAATCCTCGAAGTACTTCTTGAAATAAATGATGTTCTTTTCATAATCCGAAAGCCCCTCGGTATTGCCGCTCTCCAAGGCACGCTTTGCGTTTGTGTCGGTAAGCGCGTAGAAGCCGCAGGAGGCAAAGCCGCCGACCTTGATACGGTCACCGAAGCACTTTTTCAGATGCTTCGCCGTCACGGCGTACAGACGATAATACTCCTCCTCAGTGCCGAGCCACATCATCGAGCCGCGTTCGGTCTTGCTATCCGGCTCGTTCCAGATCTCCCAGTATTCAATGCCGTATGCAAAGCCATTCGCCCACCCCTCGTTATAGTGGCGGATCACATGCTCGCAGATACGCGCCCATTTTGCGGCATCCTTCGGCGGATAAATGCGATATGCACGGATGTGCGGATAGTTTTCAATCGTAACACCGAGGCGGAAATAGGGCTTCACACCCGCCTTTGTCAGCTCGGAGAGCAGAACATCCGTGAACGCAAAATCGTAGGAAGCGGGATCGTTTTCATCCGCATCGAAATCGCGAAAAAGGTTTGGGATATCCACGAAAACCGATCCGCCGTACGCACCGCCCACATCGTGCAGTCTTGCATACGGAATATGCGCCTCGGTAAGGTAATGAAAATACGAGAAGTTCATTCCAAAAAATGGCGGCTGACCAACGGCGTGCATCGCCTTGATCTTGCCGATTGCATTCGAAAAATCAACCGTAAGCTTCATTTTTATCTCCTTTTATCACTGTGGAATTTCAATTTCTTTTGTGGTGAGGAGCACGAATGCTTCCTTCTCTATTGTGAAGCCCTTCGGATCAAGCGTCACAGGCTTCATGCGCGTATCGTCGGTAACGGCGTAAGCGTAATAGTTTCCGTCAAGGGGAAGGCTTATCTCCCTCTCCTCACCGATATTGGCAAGCAGGATCGCTCTGTCCCCACCGTCCGTGGCGGCGACGGCGTAAAGACCGTCTGCCGCGCCCTTCACCTCAACCTCCGTGCCGAGCGCGTAGAGCGTACCGAAGGCAAGGAAGGCATCGTAGGTCACGAACGGCCTTCTCCATCTCGGATCGAACATACCGCTGTAGAACGAGCAGCCGATGCGCGCATCGTAGTACATCAGCATATGCAGCTTCGTTTTCTGCATGGCACACATCATTGCGGCGGTGTGTGCCGCGGCGGCCTTCGTGCCCATCGTGTCAACCTCGTGGTGGGTATTCCATTCGTTATTATGGATCTCAACATGACCGTAGCCGACCTCTTCAAGCTTCTTTTCGATATAGCTCTGATAGAACAGGGTGTTCTCGACCGTATCGTAGCTGTGGTAGGAGAAAAAGTCCATCGGCGGGCGATCGTTTTTCAGCATCTCCATAAAGGAATGGAAGAAGCCGTGCCAATAGAGCGTGCGCTTTTCGTGATAGGAGAGTGCCTCCTTATCCTCCGCCTCGAGCGCGCCGTTTCGCATTGCGTAAAGGCCGCAGGCGGCGTAGCCGCCGACCTTTATCTTATCCCCGAAGGTATCCTTCAGGTGCTTTGCGGTGATCTTATAAAGCGCAAAATACTCTTCCTTCGTGCCGAGCCACATTTCGCTCACGTCACCGGGGCCGCTATCCGGCTCATTCCAGATTTCCCAGTATTCGATCCCGAAGGCGAAGCCGTTTGCCCAGCCCTCGTTGTAGTGGCGGATGATGTGCTCACATATACGCGCCCATTTTGAAAAATCCTTCGGGGGATACACGCGGTACGCTTTCATTTTCGCGTAGTTCTCGATCGTGACGCCGAGGCGGAAATAGGGCTTCACGCCCGCTTCCGTCAGCGCAGAGAGAAGCGCATCCGTAAAGGTGAAATCGTAGGATGCGGGATCGCACGCGTCCGCATCAAAATCACGGAAGATATTCGGGATATCCACGAAAACGTTCCTTCCGTATGCACCGCCGACATCATGCAGGCGTGAATACGGAATATGCGCCTCGGTAAGATAATGAAAATACGAGAAGTTCATTCCGAGGAAGGGCGGCTGACCGACGGCGTGCATCGCCTTGATCGGCCCCGCTGTTTTTGAAAAATCAACCGAAAGCTTCATGTTCTTATTCCTTTCTCTTAGTCAAGTATCGTGAGTGGCTTCGTCGCAAACAAAATAAACTCATTTTTCTTCAAAACAAAGGATCGGGGATCGGCATCGGTGGGTACAATGCGCTTTCCGTTCTTGCAGATGTACGCAAGATACTTGCCCTCAAGATTTAGGGATAGCTCCTTCCTTGCGCCCGTATTGACGATAAGGAGCGCTTTGTCCTCACCGTCGGTGGCGGCGGTGGTGTAGATCCCGCTTCCCTCACCCGTGACCGCGACCTCCGTGCCGAGCGCATAGAGCGCGCCGAAGGCAAGGAAGGCATCGTAGGTGGCAAAGGGACGGAAGGTGAGCGGATTGAAAAGACCGCCATAGACCGAATGCCCGAGGCGCGCATCGTAGAAGTTCATCACGGTCATTTTGGTCTTCTGCATACCGCACATCAGCGCCGCGCTATGCGCCGCCGCCTCGGCCGTGCCGCGCGTGTCCGTCTTATAATGCGTGTTCCATTCATTCAGATGGATCTCGATATCGCCGTAGCCTGCCTCGGCGAGCGTTTTCTCCACGTACGCCTGCTGCACGAGATCAAATTCAAACGGCTCATAGCTGTGCCAGGAGAAGAAGTCGATGGGCGGCTTATGCTCCTTCAGCATTGCAAGGAAGGCAAGATAATAGGTCTGGCGATGCAGAACGATCGCCTCGCGCTCCGTCAGCCCCCGGGTGTCACCCGTTTGCAGAGCGCGCTGCGCATTCTCATACTTCAGCGCGGAGAAGCCGCAGGAGGCGTAGCCGCCGATCTTGATTTTGTCACCGAAGCATTTTTTCAGATGCGAGGCGGCCACGCGGTACAGCTCGAAATACTCCTCGCGCGTGCCGAGCCACATACATGCGTCCGTGCCGTCCGGATGCCCCTCGGGCTCGTTCCAGATCTCCCAGTATTCAATTCCGTAGGTAAAGCCGTTTGCCCAGCCCTCGTTATAGTGACGGACGATATGCTCCGAGATACGCGCCCATTTCGAGAAATCCTTCGGCGGATAGATATGATAGGCGCGGATGGAGGCGTAATTCTCGATCGTGACACCGAGGCGAAAGTATGGATCGACACCGTGTTTTTTTAATTCGGCAAGCAAAACGTCGGTAAATGCAAAGTCATACGAGGCGGGATCGTTTTCATCCGCATCGAAATTGCGGAAGATATTCGGGACATCCACAAACACCGATCTGCCGTACGCACCGCCGACATCGTGCAGTCTTGCATACGGAATATGCGCCGCTGCAAGGTAACGGCAATAGGAAAAATCCATACCGTAAAAGGGCGGCTGACCGACGGCGTGCATCGCCTTGATCGGGCCCACCGTTTTTGAAAAATCCACCTCTATTTTTCTCATGGCGCTCTCCTTTTTAATCCATATGTACAAGCCTTCGCTCCTCATCGGGACGGACGATCGCGAAGTGCAGATATACAATTGCAGAAACCGTCAGCAAAAGCGAAATGCCCGCAAGCAGCTGCTGACCGTACATCGGTATACCGAAAGCACGGTTGCCGTTTGCCTGCACGGCGGAGAGGATGCGGCCGCCAAGCAGCGCCGCGCCGAAGCCGAAGATGCCGCCGACACAGTTGCGGATCGCCATTGCCTGCACGATATACTCGTTGCTCACGGTGCTGTACATAATATTGAAGCCGTTCTGATTCGTGCCCGCGGTGCTGACGTTATAGAGCACGGTATAAAGGATAATGAAGAACCAGTTTTTCGGCGTTGTCAGCATACAGAAGAGGAAGGCCGCCGCTGCCAGAATGAGGCCAAGCTTTATTCCCTTGGCAAAGGAGGTCTTATCCGAATATTTCCCAAACGGGACCGAGAAGACAAGGCGAAATCCGTTTGCCACCACGTTGACGATCTGAACGAGAAAGACGGTCATCACCAGCTCCTTGGTCTTATATACGCCCAAAAAGCCGACGGTAAAATACTTGGCGCACTCCCAGAGCACGGCGAAAACAAGAAGGCGGCGAAAATGCGGATTGCCGAGCGTATTTCGCATCACGTCGCGCAGCGACTTCTTATCGCTCTGCTCCTCGACGGTGCTCTCCGGCTTCATCAGCAGCATACTGACCAGCGAGCTGAGCGTGCAGACGAGGATCACGATCGCGATGAAGAGAAAGCCGCCCGAAAGGTTGCCCGACGCCTCGTAGGAATCAAACACACGGCTGACAACGAGCGTGAACACGATGCCGCCGAAAAGCGAGACCATCTCGCGCAGAGCGGAAAAGCGGCCGCGGCGCGAATTCTCCACGAAGGAATTGCCCCACTTAAAAAGAATGTAATATACGAGATACTTCGATACGTACGCAAAAAGGATCGCGAGGATCACGATCATATGCTTCGCTTCCCTCGATACGGGCAAAAACGGAATGAAATAGATCGATGCAAAGCAGAGCTGGCTCAGCGTCTCAAAGATCATAGAGAGCGAGCGCGAGCCCATTCGCCCCTTGACGAGCAGGATCGAAAAGATCTGCACGACAAACACTAAGGAGACGAAGGAGGCAATGATACCCGCCATCGCATCGCTCACGCCAAGCGAGGTCAGAAGCTTTGCGAGAAATGCATCCGCCACCACAAGCGTGATAAAATATTCAAATGTGCTTTGCGCCACGTAAGCGGCGCGCGAGCGCTTATAGGCGGGAGAAGAAAAGTCAGCCATACCGTTTTTGCGTCCTTTCCCTTCTCTTCTTGACAAAGAAGAGAAGTTGTATTACAATAATAGCATATAACTTCGGATTTGAAAAGTCCTATTTTCGTTTTTATGCTTTTTTCTTACGATTTTTTTAAATTCTCTTTCGTTTCCCGTTTTCGGGCATAAGGGCGAGCATTCAAGGCAAGGAGGGGCGGCCAAATGGCGGATCGCATCAAGCATACGGTGAAGGCACTCGCCTCTCCCATGCGCATATCGGAATATCTGAAAACAGCGCTCGGACTTTCCGTCACGCAGATCAAGCGCGTGAAATACGGCGGCGTTTTTAGGAATGGCGTGAACGTGCATATGCGCGCCGAGGTCAGAGAGGGAGACGCGCTCGAGATCGTTTTCCCCGAGGAAAGAAGCGAGGGCATCCCGCCGATCGCGCTGCCGCTCGAGATCCTTTACGAGGACGAGAGCCTTTTGGCGGTCTGCAAGCCAAAGAATATGCCGACACACCCATCGAAGGGAAATTCCCTACCGACGCTTGCAAACGCCGTGATGCACTATATGGGCGAGAATTTCGTTTTCCGCGCGATCACGCGCCTTGACAGAGATACCTCGGGCATCGTGCTGATCGCAAAAACGCAATACGCGGCGGCAAGGCTCTCTGCGGATATGAAGGCGGGGCGCTTTGAAAAGATCTACACCGCCGTCGCAAGCGGTGTTCCCGAAAAAGAGGCAGGGCGCATCGATCTGCCGATCCGAAGAGAATGCGAGGGCTCGATGAAACGAATCGTGGCCGAGGACGGCAAGAGGGCGATCACCGAATACCGCACGCTCTGTGTAAGAGAGGACGGCAACGCGGTCCTTTCCTTGCGGCTTCTCACGGGACGCACGCACCAGATCCGCGTGCATCTCTCGCATATCGGCCATCCCCTGCTCGGCGATTTCCTTTACGGAGAAAAAAACGACGACGGATATTTTCTCCATTGTACAAAAATGGTGATCCCCCACCCGATCACGGGTGATATGTTAACTATAGTTAGCAAACCAAAATTTTCAGAATAAAAAAAGAGAAGATTCTTTCGAATCTTCTCTTTTTTATTACAGCACCTTGGAGAGGAACTCCTTGAGCCTTTCGTCCTTGGGATTCTTGAAAAGCTCCTCGGGCGAGCCCTGCTCCTTGATCTGCCCCTCGTCGATGAAGAGCACTCTGTCTGCCACCTCGCGGGCAAAGCCCATCTCGTGGGTGACGATGATCATCGTCATACCCTCCCTTGCAAGCTGCTTCATAAGATCCAGCACCTCGCCGACCATCTCGGGGTCCAAAGCGGAGGTGGGCTCGTCGAAGAGGATGACCTTCGGGTTCATTGCAAGAGCGCGGATGATCGCGATTCTCTGCTTCTGACCGCCCGAAAGCGTGGAGGGATACACGTTTGCCTTCTCCTCAAGGCCGATGCGGTGAAGCAGCGCCTCCGCTTTTTCCTTTGCCGCCGCCTTGATCTGTGCCTCGGTGGTCTCGATCGGGAGGAGCGCCTTCTTCTCTTTTCTGAACACGTTCAAAAGCTTTGTGAAGAAGTTCTTTCTCTTTTTTGCCTTCAGATCTCTCACGCCGACGTAGACCGGTGCGAGCATAATGTTTTCGATGACCGTTTTGTTGTTAAAGAGGTTAAACTGCTGGAATACCATACCGATATGCTCGCGGTGCTTATTGATATCCACCTTCATATCGGCAATATCCTCGCCGTCGAAGAGAATGGAGCCCGAGGTAGGGTCCTCCATACAGTTCAGGCAGCGCAGAAAGGTCGATTTACCGCAGCCGGAGGGACCGATGATGGCGATCTGCTCTCCGTCACGGATATCGAGGTCGAGGCCGCGAAGGACCTCGAGATTTCCAAACTTTTTCGTTAAGCCTCTGACAGACAAAACCGTTTCATTCAAAGTAACTTCTTTTTCCATATCATTTCTCACTCTTCTTCAGTTTTGTCTCAAGTGCTCTGACGCCCGCAGAGATCACAAGCACCATAATAAGGTACGTCAAGGCAAGCATCAGGTAAGGCACGGTATAATTATACGTGGGGTCACCCAGCTGCTTGAAGGACTTATACAGGTCAGTAACGGCAATGAAGCTGACGATCGAGGTCTCCTTGATCAGCACGATAAACTCGTTACCGAGCGTAGGGAGAATGTTCTTGACCGCCTGCGGAACGACGATCTTCATCATCGTGGTGGCATAGGGCAGACCGACAGCCCTTCCCGCCTCCATCTGACCGGGATCGACGGAATTGATACCGCCGCGCATAATTTCACTGACGTAAGCACCGCTGTTCAGACCGAACATAATAATGGCGACGGGAACGCCCGAATTTACCTGGATATCCATCGCGGGAAGCAACACCCAATAGCCGATCAGAAGCTGAACGACCATAGGCGTGCCGCGGAAAAGCTCCACGTAGCAGCCGCAGATCTTATCCAGCACACGGGGCAGCGTTTTATATTTCGGCATTACACGCACCACCGCGATCAGCGTACCGATCAATACGCCGATGAGAAGGCCAAGCACCGCGATCTCTACAGTTACAACAAGACCGTCAAGCACACTGATATAGCCTTTTCTTGTTATAAATTGCTTGACGAATTCTTGCCACATTTCGGAAAAACCATCCATACTTTATAAACCAAACGAAAGGCTTAGCTCAAAGAACTAAGCCTTTATTTCCTTTTTTATTAATTTAAATTATTCCTCTTCAGCCGCTACGCAGAGAACCGTGAGAAGGTCAACAACGGTGCCGCAGGATGCAAGAGAGGTATCGGCTGCCTTGTGAACGATCACGATGGACTCGGTGTAGTAGGGAGTGGAGAAGTTAACAACGTCTGCGCGCTCAGCGGTGATGGTGATACCGGACATTGCGATATCGATGCCCTGCTTACCAACGGAGCCGACAACGTTATCAAAGTCCATATCCTCGATTACAAGCTCCATACCAAGCTCGGAAGCAAGAATAGCGGCGATCTCCATATCGATACCGAAGTACTTGTTCTCGGACTTATACTCCCAGGGAGCGAACTCTGCGTTGGTAGCAACAACGAGCTGCTGATCCGCCTTATCTACGTTCTTAGCAACGGGGGTAACGCCAACGAACTTATCGGTCTCGTTGTTCATGTACTTATCCTTGATCGCCTGGATCTCGGCATCCTTATCTGCAAGGATCGCATCGATCTGCGTCTTCAGATTTGCCTGTGCCTTGTCGATCGCGATACCGTAGTTCTCGCTGGAGAGAGCGATGGGATTGATCTTCAGGCCGGAGATCTCTCTGCAAAGAGCCTCACCGGTGGTCTTATCAACGATGACGTAATCCACGTTGCCGTTATTCATAGCGTTTGCCGCAAGAGCAAAGGTATCATAAGTAACGACCTCAACGCCCTTCAGAATGTCCGCGTACATCTTACTGGTCGTGCCCTTCTGCGCGCCGATCTTGGAAACAACGGTCTCCTTACCGCCACAGGATGCAAGGGTGAATGCACATCCGCAAAGGAGTGCTACTGCCAAAAGCAAAGAAATAATCTTCTTCATTTTTTTCCTCTTTCTTTCGGGATCTTCCCGATGTGTTTTTGTGATGTACACATTATACGCCTATTTATTCAGAAAGTCAAGACTTTTTTGCAAAAAAATTCATCTTTGGCAAAAATGGCATAAAACACAGTTTTTCGCATCTAAATTTGTTTATTTTAACCAATTATTTCTTGTTTTTCTGAAAATTAGGAGGAGCGGAGCTGAAAAAACGCCGTTTTCGTTCGCAAAGATTTGCATAAATGTTTTGAATATGCAGCATAATTTATTGCATAATTATGCATATTTGACGTTTTCCTGCGAATTTTTCCGTCGGCGATTGATTTTCCGCGCGATATATGATAAAATAAGGAAAGAAAAATTTGACGAGGAGCATTTATGATCGCGATCCAAGCCTCTTCCCTCTCCCTCTCCTTCGGGGATACGGTAATACTGAAGGACGTCACCTTCGCCGCGCAGGACGGCGAGCATATCGGCATCGTCGGCACCAACGGCGCGGGCAAGACCTCGCTTTTCCGTCTGCTTTCGGGCGCGTATACGCCGGATAGCGGCACCGTCAGCCTCCAGAAGGGGCACACGCTCGGTGTTCTGGAGCAGAATGCGGATCTGACCGCACTGCCCGGCGATATGACGATGGAGCAGTATATGATCACCGCGTTTCCCGCGCTCCTTGCCCTGGAGGAGCAGATCGAGGCGGTGACGCACGCACTGACCGTAGCAAGCGCCGCGGAGATTGAGACGCTCTCTGCAAGGCTCGCCGCCTTAAACCAGCGCTTTGCCGACGAGGGCGGCCTCGAATTCCGCTCACGCGCACGCGGAATGCTTTTACGCCTCGGCTTTACGGAGGCGCAGCTGACGCAGACCATCTCCACCCTCTCGGGCGGACAGTACACCCGTCTGGCGCTTGCGCGCCTGCTCGCCACCGAGCCCGACGTGCTGATGCTCGACGAGCCGACCAACCATCTCGACCTCGACGCCCTTGCCTGGCTCGAGGGCTTTCTCGCGGGCTATAAGAAGACCGTGCTGATCATCTCGCACGACCGCTACTTCCTCGACCGTACCACGGAAAAGACGATGCAGATCCAGGACGGCACCGCCAAGCTCTTTCACGGCAATTACTCCGCCGCGAAGCTGCAGATGGAGGCGGAGCGCGCCTCGCTTGAGAAGCGCTACAAGGAGCAGCAAAAGGAGATCGAGCGCATCCGAAAAAACATCGAATTCCAGCGCCGCTGCAACCGCGAGCACAACTTCGTGACCATCCGATCCAAGGAGAAGCAGCTCGCACGAATGGAAAAGATCGAAAAGCCGAAGGGCCCCGAAAAGGAGATCCGCGTGCGCTTTCTTTCCGAGAGCGAAAGCACGGGGCACGTGATCGAGGCAAGAGACCTCTCTTTCTCCTACGGCGGCAAGGCGCTGATCGAAAACCTTTCCTTCTTAATAGAAAAGGGAGAAAGGGTGCTCTTTCTCGGCCCGAACGGCTCGGGCAAATCCACGCTGATGAAGCTGATCAACGGCCTTATCGTGCCGCAGGGCGGCTGCGTGGAATGCGGCTACAATATAAAGATCGGCTACTACGATCAGGAGAACCGCGGACTCTCGGAGAGCAACACCGTTTTCTCCGAGATGCGCGAAAGCTATCCTCTTTTGACCGATCTGGAGCTTCGCTCTGCCCTTGCGCTCTTTCTTTTCGGCGCGGAGGATATGGACAAGAGCGTGCGCGTGCTTTCGGGCGGTGAGCGCGCAAGGCTCACGCTTGCCAAGCTGATCCTAAAGAAGGTCAACCTTCTCGTGATGGACGAGCCGACCAACCATCTTGACATCGGCTCCGCCGAGGCGCTTGAGAACGCGCTTCTCGCCTTTGACGGCACGGTGGTGGCAGTCTCGCACGACCGATACTTCATCAACCGCATCGCGACGCGCATCGTCGAGCTTGCGCCGGGGACGGACCGCGGTATGCTGGATTACCGCCTCGAGGAATACGACGATGCTTATACCGAGTACCTGCGCTTAAAGGAGAAAAAGGAGAGCCTCACGCGCTCCGCCGCTCCCACCGAGGCAAGCGCGGGCAAGGAGGAATACGAGCAGAAAAAGCGCGAGGCCGCCAAAAAGCGCGGCGAGCAGAAGAAGCTTGAGCGCGCGGCAGAGCGCGTCACCGTTCTCGAAAAGGAGCTCGAGGCGCTGGAGGAGGAACTCTTCGGCGAGGCAGCGAGCGACTACGTGCGCGCCGCAGAGATCGACCGCCGCAAGGGCGAGATCGAGGAGGAGCTGCTCTCGCTTTACGAGCTTCTGATGTAAAAAATTTCATACGCATTACCCCTGTTTTGCCCACCAAGCACCCCTTGGTGGGCTTTTTTTGTTTTTTCTGCACAAACGGGCGACAAAATACGCGAAGATTCTTTGGGGGGCAGGTATACTTACGAAAAGAAAATCTTTTGCTACACTATAGGCACGGAAGGAAAAGCCCTTCCGAATACGAAAGAAAGGAGACCTCCCTTGAAGGCAAGAAAAAAGGGCTACGCGAAGGATCTGCCGCGCAGGCTCTACACCTTTTTTGCGGGCTATGACGATGAGAGGAGCGCCCCCAGCCTCCAGAAATTCGCCAGAGCCAACGGCTTTACCACCGAGGAGCTGCTCGCCTTCCGCATACATAGCGACTTCGATCGCGCCATCCGAGAATGCAGCGAGATCCGCAGGGATTACCTGATAGACAGAGGGCTGACCAAGCGGTTTGACGCATCGTTCGTCAAATATCTGTTGGAGGGCGAAAGCACCGAAGGAAAGCAAGAGGAGGACTCCGCTCTTTCGGTAACGCTCGAGGTGCTGGGATGAAGCTGAAGCTCACCGTTACGAAAAAGCAAAAGGCGTTTATCGACGCCGAGGCGACCGAGGTCCTCTTCGGCGGCGCGGCGGGCGGCGGCAAATCCTACGGTCAGCTGGTGGATGCGCTCCTCGTGGCGCTGCGCTACCCCGGCTCCAAGCAGCTGATCCTCAGGCGCAGCTTTGCGGAGCTGGAAAAATCCCTCATCCGCACCTCGCTTGCGCTCTTTCCGCGCGAGATCTACCGCTTCAACCAGACCACCCACGTCGGCCGCTTCAAAAACGGCTCCTGCCTCGACTTCGGGTACTGCGCCGCGGAAAACGACGTCTATCAGTATCAAAGCGCGGAATACGACTGCGTTCGCTTCGACGAGCTGACGCACTTCACCGAGGCGCAGTATCTGTATCTGATCTCCCGCGTGCGCGGCGCAAACACCTTCCCCAAGCAGATCAAATCCTCCACCAACCCGGGCGGCGTTGGTCACGGATGGGTGAAGGCGAGGTTCGTGGACCCCGCACCGCACGGCACCCCCTTTACGGGAAGGGACGGGATGAAGCGCATCTTTCTCCCCTCCCTTTTATCGGACAACCGCTTTCTTTGCGAGGGCGATCCCGATTACGAAAAGCGCCTTCTCGCCCTCCCCGAGCGAGAGAAAAAGGCGCTGCTCTATGGCGACTGGAACATCTTCGACGGGCAATACTTTTCGGAATTTTCAACGGCAAAGCATACCTGTGCACCCTTCGAGATCCCGCGCCACTGGAGAAAATGGCGCACGGTGGACTACGGTCTCGACCGCCTCGCCTGCCTCTGGATCGCCGTGAGCCCCGAGGGGCGCGCTTACGTTTACCGCGAATACTGCGCCTCGGACCTGCCCATCAAGGAGGCGGCGGATGTCATTCTCTCGCACACCCCCGCGGGAGAGGACATCTACGCCACCTTAGCGCCGCCCGACCTCTTCAGCCGCAGCCAGGAAAGCGGCAAAAGCAAGGCGAGCCTCTTCGCCTCCTACGGCGTGCAATTCACGAAATGCTCCAACGACAGAGAGGCGGGCTGGCTCTCTGTAAAGGACCTGCTGCGTGATAAAAACGGCGCGCCGTCGCTTTCCCTCTTCTCGCATTGCACCGAGCTGATCCGCTGCCTGCCCGCCCTGCAGACCGACCGGCGCCGCCCCACCGACTGCGCGACCGAGCCGCACGACATCACC
>JAGBBQ010000041.1 GCA_017938425.1 Clostridia bacterium | reverse complement strand
CCCCAGGGTGAAGTCGGTCCCCAAGGTCCCCAGGGCGAGATCGGTCCCCAAGGTCCCCAGGGCGAAGTCGGTCCCCAAGGTCCGCAGGGTGAAATCGGTCCCCAAGGTCCGCAGGGCGAAGTCGGTCCCCAAGGTCCCCAGGGCGAGATCGGTCCCCAAGGTCCGCAGGGCGAGGTCGGCCCCGTAGGCCCCCAGGGTGAAGTCGGTCCCCAAGGTCCCCAGGGTGAAATCGGTCCCCAAGGTCCCCAGGGTGAAATCGGCCCCGCCGGTCCGCAAGGCGAAGTCGGCCCCGTAGGCCCCCAGGGTGAAATCGGTCCCCAAGGTCCCCAGGGTGAAATCGGCCCCGCCGGTCCGCAAGGCGAAGTCGGTCCCCAAGGTCCGCAGGGCGAGATCGGCCCCGTAGGCCCCCAGGGTGAAGTCGGTCCCCAAGGTCCCCAGGGTGAAATCGGTCCCGTAGGTCCGCAAGGCGAAGTCGGTCCCGTAGGCCCCCAGGGTGAAGTCGGTCCCCAAGGTCCCCAGGGCGAGATCGGTCCCCAAGGACCCCAGGGCGAGATCGGTCCTCAAGGTCCGCAGGGTGAACAGGGTCTGCCCGGCGGCGTGCTTAGCTACGCCAACTTCTACGCTCTGATGCCGCCCGATAATGCGGCAACGGTTGCCCCGGGCACGGACGTGAGCTTTCCGCAGAACGGCCCGATCGCAAACACCAACATCGGAAGGCTGGACGGTTCCTCCTTCCTTCTCGGCCCGATCGGCACCTATCAGGTGCTCTTTGCGGTCAGCGTTACCGAGGCGGGGCAGCTGCTTCTCACGCTGAACGGCGCGGAGCTCCCCTACACCACCGTCGGCCGTGCGACGGGCGCCGAGCAGATCATCGGTATGGCGATCGTTACCACCGAAACGGAAAACAGCGTTCTGACCGTACGCAACCCCGCAGACAACGCCGCGGCTCTGACCGTCACGCCGCTTGCGGGCGGCACGCGCCCCGTATCCGCACAGCTCGTGATCACGCAGCTGGCATAACGGCACAAAAAAGGAGGGTGAGCAGAACGCTTGCCCTCCGAAAAATATCGGGCTTCGGAAACGGCGCATGCCGCCGCGCCGCCGATCGGTACGCCCGCCGAAGCAGCCTCGTTCCTTCGCGCGCGCCTAATACTTTAATACTATGCCGCGCCGCCACGGCTTTTTTTAAAAAAGTGCTTGACAAATCCAAAAAGGTGTGCTACAATCATTTATCATAAACGCGATGACGCGGAATAGTACGCAGGCTACTGCCTTTCAGAGAATTGCCGTTTGGTGCGAGGCATAGGGGGCGCTTGTCGGAACTCACCGCTGAGCGGTTGCCATGAAAGCGCAGAATAGTGGCAAACGGGAGCTCCCGTCACAGAGAACGGATGTGATAGCATCCAAAGGGCATCCTTTTACGGATGAAGAAGAGTGGTACCGCGGAAACAAAAGTGATTGCGTTTTCGTCTCTTTGCAGTCAACAAAGAGGCGGGAGCGTTTTTTTGTTGATATCCGCCAATCTATAAATCGGTATTTAAAAAGGAGTTTTCAAACATGAAAAGCATCAGAATTTCCGACATCACCCTCAAAAAGCTTTCCGAGGATCGCGCAGTGTCGCTTCTCTTCCGCGAGAAATCCGCGATCGCAGCCTGCGCAGACCGACTCGGCGCGGATCTGATCGAGCTTCCTGCCGTGAAGAGCGTGCGCGAGGACTCCATTATTTTCAAGACCATCGCAAAGAACGTGCAAAGCGCCGCGCTCTCCATTCCCGTCGGCTTTGACGAGGCGAGCATTGCCACCGCGTACGAATGCATTAAGGAAGCAAAGTCCCCCTGCCTGCGGGTGGAGCTTCCCGTTTCCACCATCGTAATGGAATATACCTACCACGTGAAGCAGTCGAAGATGCTCGAGAAGATCGGCGCATTGGTTGCCGCCGCGGCGGCGCTCTGCCCCGAGGTCGAGTTCTCCGCTCTTGACGCCACCCGCGCCGACGAGGATTTCCTCATCGAGGCGATCAAGGAGGCGGAGGCGAAGGGCGCGAAGCGCATCACCGTCTGCGACGATGCGGGCGTCAGTACCCCCGACGGCATTGCCGCTCTGACGAAGAGGGTGAAGGCCGCCGTTTCGGTTCCCGTCTTCGTGCAGGTCTCGGACCGCATCCATATGGCGGTCGCCTCCGCTCTCTCTGCCATCGGCGCGGGCGCGGACGGCCTGAAGTGCGCGATGGTCGGTAAGGACGTGCTTCTGGCCGGCGCGCTCTCCGACGCCATCACCGCCTGCGCAAAGGAGCTTGACGCCACCGTTGGGCTCAATACGACGCGCATCCACGCCTCCATTGAGGATATGATGGCAAGCATCAGCCACGAGACCTACACCGCGAGCGAGGTCTCCGAGAAGAAGAAAATCCTGCTCGACGCGGATACGACGCTCTCGGGCGTTGCGGATGCCGCTGCCCTGCTCGGCTACGAGCTTTCGGATGCCGACGTCGGAAACGTATACAAGGCGCTGATGCAGGTCTGCGAGAAGAAGAGCGCCGTCGGCGCCAAGGAGCTCGAGGCGCTGATCGCCTCCTTTGCGATGCAGGCTCCCTCTACCTATCATTTTGAAAATTACACCACCACGAGCAGCAATATCACGCGCGCTATGACGCAGATCGTTCTCAAGAAGGAGGACGAGACCGTCACGGGCGTCAGCGCGGGTGACGGCCCGATCGACTCCGCGTTCCGCGCCATCGAGCAGTGCATCGGCCATCACTACGAGCTGGACGATTTCCAGGTTGCCGCCGTCACCGAGGGCAAGGAGGCGCTCGGCTCGGCGCTCGTCAAGCTGCGCGTCGGCGGTAAGCTCTATTCCGGAAACGGCACCTCGACCGACATCGTTGCGGCGAGCATCCGCGCCTACATCAACGCGCTGAACAAGATCGTATTCGAGGAGGCATAACGAAAAAATGAAGATCGTTTTCTCCACCAAGAACGTGAGCCGCGCCTCCTTTCTTGACACCTGCCGCTTCGCCTACGATTACGGCTTTGAGGGCTTCGAGATCTACGACGCCATCAGCGAGCGAAGCGCACATTACGACAGCATTCTGAGGAGCGACCGCACCTCGGATGCAAAAAGAAAGCTCGTCAACCGCGGTCTCGCGGTATCCGCCCTGCGTATGCCTGCGCCCATCGAAAGCGATGAGACCACGGCAGAGCTGATGTTAAAATACGTGGATATGGCGGCAGCGGCCGGCATTGAGAACGTGATCGTGCGCACCGAGGAGGGGACCGACCTCTCGGTTCTGGATCGGAAGATGGCAGAGGCCGTGAAGCGCGCCGAGCGCGCCGACGTCGGCATTCTCTTCGAGACCGTCGGCTACCTCGCAAGGACCGAGAACCTGCTCTCGATCATCAATCACTTCGCATCCTCCGCAATCGGCGCATCCTGGAACGTGCGCGGCACCTACTTCGGCGCGGGCGAGACTGCGGAGACCACCATCAAGAGCCTCGGCGCATACATCCGCTACGTGCGTCTCGGCGATATGAAGGACGGAAGGACCGTTCTGATCGGCGAGGGCGACCTTGACGTAAAGAAGCTTTTGAACGCGCTTTCCTCGCTGAACTACGAGGGCTTTATCTGCGCCGCCTGGAACGAGGAGATCTCGGATGCCGATATCGTTCTCACCCACTTCACCAACTACATCTCCGCGATCGGCCGCGAGAAGCGGACGTTTGACCGCACCTATTACAACCGTGCAAGGACCGGCACCTTCGTCTGGAAGAAGTACGACCTGATCGAAGCAACCTTTGCCGACGTGCTGGACACGATGGCAGAGAGATACCCCGACCAATACGCCTTCAAGTATCCCACCCTCGATTACACGAGGACCTACGAGCAGTTCCGCCGCGATGTGGACGAATGCGCCGCCGCGCTGATCTCCCTCGGCGTGAAGGCGGGCGACCACGTGGCGGTCTGGGCGACCAACGTGCCCCAGTGGTTCATCACCTTCTGGGCGACCACGAAGATCGGCGCCGTGCTCGTCACCGTCAACACCGCCTATAAGATCCACGAGATCGAGTATCTTCTGAAGCAGTCCGACACGCATACGCTGGTGATGGTCGAATCCTGCAAGGACATCAACTATAAAGAGATCATCGCGGAGCTTTGCCCCGAGCTGAAGACGCTCACCCCCGAAAAGCCCCTCTACTCCAAGAACCTGCCCTTCCTTCGCAACGTCGTCACCGTCGGCTTTGAGATGGACGGCTGCCTGACCTGGGAGCAGATGCTTGCCCGCTCGGTGCTCGTGCCGCGTGAGGAGGTGCGCAGACGCGCATCCCTCGTAAAGCCCGACGACGTTTGCAATATGCAGTACACCTCGGGTACGACGGGCTTCCCCAAGGGCGTTATGCTGACGCACAGAAACATCGTGAACAACGGTAAGACCATCGGCGACAGAATGGACCTCTCCACCGCGGACCGTATGATGATCCAGGTGCCTATGTTCCATTGCTTCGGCATGGTGCTTTCGATGACCTCGATGATGACGCACGGCGGCACGCTCTGCCCCATTCCCTATTTCTCTCCCAAGTCCTCTCTTGCCTGCGTCAATGACGAGCACATTACCTGCTTCAACGGCGTGCCCACGATGTTTATCGCGATGTTCAACCATCCCGACTTTGCAAAGACCGACTTCTCCTATATGAGGACCGGTATCATGGCGGGCGCGAACTGCCCCGCCGATCTGATGCGCCGCGCCTCCGTGGAGATGAATATGCGCGAGATCATCTCGGTCTACGGACAGACCGAGGCCTCCCCCGGCTGCACGATGGGCGAGGTCAACGAGGATCTTGACCACCGCGTTGAGACGGTCGGCTCCGCCTTCCCCGGCGTGGAATGCAAGATCATCGATCCCGAGACGGGCGAGGAGCTGCCCGACGGGCAGAGCGGCGAGTTCGTGGCGCGCGGCTTCAACATTATGAAGGGCTACTACAAGATGCCCGAGGCGACCGCGCAGACCATCGACGCCGACGGCTGGCTGCATTCGGGCGACATCTGTATGCGCACCGAGGACGGCTATTACAAGGTGACGGGACGCCTCAAGGATATGATCATCCGCGGCGGCGAGAACCTCTACCCCAGAGAGATCGAGGAGTTCTACCTCACCAACCCGAAGGTGCGCGACGTTCAGGTCGTCGGCGTGCCCGACGAGCGTTACGGCGAGGAATGCTGCGCCTGGGTGATCCTGCACGAGGGCAAGAGCGCGGACGAAAACGAGATGAAGGAATTCGGCAACGCATCCATCGCAAGGCACAAGGTGCCGCGATACTTCCTCTTCGTGAAGGAATTTCCGATGAACGCCGCAGGCAAGATCTTAAAGTACAAGATGCGCGACGAGTCTGCCGAGATCCTCGGGCTCAAGAAGTGATCTGCCGCAATGCTTTTTGAGGATATAAAAATAGGAATGGGGCTGTCGCATCAAGGCTTACTCGAATAAAAAACAGGGGTATTGTGAAATAAACACAGTACCCCTTTCATAGTAAGCACAAAAAACCGAAATAAAGCGCGCCGCCCTCCCTTTGCGGGGCGGCAGCCGAAAATACGATCGTCCCGCCATACGCCGCTATCAAAAAAACCGAAAAAATTTCGAAAAAGGTATTGACAAGCGGAAAATATGGTGCTATAATGAGTGCAAATTTGAATATCACAAAAACGACTGTGACGAAGAGGATCGGAATACAAAGCGTGCAGAGAGCTGGCGGTTGGTGCAAGGCAGCAGCGGCGCATTCCATAGGATCTATCGCTTCCGAGTCGAAGGACCGAAAGGCTCTCGCCGAGTAGACTCCTTCCGTATTGCTGCGTAAAGGCAAAGGGCTTGTCTGAGCCCGGAAAGTGACGGATTTTTCCGTAATTTGAGTGGTACCGCGGGTGAATAGCTCGTCTCAAAAAGTTAGGCTTTTGAGGCGGGTTTTTTGTTTTATTCAAATTGGTAACCATCATCCAAAGTGTCAGAATGAAAGGAGACAAAGGCATGGATTACAGTTTGAAGGAAGTCGCAGGCAGAATCAAGGACCTGCGCGAGGCGAAGGGCTATACGCCGGCCGAGCTTGCGAAGCTCACAGGCGTCACGGAGGAGGACTATCTGCTCCTCGAACAGGGTGAGACCGATTTCAGCTTTACCTTTATTTATAAGTGCGCAAAGGCCTGCGACGTCGAGGTCGTTGACCTTCTGGAGGGCCGCAGCACCACGCTGACCTCCTTCGCCATCACGAGAAAGGGCGAGGGCCTTAAGATCTTAAAGCAGCACGGCGTGGAGTACAACAACCTCGCGCCCAAATTCAAGGAGAAGCTCGCCGAGCCCTTCCTTGTTAAATTCCCCTACCTCCCCGAGGAGCAGAACGCGCCGATGAAGCTCAACTCCCATAACGGACAGGAGTTCGACGTCATCGTCAAGGGCTCTCTGAAGGTGCAGATCGGCAGCCACGTGGACGTGCTCCACGAGGGTGACTCCATCTTCTATAACAGCTTGATCCCCCACGGCATGATCGCCGTCAGCGAGGGGGGCTGCGAGTTCCACGCGGTGGTCCTCAATCCCCAGGACGGTCAGGTCAGCGAGGAGTATCCCGAGGCGCCCTATGCGGCGCATAAGCCCGTGCAGAAGACGGAGGAGGCAAAGACCGTTGCCGATAACTTCATCACCTCCACCTACGATGAGAACGGCGTGTTCAGCGGCATCTCCTTCCATAATGACGATACGTTCAACTTCGCCTTCGACTGCGTGGACGCCGTGGCGGAAAAGACCCCCGATAAGCTCGCGATGCTTTGGGTGGCAAACGATAAGAGCGACCGCCGCTTCACCTTCAGCGATATGAAGAAGTATTCGGCGAAGACCGCCAACTACTTTGAGTCCCTCGGCATCAAAAAGGGCGATACGGTAATGCTCGTCCTGAAGCGCCACTACCAGTTCTGGTTCTGTATGCTCGCGCTTCATAAGATCGGTGCGATCGCGATCCCCGCGACCAACCAGCTCGTCGAGCACGACTTCACCTACCGCTACAAGGCGGCAAAAGTCAAGGCGATCGTCTGCACCGCGGACGGCGAGGTTGCCGCCGAGGCAGAGAAGGCAGCGAAGGAATTCCCCGATATGCTCAAGCTTATGGTCGGCGGCGTAAGAGACGGCTGGCACGACTTCAACGTGGAGATGGAGCGCTTCAGCACCCATTACTACCGCACGGAGCAGACCCCCTGCGGCGACGATCCGATGCTGATGCTCTTTACCTCGGGCACGACGGGCTATCCCCGTATCGCGACCCATTCCTACAAATACGCCCTCGGTCACTATCCCACCGCCAAGCATTGGCATAACGTCAAGCCCGGCGGCCTGCACTTCACCATCTCCGATACCGGCTGGGGCAAGGCGCTCTGGGGCAAGCTCTACGGCCAGTGGCTCTGCGAGGCGGGCGTATTCACCTATGACTTTGACCGCTTCCATTCCGAGGACATCCTTCCGATGTTCAAGAAGTACGGCATCACCACCTTCTGCGCGCCCCCCACGATGTACCGCTTCTTCATCAAGGAGGATCTCTCCAAGTACGATCTCTCCTCTATCCAATATGCAACCACGGCAGGCGAGGCGCTGAACCCCGAGGTCTTCAATCAGTTCAAGAAGGCGACCGGCCTTACCATCATGGAGGGCTTCGGACAGACCGAGACCACGCTTTCCATCGCCAACTTTGTCGGCTCCACGCCCAAGATCGGCTCGATGGGTAAGCCCAGCCCGCTCTATGACGTCGTGATCCTCGATCCCGACGGCAACGAGTGCAAGACGGGTGATACGGGTGAGATCTGCATCCGCGTCGGCGACAAGGCGCCCTGCGGCCTCTTTATCGGCTACTATCTCGACGATGAGAAGACCGCCGAGGTATGGCACGACGGCTATTACCACACCGGTGATACCGCAACGATGGACGAGGACGGCTACCTCTGGTACGTCGGCCGTATCGACGACGTGATCAAATCCTCGGGCTACCGCATCGGTCCGTTCGAGATCGAGAGCGTTATCATGGAGCTTCCCTACGTGCTGGAGTGCGCGATCACGCCCGTGCCCGACGAGGTGCGCGGCCAGATCGTCAAGGCGACCATCGTGCTCGTCAAGGGCACCGAGGGCTCGGATGCTCTGAAGAAGGAGATCCAGGATTACGTCAAGACGCATACCGCGCCCTACAAGTATCCGAGGATCGTCGAATTCGTCGCCGAGCTGCCTAAGACCATCAGCGGCAAGGTAAGACGTGCCGAGATCCGCAAGCAGGACCTCGAAAAAATGAAAAACAAGTGATTTTTGTAAATAATCATTTGCATATTTAACAAAAAACGCGGTTGCCGCAGGGCAATCGCGTTTTTATTCGTTCGTTTAATTTGTTCTGTTTGTCTGTTTTTATTTTTTTGTTCTTTATTTGTTCTGTTTGTCCGTTTATTATTCGTTCTATTTTAAAGGTGTGCCGTCAGATCATCTTCTCGGGGTGGAAGACCTCGTCGAACCTTTCCTCGGACAAAAAGCCGAGAGAGACGCAGGCCTCCTTCAAGGAGATGCCTTCGAGGTACGCCTTCTTCGCGGTCTTTGCCGCATTCTCGTATCCGATGTAAGGATTGAGGGCGGTGACGAGCATCAGCGAATTATGAAGATTTTCATGCATTTTCTGCTTGTTGGCACGGATGCCTACGGCACAGTTTTTATTGAAGGAGAGGATCGCATCCGAAAGGAGCCTTACGGACTGAAGGAAGTTATAGATCAGGACAGGCATAAAGACGTTCAGCTCGAAATTTCCCTGCGATGCCGCGATACCGACCGCCGCATCGTTGCCCATCACCTGCACCGCTACCATCGTGACCGCCTCGCATTGCGTGGGATTGACCTTGCCGGGCATAATGGAGGAGCCGGGCTCGTTCTCGGGAATGAATATCTCGCCGAGGCCGACGCGCGGCCCCGAGGCAAGCCAGCGGATATCGTTTGCGATCTTCATCATATCGCAGGCGAGCGCCTTGACCGCACCGTGCGCAAAGACGAGCTCGTCCTTCGAGGTAAGAGCGTGGAATTTATTCTCCGCGGTAACGAAGGGCTTCCCTGTCAGATGGGCGACCTTTTCCGCCACGAGCGTGTCGAAGCCCGCGGGCGCGTTCAGCCCCGTGCCGACCGCCGTGCCGCCGAGCGCCAGCGCATACAGAGGCTCTGCCGCGCGCGCAAGGAGAGCAATATCCTTCTCAAGCGAGCTGCGCCAGCCGCTGATCTCCTGGCTGAACTTGATGGGGGTCGCATCCTGAAGATGGGTTCTGCCGCTCTTTACAATACCCTCATTCTCTTCTTCAAGGCGCTTGAAGGTAGCTATAAGCTCCT